>DKVN01000002.1:0-31276 GCA_002491225.1 Faecalibacterium sp. UBA7177
GGCGGGCGTTTGCCGCCGGGCGGCCCGCGGGCGGCCCGGCGGCGGATGGGCAGACCGACGGCTTTTCATTTGTCCGCACGGTCACCCTCGAGCGCACCACCCTCGAAAACACCGTGAGCGCCACCGGCACGATCGAGAGCGTCAATGTCTCGACCGTGACCACCCCGCTCACCTACACGGTCAGGACGGTGGAGGTGCAGGTGGGGGACACGGTACAGGCGGGGGATGTGATCTGCACCCTCGACACCGAGGAGCTGGAGCGGCAGATCGAGCAGCGGCAGACCGCCGCCGCCCGCGCCGTGGAGAAGGCCCAGACCGCGCTGAGCGAGGCGCAGAAGAGCTATGACGAGGCGGTGCAGCAGCAGACGGACGCCGCCGCCGAGGAGGAGGCCGCCGAGGCCGCCTACCGCGCCTCCTGGGACGCGCTGGGCGCGGCGATGGGCAAGATGAGCAGCTTTGAGGCGGCCCACGAGGCAGCCTACGCCGCCTTGCAAACCGCGCTGGCGAACTACAACGCCGCCTACTCCAGCGGGTACGAGGCGGCGGCGAGCGCCTATGCGCAGGCCGAGGCCGACCGCAGGGCCGCCGAGGCTGCGTACAATGATGCAAGCGCCCAACCGGACGCCGACCCCGCGCGGCTGAATGAGCTTCACCAGGAAGTGGACGCGGCCAAGGCCGAAGAGGAGACCGCCCTGCTTGCCCGGGACGCCGCCGCGGCCGATGATGCTGCCGCGGCCAATGCCAGGAAAGCCTATGAGGACGCGCTGGCCGCCGAGCAGGCCGCGGCCGAGGCGCTGAGCGAGGCCCGCCGCGCCTGCGGTTACGACACCCTCGAGGCCGAAAAGGACAGCTGTGTCCGCGCCTGGGAGAGCGCCCAGACCGCGCTGGAGAGCGCCGACACCCGGGTGGAGAGCGCCAAAAAGGCGCTGGACGATGCCCGCACCGCGCTGGACGAGGCCGGGGAGGACGACGATCTGGAGCAGCTGCAGGAGACCCTGGCCGACTGCACCCTGACCGCCGCCACCAGCGGCACCGTGACCAGCCTGGACGCGACGGTGGGCAGCAAGTGCAGCGGCACGGTGGCAACCATTCAGGACACCGGGGCGCTCAAGGTGGCCTTTTCGCTGACCCAGAAGAGCACCGATGAGGCCGACGCCGCGGCGCAGGGCAGCGCCCAGGTGCGGATGTTCGGCCCCAGTGCCCCCAGCGAGGAGGACCTGCTGACCGACGCCATGATCGCCGAGTACCGCGCGGCCTTTGGGGACGCGGTGCAGGCCATCGAGCTGACCGAGACGCTGGGCCGGGGCACCGCCACGAACGGCGCGCTGAGCGCCGCGGTGCAGGCCGTCGGGGTGAATGAGGAGTACGCCGCCGAGGAGGTAGAGCTGCTGGCCGGACGCTTTGTGCGGGACAGTGACGGCGAGCGGCAGGTTGCGGTGGTGAGCGACGCCTTTTTGGAGGACGCCTTTGGCGGCACCCTCACCCCGCAGAGCGCGCTGGGCCAGCGGTTCACCCTCTCGGTCAACGGGCGGCTGCTGGGCTTTTACATCCTCGGCGTTTACCACTACGAGGAGGAGGAGACCGGCACCATCAGCCTGACCGCCTTTTCGGACGAGACGGTGACCGACCTCTACCTGCCGCTCGCCGCCGCCAAAAAGCTGGCGGGCAGCGCGGCGGGCTACCAGAGCTTCACGGTGGTGGGCAGCGCCGAGGCCGACACCGAGCAGTTTATGGAGGCGACCGAGCGCTTTTTCGCCAGCTACTACAGCCGCAACCCCAGCTACACCGCCGCGGCCAGCAGCCTCGCGAGCCTGCTCGAGACGATGACCGAGATGCTCGGCACCATCTCGCTGGCGGTCAGCGCCATTGCGGCCATCAGCCTGCTGGTGGGCGGCATCGGGGTGATGAACATCATGCTGGTCTCGATCACCGAGCGCACCCGCGAGATCGGCATCCGCAAGGCGCTGGGGGCCAAAAACAGCGCCATCCGCCTGCAGTTCGTGGTCGAGGCGGTGCTCATCTGCCTGATCGGCGGAGTGCTGGGCATCCTGGTGGGGGTGGCCCTGGGCAGCCTCGGCGCACAGCGGATGGGCGCGAGCGCCCATGTGGAAGTTTCCACCATCCTGCTGGCGGTGGGCTTTTCGATGAGCATCGGGGTCTTTTTCGGGGCCTACCCCGCGGGCAAGGCCGCCAAGATGGACCCCATCGAGGCGCTGCGATACGAGTGAGACGGCCGCCGCGCACCGCCCCGGCCCGCCTGCCGCCGCGCACCCGACCGCGGCGGCAGTCAAGTCCCCGCGGCACACAAAAACCCCCGGAGAAGCATCCGCTCCTCCGGGGGCCTTTTTTGCTGATGGGGTTTCGCTCGTGATTTTTCTTACAGGCTCTTGCGCACCGGCTCGACCGAATCGCTGACCAGCTCTTTCAGCGCCTTCTGGAAATGCCACATGTCGTTGCCGAGGATGATCATGGTATAGCCCTCGGCGATGGCGTTTTTGAGGTTCTCCTGGGTGGGGGGCACCACCGGGCCCAGCACCCCGATGCCCTTGGCCCTGCACTTTTCCACCAGGGTGTTGTAGGCCTGCTTGACCTCCTCGCCCATGGTGTAGCCGATCTTGAGCTGCTTGGAGACCGCATAGTCGATGGGGCCAAAGTTGACCGCGTCGATGCCGGGCACCGCGAGGATCTCATCGATGTTGTCGGTGAACTCATAGTCCTCGTCCATCGGGATCACGATGGTGTCGCGGTTCTGCTGCTCGATGTAGGCGTTCCAGTCAAAGTCCTTGTAGCCGAAGCCGGCAGCGCGGACATTGGTCTCGCCGCCGCGGCGGCCCAAGGGGGCAAACTTGGCGGCCTCGACGCATTTGCGGGCCATCTCGGGGGTTTTGCAGTGGGGGATCACAACCCCGTCCGCGCCCCACTCCAGCACCTTGCGGATGGCGACCTCGTCGTCGTCCGCCATCCGCACCAGGATGCCGATGTCGTGCAGCCTGGCGGCCATGATCTGCTTTTCAAAGGCCTCGTTCAGCATATAGTTGGTGTGCTCGAGGTCGAGATAGATGAAGTCCAGCCCGGACATGGCGATGTTCTCGATCACGCAGGTGGTGCCGGTAAAGCAGGCCATGCCGAACACCGGGCCGCGCTTCATTTTTTCTTTCAGTGTCATTGTTTGACCCTCCGTTTAGAAGATGCTGTAGCCGAGCAGCTGGGGCAGCCAGGTGGTCAGCGGGCCCCAGAGGCTGATGGCGATCAGCACGACGACGTTGCAGGCCACATAGGGGGCAGCGCCCTTGAAGATGTCGATGATCGGCATCCGGTTGATCTTGTTGCAGGCGTTGAGGCACATGCCGACCGGCGGGGTGACCAGGCCGATGGCGAGGCCGGTGATCATCATCGCGCCGAACTGCAGCGGCGAGAAGCCGTACTGCTGCATCACCGGCAGCAGGATCGGGGTCAGCAGCAGGATGGCGGGGCTGACGTCGATGAAGGTGCCGATCATCAGGATCAGCACGTCGAACACCAGCGCGATGCCCCAGGCGGGCATATTGAGGCTGAGGAAGAAGTTGCCCACCGTCTGGGGCACGTTCTGCATGGTGAGCACCCAGGTGAAGATGGTGGTAAAGCCGATGATGAGCATGATCGAGGAGGAGGAGATCAGGGTCTTTTTCAGCGCCTCCCAGACGTTCTTCCAAGTCAGCTCGCGGTAGACGAAGAAGCCGATCAGCATCGAGTAGAGCACGGCCACACCGGCGCTCTCGGAGGCGGTGCAGACGCCGCCCGAGACGCAGACGATGATGAAGATGGGCATGATGAGGGCGGGCAGGCCGGAGAGCAGGCTCCTGGCCGCGCGCTTGCCGTCAAACTTGGTAAACGCCGGGTGCCAGCCCTTTTTGGCGCTGATGATGTACACGAGGATCAGCTGCACGCAGCCGATCAGCAGGCCGGGCACCGCACCGGCCATGAACAGCGCGCCCACCGACGCGCCCGAGATCATCGAGTAGACGATCATCGGGGTAGAGGGGGGGATGATCATGCCCATGGTGGAGGAGGCCACCGTGATGCCGGCGGAGGCGTCCGGGGGGTAGCCCTCTTTTTCCATCGCGGGGATCAGGATCGAGCCGAGGGCCGAGGTGTCGGCCACCGAGGAGCCCGAGATGCCGCCGAAGATCATCGAGGCGACGATGTTCACCTCGCCCAGGCCGCCGCGCACCGGGCGCAGCAGCTCGGAGCAGAAGTTGATGATCCGCTGGGTGATGCCGCCGGTGTTCATCAGTTCGCCCGCCAGCATAAACAGGGGCATGGCGATCATCAGCTCGCTGTAGGCGCCGTTCCAGATGCGCTGGGGCACCATGCTGATGAAGGTGGGTGCGTTGGTGACGATATAGGTCACGCAGGATGCGCCGATCGCGAAGGCCAGAGGCACGCCAATGGCCGCGAAGAAGATCAGCAGCACCAACAGAATGATCATTGCCATGGTAGTACTTCTCTCCTTTCGCTCAGTTCGGCTCGTCCTTGACCAGCACCTGATTCTTGGGTGCAAAGTACGAGAGGTCGGCGGTGATAAAGGTGATGATCTTGATGATGATGCAGATGATGCAGATGATGCCGCTCACCGGCATGATGCCGTACATATAGTACATGGGGATCTCCATGCCCTGGCTGATCTGCTTGCCCGCGACCCCCAGGTACAAGAAGCCCTGATAGGTGAAGACGACCGTGACGATCAGCACGATACCATAGTTGACCACCGCCAGCCAGCGCTTGATGGCGGGCTTGACCCGGTCATAGAGGATGTCGATGATGACGTGTTCGTCCTTGATGACGTTGATGCCCATGCCCCAGAAGGTGGTAAAGGCAAAGAGGGTGGTGTTGAACTCGGAGAGCGATTTCCAACTCAGCGAGAAGAAGTAGCGCGCGATGACCGCAAAGATCACCAGTGCCGCAAGCAGCGCCATCGCGAGCGCCCCGATGACAAAATAGACATCAAAGAGCTTTTTGCCAAACTGTTTGAGCTTTTCTATCGTACTCAGCCCCTTTCCGAAAGGATACCCGCTCCGGCCGCAAGGCGTTTAGAGAGGCCGGAGATGCTTTGCAATGCGTTTTGAAAAGACAAAGGGCGGCCGGGACCATTGCCCGGCCGCCCCGGATCGATGGCTGATCCTGGTTATTGCTTCAGGGATGCTGCCTTATTTCGCGTCGGCCACGATCTTCTGCATGACGGTCAGCTCTTCCTCGGTGCAGATGCCCTCGGCGATGCACTGGTCGTAGACCGGCTGCATGGCGGTCTTGAAGGCCTCGAGCTCCTCAGCGGTCGGCTCGTAGACCTCGGCGCCGGAGGCGATGATCTCCTGCTTGGCGGCCTCGCTGTTCTCGTCGATCAGCTGGTCGTTGTAGGTGCTCATCTCGTCCGCGCACTCCTGGATGATGGTGCGGTACTCCTCGGGCAGAGCATTCCACCAGGCGGCGTTGATGTAGAAGGGATCCGGATGGAACTGGTAGTTGACCTCGGTGAAGTAGGGCTGCACCTCGTAGAACTTCATGCCCTGCACGTTGACCCAGGGGTTCTCCTGGCCATCGGCCACGCCGGTCTTCAGGCCCATGTACAGGTCAGAGTAGGGGATGGTGGTGGTGGTGGCGCCCAGGGTGGTGAAGGTCAGGTCGATGGTCTTCATGCCGTTGGTGCGCATCTTGAGGCCCTTGAGGTCGTCCGGGGTCTTGATGGGGTGCTTGGAGTTGGAGAACTGGCGGTAGCCGCCGGCGTCGCACAGGCTGATGATGACGGTACCGGTCTCGCCCTCGGCCTCGGCGCAGACGCTCTTGGCCAGATCGCTCTGCAGCAGGGCGGTGACCTCGGCACGGGTCTGGGTCAGGAAGGGCAGGGTGAACATCAGCAGACGGGGGCTGAAGTCGAACTGGCCGCCGCGCATGCCCTGCACGGTACCGGCCACGACCTGCTCGAGCATCTCCTTCTCGGTGCCCAGCTGGCCGTTGCCATAAACCTGAACGGTGACATGGCCGTTGGTCTTCTCGGCCACGTCAGCGGCGAACTTTTCCATCGAGACATAGCGGGGGTTGCCTTCGGGCTGGGCATGGCCCACGACCATGGTGAAGTCGCCCAGGGCGGCATACGGGTCCTCGCCGTCCGCGGCGGGGGTAGAGGCAGCGTCGCCGCCGTCAGCCGCCGGGGTCGAGGCGGCGGGGGTGGAGCTCGCGCTGCCGCCGCAGGCGGCCAGGGTAAAGACCATGGCCAGGCTCAGCAGGATCGCAAGAAGCTTTTTCATGTGGTTGTTCCTCCTTAAATAATCGATCAGGCTTGGGACAGATGCGGGGCGGGATGCACAGCCTTGTATACATGGCGCCCTGTGTTTTCAAATGATACCAGATTGTTTGGGTTTTTTCAAGAGCTTTTTCCCAGCTTGTATACCACATGGAAAAATCCTTTTGGCTCTTTTGCACAAGATTTTGGCCTCATTTTCAGCGTTTCGCCGGTAAAACGCGGCGTTTTGGCTGAAAATGACCTGTTTTTTGTGTGCATGCACAAAGCGGCGGGGAAATTTTCTGTAATCTTGTATACAGGAACCCGGCCAAAAACTCTTTCCCCTCCGATTCTCCCGTTTGACAAGGGGGGCTTTCCCTTTTATACTTGGATATAAGCCTGCGCCCCGGTGCCGCCCCGGTGCCAATCTGCGGCCGGGGCCAAACGGCCCGGCTTGCCGGGCGCTGCCCCATTTCCCCCGCCGGGCGGGGGATTGGGAGCGCGCCGCGGCGGCGGGCTGGCTGCCCTGGGGCCCTTATGCGGCCCGCCGGGGCAGAAAGAGAGGTAACAAGATGGCTTCGAGCGTTTCCACCGACGAGATCTACCGGATCCTCGAGGACGAGATCGTCGATCTGAAGCTGCTGCCCGGCACAGCGATCAGCGAGAACCAGTGCTGCCAGCGGTTCGGCATCTCCCGCACCCCGGTGCGCAGCGTGCTGCAGAGGCTGGAGCAGAACGGCTTTGTCAACATCGTCCCCCACAAGGGCACGGTGGTCACGGCGATCAATGTGGACATCGTCAACCAGATGATCTACCAGCGGGTGGCGGTGGAGACGGCCGTGCTGCGGGACTTTGTGCGCAGCGCGCCGCCCCTGGCGGTGGAGCGGGTGCGCTGCGCTTTGCAGCGGCTGCAATCTGTGGGAGATGTCGTGGGGGATCCGGCACAGTTCGACATCTACCGCTTTCTGCGCGAGGATCTGGCCATGCACCGCATCTGGTTTGAGATGACCGAAAAAGGGTATCTGTGGCAGCGGCTGATCGCCCCCCACCCGGACTACTCCCGCTTTATCCGGCTGGACATCATCGGCGCGCAGAACGTGTCCGAAGTGCTGCGGCACCACGCCGAGATGATGCGGATCATCGACGAGAAGGATCTCGACGCGATCGAGCCGCTGATCAAGGAGCATCTCTACGGCGGGGTGCGGCGGCTGAGCGGCAAGCTGTACGGCCCCGAGGCCGGGCGGTACGCGGACTATTTCCGGCAGGGGTGAGGCGGTGCGGCCTGATCGGTTGGGCCGGTCTGGTGGTTGCCGTTTGCTCTATTCTTCTATAAAGTACGATAAAAAGATTTGACACGGCGGGCCGCCGGGGGACAAACTCCCCTGGCGGCCCGCTTTGTTTTGAAAAATTTTCCCCGTTCCCCCTTGACAAACCGGAGAAGTCGTGTATTATTGTATTAAGCGCTTAGTACAATAATACACTGGAGGTGGTGCAATGGACTGGCAGATCACCGCGGACCGGCCGGTCTACCTGCAGCTGATCGAACAGCTCGAACTCGCCATCGCGGCGGGCGAGTATCCGGCGGGGGCGCGGCTGCCCGCCGTGCGGGAGCTGGCGGCCCAGGCGGCGGTGAACCCCAACACGATGCAGCGCGCCCTGCAGGAGCTGGAGGCCCGCGGCCTGGTGGTGACCCAGCGCACCGCAGGCCGCTGCGTGACCGGCAGCGAGGCGGCGGTCACCGCGCTGCGCCGCCGGCTGGCCGAGGCCGAGGCGGCCCGCTTTTTGCAGCAGATGGGGCGTCTGGGCTGCACCCGCGCCGAGGCCCTGGCCTTTTTGCAGGCCGCGGAGGCCGCGGAGCCCGCAGAGACCGCCGGGGCCGAAAAGGCAGCCAAGACCGCCGCGGCCCCAAACGCAGCCGCAGCCGCCGCCGAGCCCGCCAAGACCGCCGCGGCCCCAAACGCCCCCGCAGCCCCCAAACCCAAACCCGGGCAGGCATAGCCCCGCCCGAAAGGAGGAAAACCGATGGCAAACGAACCCGTCATCCTGCAATGCCGGGCGCTGAGCAAGGCCTACGGGCCGAAACCGGCGCTCAAAAACTTCACCGCCGACTTTGCCGCCGGGCGGATCACCGGGCTGCTGGGCCCCAACGGCAGCGGTAAGACCACCCTGCTGAAATTGGCGGCGGGCCTGCTGACCCCCAGCGGCGGCAGCATCACGGTCTGCGGCCGGGCCCCCGGCCCCTGGACCAAGGCCCGCACCGCCTACCTGCCCGACCGCCCCTGCCTGCCCGCCGGGCTCACGGTAGGGGACGCGATGGCCCTTTACCGGGATTTTTACCCCGATTTTGATTCCGACAAGGCCGCCGCCATGCTGGCCGACCTCAAGCTGCAGCCCGCCGACAAGGCGGACGCCCTGAGCAAGGGCGCCCACGAAAAGCTGCAGCTGGTGCTGACCATGAGCCGCCGCGCCAGCCTCTACCTGCTGGACGAGCCGCTGGGCGGGGTGGACCCGGCCGCGCGGGACTATATCCTTGATACCATCATCCGCAACTACAGCGAGGAGGCCGCCCTCGTCATCTCGACCCACCTGATCGGGGACATCGAAAAGGTGCTGGACGACCTGGTGATGATCCGGGAGGGGGAGGTCCTGCTCTTTGGCGCGGCCGAGGAATTGCGGGAGGAGCACGGCAAGAGCGTGGACGCACTGTTCCGGGAGGTGTTTCAATGTACCTGAAGCTTCTGCGGCTGGAGGCAAAATTGACCAGCCGGATCTTTCTGCCCCTGATGGGGGCGGTGATGGCCCTGTCCGGGCTGGCGATGGCCGCGGTGCAGCTGGCGGGGCCGGACGCCCTGATCATCACCGGCGGGCCGCTGGACACCGGATCCGCACCCCACAATCGCCTGGTGAGCACCCTCTGCGGGCTGCTGGCGCTGGGGGCTTTTCTCAGCATGGTGGGGCTGATGATCACCGCGGTGGTGGTGACCATCCAGCGCTTTTACAAAAACCTGCTGGGGGACGAGGGCTACCTGATGTTTGCCCTGCCCGCCACCCCGGCCCAGCACCTGGCCGCCAAGCTGACGGTCAGCGTCGGGTGGACCTTTGCCAGCCTGGTGCTGGTGCTGGCCCTGACGGCGGCGCTGGTGGGCTCGATCCCGGTCACCCTGCCGGACGGGCAGACCCCGCTGCGGCTGATGCTGAGCGCGCTGCACCAGGGCATCCCGGTGCCGCTGTGGCAGTGGTATGGGATCGGGGCGCTGACCTTTTGGGCGGGGGTCTGCAACAGCTACCTGATGCTGTACCTGAGCATGATCCTCGGGACGCGGCTCTCGGTGGGGCGCACCGGCAGCCGGGTGGGGCGCTGCGTGCTGATTTATGTGGCGCTGCAGATCCTGGTCTCGTCCCTCTCGGGGGCGGCGGCCAGCCTGACCGGCATCGCCGCCTTCGAGACCGGCTTTGACCCGCTGAGCAGCCTTACGGAGGCCAGCCTGTTCCTCACCGCCTCGGCCGGGGCGGTGCTGGTGCTGCTGATCGGGTGCCTTGTCTGGTTTTTCGTCTCCCGCTCTCTGCTCGAGCGGCGGCTGGACCTGGCCTGAATGTGATTGCGCGGGCCCCTCGGCAAAATGCCGAGGGGCCCGTGTTGTGTTTGTGCAACCTGCTATTTTTGCAGCCGCGCCATCCAGCCCCGGCGGCGGAAGATCAGCACGGTCAGCCCCAGGCGCACCAGCTCCTCCTGCGAGAGAATACAGTAGACCCACACCACCGGCAGCCGCAGCCAAAGCCCGGCCCAGAGGCCGAGCGGGGCCCCCACCAGCCAGGTGCCGATGAGGTCGACCGCGAGGATGTACCCGGTTTTGCCGCCGCTGCGCAGCACGCCCCCGCCCAGCACCATGTTGGCCACCTTGACCGGCGCTAACACCGCAAAGGCCAGCAGCAGCTGCCCGGCCATCGCCTGCACCGCGGGCTCCACCCGGTAGAGCCCGGTATAGAGCCCCCGGCCCGCCGCCAGCAGCGCCGAGAGGGCCAGCGAACCGGCCATCCCGTACAGGGTCAGGCGTTTGGCCTCGCGGTAGGCCAGCTCCTGCTCGCCCGCGCCGAGGCGGCGGCCGATGAGGATGCCCGCCGCCTGCGAGATGCCGCTCAGCGCCCCGATGAAGAGCCCCTGCACCGGCCCGGTGATGGCCACCGCCGCGAGGCTGCCGGGGGCGAGGCGGCCGTAGATGAAGGTGTTGAGGCTTTGGCCGAGGCTCCACAAAAACTCGTTGAGCAGCACCGGCAGCAGCATGGCGAGATACCGCCGCCCCCCGCCCGGCCCGAGGGCCAGCGAAAACCGAAATCCCCGGCCCCGGCGCAGCCGGGCAAACAGCACCAGCAGCACCAGCAGCCCGGCCCACTGGGAGAGGACGCTGGCGATGGCCGCGCCGGTGGCCCCGAGGGCGGGCAGCCCCAGCCCCCCAAAGATGAGCAGCGCGTTGAGGCCGGTGTTGAGCGCCGCCGCGAAAAAGCCCGCCGCAAGCGGCCCATTGGGGCGGCCCATGCAGCGGATCATCACCGCGAGGATGGCCGAGAGGCTGCTGGGCAGAAAGCCCCAGGCCGCACAGGAGAGATACGCCTGCCCCACCGCCCGCGCGGCGGGGTTGCCGGGCAGAAAGAGGCCCACGATCCGCCCCGGCACCAGCAGGCAGGGCAGGGCCCAGAGCAGCGCCAGCCCCCCGGCCAGCGCAAGGTTCACCGCGAGGCTGCGGTCGGCCATCTGCTCGCTGCGCATACCGAGGTACTGGGCGATCATGACCCCGGCGATGGTCGCCACCGCCCCGATCATGACCGTGAGGATGAAGACCGGCCGCCCCGCTGCCTCGACCGCCGCCACCGCCGTGCTGCCCAGCTGGCCGACCATGAGCTGATCGACCATGCCAAAGGAGGACTGCAGCATCGACTGCAGCCCCACCGGCAGGGCGATCGCGAGGACGGTGCGCAGGAAGCCGGGGGCGGGCGGGTTGGCTGTTCCATGCTGTGGATCCCGCTGGTTTTTTTGCATTAAAAACACCCGCCTTTCCCTTCCTGTATTCAGCATACAGGAGGAGGGAGGCGGGCTCAATAGGTTAATCGTGTAACCTTGGCGTTAATCGCGTAACGTCTCCGCCGCGTCCGCCGCGGGGGCGGTGCTGTCGCGCACTACCAGCTCCACCGGCAGCAGGATCTCGCGGCAGAGGGTCGGCTCGGCGCGCATCTCGCGCAGCAGCTGGACGGCGGCTTCGGCACGGCGGCGGCTGTCCTGCCGCACGGTGGTCAGGGCGGGCAGCAGCTGGCGGCAGAGCGGCTCGTCGTCAAACCCCACCACCGAGAGCTGCCCCGGCACCCGCACCCCGGCCTGCCGGGCCAGCTGCATCAGCTCGGCCGCGTAAACATCCGACACCGCAAAAACGGCGGTGTACCGGCTAAGCTCGGGCAGCTGCGTGCGGCAAAGCTCCAGCCGCGCGGCCTGCTGCATCGGCAGCAGCAGCTGATCCGCCGCCTCGCCCAGCCCCTCGCAGAGGCCCTCGTAGCGCGCAAGGTCCATGCAGGTCCAGTTGTCGGCGGCGCAGAGCACCCGGCGGTGGCCCAGGCTCCGCAGATACCGCCCCACCTGGCGGCCGCCGTCCCGGTCGTCGATGCGCAGGTTGCCGGTGCCCGGGCCGGCCTCGCCGTAGCCGTCATAGACCACAAACGGGATGCGGATGGCCGCCCGCAGCCGCTGGTAGTCGCTGGCGCAAAAGCCCAGCAGCACCATGCCGTCCATGTTCCACATCGAGGCGAACCGCGCCGCCTCCATGATCTCCCGGGCGGTCTTGACCATCATGAACCAGCCGCCCGCCTCGAGCGCCGCCGCAAGGTCGTTGAGGGAGGCGGCCACAAAGGGGTCGGCCAGCGGGCGGCCCTCGTACTTTTCGTGGTCGTTCACCACCACCCCGATGATGCGGGAGTCGTTCTGGGCCAGCAGGATGGCGGCCATGTTGGGGATGTAGCCGCGCTCCTGCAAGGCCCGCTGCACCCGCTGCATCGTTTTGGGGGAGACCCGGTCGGTCTTGCCGTGGAGCACATGCGAGACGGTGGCCGTGCTGACCCCCATCTCCTCGGCGATGTCCCGGATGCGCACCTTACCTTCCGCCCACATCGCGCCCTCCGTTCCCGGCCGGGGCCGCGCCGCGCGCCGCCGGGCCGCACCCTGCCGCTCCGTGCGCCGTCACCGGCCGGCCGCACCGGCGCACCGCCTGCCTCACCGGTTCATCTCGCTCTGCACCCCGGTGGCCTGATGGGCCGCGATGATCCGGCTCACCTCGGCAAAGTCCGAGCTGGGCAGGTCGCCCGGGATGGTATTTTTGAGGCTCGAGGCCGCGTTGCCAAACTCGAGCGCCTTCTGCGGGTCGCCGTACTGCAACAGGCCGAACAGCACCCCCGCCACATAGGCGTCCCCCGAGCCGATCCGGTCGACCACATCGATGTCGCGGTAGGGCTCCTCGGTGTAAAAGCGGCCGGTCTGGGCGTCGCAGAGGGTGCTGGTGAAGGTGTGCTTTTTGGGGCTCTGCACCGTGCGCTGGGTGGTAGCCACCACCCGCACCCCGTACTCGTCGCAGAAGCTCTTCATCATGGCGGGCAGCTCGCCGCTCTTGCGGAACATCCTCCGGCAGCTCTCCTCGCTGACAAAGAGCACGTCCACCAGCGGCAGCAGCTGCCGGATGGTCTCGCGGGCCTCATCCTCGCCCCAGAGGTTGGCGCGATAGTTGACGTCAAAGCTGATCGAGGCCCCGCCCGCCTTGAACCGGCGGATGACCTCAAGGGTCTCTCTGCGCAGGGCTGGACAGAGAGCCAGGGTGATGCCGCTGGTGTGGAACATCCGCGCGTCGGCGTAGATCTCCTCCGGGATCTCGTCGAGGGTCAGGCGGGTCATGCTGCTGCCGGCCCGGTCGTAGACGATGCTGGGCTTGCGGGGGTGCGCGCCGCTCTCGTAGTAATAAAGGCCGAGCCGCGCGCCGGGCTCGTGGTCGTAGACCAGGCAGTCGTCACTGACCCCCAGAAAGCGGGTGCGGTTTTTGATGTAGGTGCCCATCTCGTTGGCGGGCAGCTTGCTGATGATGCCGGTGCGCAGCCCCAGCAGCGAGACCCCCGAGGCTACGTTCAGCTCGGCGCCGCCGGCCTTTTTTTCAAAGATGTCTCCCCGCACCAGCCGCTCGCCGCTGGGCGGCGAGAGCCGCAGCATGATCTCGCCCATCGTGATCAGATCAAAGCTCTTTTTCATAAACGGTTTCCTCTCTCTTTTGCGCGCCGCCGGGGGGCAAGCCGCCGGGGCCTCTGCCGCCGGGGCGCGGGTTTCGCGGGTTGTGGTTCTGTGTTCAGTATACCAGCTATGCCGGGCCGGGGGCAAGCGGTTTTGCGTGGGCAGGCAAAAAAAACGCGCAGGAGCGGCGCGGGTCGTCATCTGTTCAGGCCCTTGCAAACCGGCAAGCAGCGTGCTATACTGCCCCATGAACTGGATCTTTGTGTAAAACATAGAAGTTACGGGGTGGTTTTTGTGGAAATGGCAGAAAAGAAGCCGGGCGAGCTCTTCTCCCATGCCGACCTGCGGCGGCTGATCCTGCCGCTGCTGATCGAGCAGGCACTGGCCGTGACGGTGGGCATGGCCGACACCATGATGGTCTCCTGGGCGGGGGAGGCGGCGGTGTCCGGCGTCTCGCTGGTGGACATGCTGATCGTGCTGATCTTTCAGCTGTTTGCGGCGCTGGCCACCGGCGGCGCGGTGGTCACCAGCCAGTACCTCGGCGCAAAGCGGCAGGATAAGGCCTGCGACTCGGCCAGCCAGCTGCTGCTGCTGAGCGCGGTGTCCGGCCTCGGGGTCATGGCGGTGACATTGCTTGCGGCCCGGCCGCTCTTGCGGCTGCTGTTCGGCCAGATCGAGCCGGAGGTCATGGACGCCTGCCTCATCTATCTGCGGATCGGGGCGCTGAGCTTCCCCTTTCTGGCGGTGTACAACGCGGGGGCGGCGCTCTTTCGCAGCATGGGCAACAGCCGGATCAGCATGCGGATCAGCGTGGTGGTCAACCTGGTCAACATCGCGGGCAACGCCATCTGCATCTTCGGCTTCCACATGGGGGTGGCGGGTGTGGCCCTGCCCAGCCTCATCAGCCGGGCGCTGGGGGCAGTGCTGATCCTGCGGCCGCTCGGCGCGTCGGGCGGGCCGATCTCGGTGTCGCTGCACCGCGACATGCGGCTGGAGGGGCAGATGGTGCGGCGCATCCTGCACATCGGCATCCCCAGCGCCTTTGAGAACAGCCTCTTCCAGCTGGGGCGGGTGCTGCTGGTCTCGCTGATCGCCCAGTACGGCACGGTGCAGATCGCCGCCAACGCGGTGGCCAACAACCTGGACGGGATGGGGGTCATCCCGGGGCAGGCCTACGGGCTGGCGATGATCACGGTGATCGGCCAGTGTGTCGGCGCAAAGGACAACGCCCAGGTGCGCCGCTACACCCGGCTGCTGATGGGCCAGGCCTACCTGATCGTGGGAGTGCTGAACGCCTCGGTACTCCTGGCGCTGCCGCTGCTGCTGCAGCTGTACAGCCTCTCGGGCGAGACGCTGGCCCTGGCCACCCTGCTGGTGCAGATCCACGCGGGGTTCGCCATCCTGCTCTGGCCCGCCTCCTTTGTGCTGCCCAACGTGCTGCGCGCCGCCAACGACGTGCGGTTTACGATGATCGTGTCGGCGCTCTCGATGGCCGTCTGGCGGGTGGGGCTGAGCTATTTTCTCAGCGCCCGCTACGGCCTCGGGGCCACGGGTGTCTGGGCCGCGATGGTGGTGGACTGGGTCTGCCGGGTGATCTGCTTTGTCTGGCGGTACCTCTCGGGCCGGTGGCAGACGAAATATGTCGAGTGAGGCGGTGGGCCGCGCCGGGCCGGGGCCGGCAGTCCCCGCCAGGAGGCCCCGGGGCGCGGCATCCGGCCCCGGCCCGGCCTTGCTCCGGCCCTGCCCCGCAAGAAAACAGTTGACAAACCCGCCCGAACGTGGTATTCTATAGTGGCGCCTTAAAGCAGCGCCAAAGATCGCGGAGTGGAGCAGTCCGGTAGCTCGTCGGGCTCATAACCCGAAGGTCGTAGGTTCAAATCCTGCCTCCGCAACCATACAAGGCACGCAGAACCTGCCGGTTTTGCGTGCCTTTTCTTTTTCCGTCGAATCCTTGTATCTGGAGGTGGCATCCATGCCGGTGTTTACCATTGTGGGGGGCGTGAACGGGGCGGGCAAGTCGAGCCTGTCCGGGGTGCTGCGCTCCTGTCTTTCCGATCTGGGGGTGATCGTCGACCCCGACAGGCTCACCGCCGAGGCGGGCGGGGACGAATACGCGGGCGGTCAGGCGGCCATCGCCAGGCTGCAGGCCTGCCTTGCCGCCGGGGTGGATTTTACCGAGGAGAGCACCCTCTCCGGCGGCTACGCCCGCAGGATGGCCCGCGCGGCCCGTGCGGCGGGCTATACCGTGCGGCTGTACTATGTGGGATTAAACAGCGCGGAGGAGGCGCTGCAGCGCATCGCGAACCGGGTGGCCCACGGCGGGCACGACATCCCGGCACGGGATGTGCAAAGGCGCTTTGGCCGCCGGTTTTCGGACCTTGCAAAGCTGCTGCCGCTGTGCAATGAGGCGGTTTTTTACGACAACAACAACGGTTTTCAGGTGGTGGCCATCTACCGCGGCGGCGAGATTTTGCCGGTAGGAGATGCCCGCCCGCCCTGGCTGGCCGAGCTGCTGCGGGAGGTCAGGCTCTGAGCCGCCGCCGGAAACCGCGGCCAGATCGATAACCAGTACGAAAGCAGCCGCCCCGCCGGGCCTTCCCCTCTCACAGAGGGCAGGCCCGGCGGGGCGGTTTGGTGTTTTGCGCGGTTCCCGCGCAAAGGCAGCGGAAACGGGTCGTTTGCTTTTTGCGGTATCACCGGGCGGACGACTCGTTCGTCAAGGTCTGTCCCCTTGTCCGAAGTTGAAAATTGTTCTTGCTTTCCTTGCAGGTTTCGAGTAAAATAAAGTTAGAATTTATTTTACTCGAAGCAGGAAGGGGGAATTGACTTTGTATCTTGCGCGGCATTTGGAAGAACAGATATTGAGCGCATCCAGATATTATCCCGTTGTCATGGTCTGTGGGCAGCGGCAGGTGGGCAAATCCACGATGCTGAATCACATCAAAGAGCCGGAGCGCCGCTATGTCACCTTGGACGACGGCAATGCCCGCCGCCTTGCCCAGAACGATCCCGCACTGTTTTTTGAGACCTATGGCTATCCGCTGCTCATCGACGAATTCCAGCGCGTTCCGTCCATTTTGCTTGAAATGAAGAAGCTGGTGGATCAACGGGCATTGGATGGGGAGGACAACAGTGGAATGTTCTGGCTTACCGGCTCGCAGAAGTTCAGGATGATGCAGAATGTGTCCGAATCCCTTGCGGGGCGCGTGGCAGTTTTTGATATGGCGAGTCTGTCTGCGGCTGAGCTGGAAGGGCGCCCGGCGGTGCAGTTCCATCCAGCTCTTGACTCCCTCCGTGAACGGCTGAAAACAGGCAAGCGCAAGAATGTCCATGAGGTGTATGAATGTATCTTCCGGGGAGGAATGCCGAAGCTTGCGGTTACTGACCTTGACCGGGACCGCTACTATATGGACTACATCAATACTTATATTGGACGGGATATCAAAGATCTGGCGCAGGTCGGAAAGCTGAACGCCTTTTATGATTTCCTGGTCTTTATGGCCTCACGCACCGGGCAGATCCTGAAGTATGATGAGATTGCAAACTCTATCGGAGTGTCTGCCCCTACCGCGAAGTCCTGGGTGTCCATTTTGGAGCGCTCCGGCGTGATCTTTCTTTTGCATCCCTATTATTCCAACATTTCCAAGCGCTTGGTGAAGGCTCCGAAGGCCTATTTCATGGATACCGGGCTTGCCGCGTATCTCTGCCGTTGGCCCAGCGCGGAGACGCTGGAAAACGGCCCGATGGACGGCGCCTTCTTTGAAACCTATGTCGTGTCTGAGATCGTCAAGAGCTGCTACAACGCCGGTAAGCCGGTGGATCTGTTTTATTACCGGGACATCGACAAGAAGGAAATTGATCTGCTTATCATCGAGGGGGACAAAATATATCCCATTGAGGTCAAAAAGAGCAAGGAGCCATCAAGCCCGGACAGGAATTTTGGTGTTCTCCGGCAATTTAAAATGGACGTGCAGCCTGGTATCATCCTTTGTATGAGCGACGAGCTGATTCCATACAACAGAGATTCCTGGTATTGCCCGGTATCTGCCCTGTAACGAGACACAAGGTGCAGGGGGTAAACTTGACACCTCTGCACCTTTATCAATATCTGTAGTGTTTAGGTTTTCCATAAAGTCGGGCCGTTCGATCTTCGGGCCGCTTGGTCGTTTTGGTTTTGGGCGGTGGCCATCTACCGCGGCGGCGAGATCTTGCCGGTGGGAGACGCCCGCCCGCCCTGGCTGGCCGAGCTGCTGCGGGAGGTCAGGCTCTGAGCCGCCGGAAGCCGCGGGCAAATTGATAACCAGTATTAAAGCAACCGCCCCGCCGGGCCTGCCCTTTGTGAGAGGGGCAGGCCCGGCGGGGCGGTTTTGTGTTTTGCACGGTTCCCGCGCAAAGGCAGCGGGAACGGGTTGTTTGCTTTTTGCGGTATCAACTGGCGGGCGATTCGTTCGTCAAGGTCTGTCCCCTTGTCCAAAAGAACCGGCGCCCTTGTTTTTAGCCGTCTAAACTTGGAACGAGACTACCGGCCCCAGAATTTTCCGGGATTGTATCTGGTCCAAAAATCAACACGTCGTTATCGCGGCCGGTTCCTGAGTAATTATTGCCTCCGCCAGAGGTTCCGCTGCCGCCCAAAGAACTACCCGCAGCACCTCCGCCTTGAGCGGCCGCTGCCTGTTGTGCAGCTGCTGCGGCTGCCTCATCCGCCGCTTTCTTCGGGCAGTTTCTGGACGTGTGGCCTTCCTGACCGCAATACGAACACTTGACGTTCTGTACGGTCAGCGCATAGGCCGCCGAAGCACCGTTCGAGGCTGTCACCGTGATGGTCGCAGCGCCGATGCCCTCGGCCTTGATTTTGCCGGTCTCGTCCACCGTCGCGATTTTGGGATCGCTGCTGGCCCAGGTCAGCCCGGCCAGTTCCTCGCTCACCTCTTCAGGGGCTACAGCAGCCTCCAGCGTGTAGCTGCCACCGATGGTTAAAACGCCTTCGGTTTTTTCCAGCAGAATTTCAGCCGGGGCCGTATCGACCTTGACGGCGACCTCCTGCGTGAGTTCCGCGCCGCCGTCCGCAGTCGCTGTGAGGGTAACCTTGCATTCGCCATTGCCTACAGCTGTGATCTTGCCACTCGAATCCACGGCCGCAACCGCCTCATCGCTGGATTTATAGCTCAGCGCGACTCCGGTCGCATCCTCGGGGGTCAGTTTCACCTTTAGCGCCGCCGAATCCTCCCCATTGATTACAAGCCCGAGCGCATCCGGGGCCTCGACCGATTCGAGCGGCACCTGCACCGTGAGATGGCAAGCACTCTGAATCTCCGCGCCGTCAACGCTCACCGTGATGTCGGCCTCGCCCGCGCCCATCGCGGTCACCAGCCCGGCCTCATCCACCGCGGCGACCGCCTCGTCGCTGGAGGTCCAGACAAGGGTCAGTTTGGCGGCGGCCTCAGCGATTTTCTCCTCGGTGGCCTCTTTCTCGGTTCCGTAGCTAAGTTCCAGCTGTCGTGTTTCGCCCTTGATCAGGGCCGCATCGGCGGGCAGCCCCACCGAGGTAATCGTAACGCCGCACCCGGTCAGGCAGAGTGCGAGCAAAAGCGCAAGCAACACAACGACCGGCCCCGTGATTCTCCTGTTCATCACAATGCACCTCTTTGTTATCCATTCCACGCGGCCTATCCGGCCTCATTCTCCCCTTCCACGCCGCGCCGCCCCTTGCAGGGCGGGCCGCGGGGGCTTTCTGGCCTCATTATAGCATGGCGGGCGGCAAAATCAAGGAAAATTTCGTGCTTATAAGCACGAAATTTTGCAGGCGGTGCGGTTATCCTGAAAAGTGCATCCATGCACGAAAGGGGACAGGCCGCCATGCTGCTGCAAGAAGCCATCCGGCAGCGGATTTTGGAGCTGGCCGCTGAAAAGGGCTGGTCGATCAACAAGCTGGCCGAGCGCTCCGGGATCTCGCCCAGCGTATTAAAGCGGACGGTGAGGCCCTACGCGACCATCAAGAACACCTCCACCGACCTCATCGCCCGCCTCTGCGTGGGGCTTGGCATCCCGTTCAAGAAGTTTTGGGCCAGCCCGCTGTTCAACAACATCGAGACGCGCCAGCAGCAGGAGGACGCCAAGTGACAAACCCCCCGCCCGCCGCCAAACCGGGAACCGGGAAAAACCAGCCGCCCCGCCGGGCCTGCCCCTCTCACAGAGGGCGGCCCGGCGGGGCGGTTTTGCGCTTTGCGGTGTTTTGCGCGGCAGCGACGCGGCGTTTGCGCGCAGGGACGTTGAAAATGAATATTCATGCAGCCCTGCCCGCAAAAACGAAAAAATTTCTCACCGGGATTTGCTTCTTTGTGCAAAAATGTTATACTATGATTATCTATATCCCCGGGGGAAGAAACGGCCCGGACGGTCGAATATCCCAGGTGAGGGAGTGTTTTTTCCCGCCGGGGCCGCGCCGCCCGCAGGGCTTTGCGGGCGGGCGGACAGGACGCGGCGGCGGCGCGGGCAGGTGCCATCGGACACAGACACGCGCCATCGGGCGCAGATAAGGCAATCAGGCGCAGAACGATCGGGCGCGGGCAGCGCGGGGGAGGTGCGGCCGGATGAAGAGCGGCCTTGTACTGGCGGGCGGCGGCGCCCGCGGCAGCTATCAGGTGGGGGCCTACCAGGCCCTGCGGGAGCTGGGCTGGACGCCGGGGGTGATTACCGGCACCTCGGTGGGCTGTTTGAACGGGGCCCTCTTTGTGCAGGACGCCTGGGAGCTGGCCCGGGACATGTGGCTGACCATCGACGACGGTCAGGTGATGGCCCAGCCCGCCCCTGAGGACGCGAGCGCCCGGGAGAAGGCCGCCTTTGCGGCCGAGCTGTTGAAGAACGGCGGGCTGGATGTCACCCCGCTCGAGCGGATCGTCGCGATGGGGGTGGATGAACAGGCGGTGCGCCGCTCGCCCATCCGGTACGGGCTGGTGACCGTGCAGATGAAGAATATGCGGGTGCAGGAGCTGGCGATCGAGGAGATCCCCGAGGGGATGCTGGGGGAGTATATGCTGGCCTCGGCGGCCTGCTTCCCGGCCTTTCAGCCCCGCAAGATCGACGGCGAGGCCTTTATCGACGGGGGCTATGCCGACAACATGCCCACCGCCCTGGCCGCCCGGCTGGGCGCGGAGGAGCTGCTCTGCATCGACGTGGAGGGCATCGGCATCGTGCGGCCCAACACCACCGGCCTGCCCACCCGGGTTTTGGGCAGCCACTGGGACCTCGGGCCGATTTTGAAATTTGAGCCCGCCACCGCCCAGCGCAACATCGCGCTGGGGTATCTGGACGCCTACCGGCTGTTCGGCCGGGTGGTGGGGGACGCCTACGCGGTGCGCCGGGAGGACGCCGCAGCGCTGGCCGGGCGGTTCGTGGCCCCGTATGGGGTCTGCATGACCCGCGCGTTCCGGGCCAACCCCGCCCTGGTGCTGACCGAGAAGGTAGCGGTGGAGCGGTTTAAGCCCGGCCCGAACCCCGACCTCGCCCCGCTCGAGCTTGCCTGCGAGGCCGCCGGGGTGGACCCCACAAGGCTTTACACGGCCGACGAGCTGTGCGATGCGTTTTTGGCGGCTTTTCCGGCCGAGCGGGCGGAGCGGTACGCCCCGCTGTTTGAGCCGGAGCCCCGCGCCCGGCTGGTGGAATGCGGGCTGGCGGCGGCCAACCCCAGTGAGTTTGTGGCGGCGGCGGTGCGCACGGCCCTGCTGGGCGGCGCGGACACGGGCGCTGTTTTGAAGGCTTGAGCGGTTCATTGCCAAAGCAAAGGAGCGGACCCAGGATGAAGGAATACAAAGGAACCTTTGCCTCTGAGGGCCTGGTGATGGCCCCGATCTACCGGCCGGCGCGGCAGGCGCTGGGCCTGGGCCGGGTGGTGCACGCCCCCAGCCAGGAGCGCGCGCTGTTTGACGACGCGGTGGTGCTGGCCAAGGACGAGCTGATCCGGCTGCAGCAGCGGGCGGTGGGAGAGCAGAAGGACATCCTGCTCTTTCAGCAGGAGCTGCTGGACGACCACGCCCTGCTCAGCGAGGTGGGGGACTACATCGCCGCGGGCGCGGGCAGCGCCGCCGCGGTGGAGCGGGCGGGCCTGATCTTTGCGCGCGCGCTGGAGCAGGTGGACGACGCCTACATCCGGCTGCGCAGCACCGACGTGCTGGACGCCTGCCGCCGGGTGGTGGAGATCCTCGACGGCACCCCCCGCGGCGAGATGAAGATGACCCGCCCCTCGATTCTGGTGGCCGAACAGGTGCTGCCCAGCGATATCCTCACGGCCGAGCCCGGCATGCTGCTGGGCATTGCCTGCTCGGGCGGCAGCACCCAGAGCCACGCCTCGATCATCGCGGGGGTGATGGGCATCCCGGCGGTGGTGGGGCTGGGCCCGGCCTTTTGGGAGGCCGCCGAGGACGGCGCTTTGCTGGTGCTGGACGCCGAGACCAACTCGGTGGTGCTGGACCCCAACGAGGCGGTGCAGCAGACGGTGGCCGAGCGGCTGGAGCGGCAGGCAGCCCTTTCGAGCCAGTACGCGTGGCTGCGCGCCGCCCCCTGCCGCACCATCGACGGCACCCCGGTGCGGCTGCTGGCCAACTGCTCCGGCCCGCAGGACATCGAGGCGGCCATCGCGCTGGGCGCGGATGGCGTGGGGCTGCTGCGCAGCGAGTTTATGATGATGACCGGCGAGTTCCCGGACGAGGAGGAGCAGTACCGGTTTTATGTCGACTGCCTGCACGCCGCAAAGGGCCGCCCGGTGACCGTGCGGACCTTTGATCTGGGCGCGGACAAGCAGGCGGAGGGGATCAACGAGCCGGAGGAAAACCCCGCGCTGGGGCTGCGGGGCGTCCGGCTCTGCCTGGCGCGGCCGGATATCTTTCACACCCAGCTCTGCGCGCTGCTGCGGGCCAGCGCCGAAGGCCCGCTGCGGGTGATGTTCCCGATGGTCAGCGGGGTGGAGGACTGGCGCGACGCGATGGCCTGCGTGGCCACCGCCAAGGCGGCCCTGCGCAGCCGCGGGGCAAGGTTCCAGGAGGGGCTTGTCTTTGGCAGCATGATCGAGATCCCCAGCGCCGCCCTCACCGCGCGGGAGCTGGCCGCCCAGGGCTGCGGCTTTTTCAGCATCGGCACCAACGACCTGGTGCAGTACACCCACGCGGCCGACCGGATGGTGCCCGGGGTGGCCCACTACTACCGGCAGGACAGCCTCGCGGTGCAGCGGCTGATCGGGATGACGGTCGAGGCCGCGAAGGAGGCGGACATCCCGGTTTGCATCTGCGGGCAGACCGCCTCGGATCCGGAGCTGGCGGCGGAGTATGTGCGCCGCGGGCTGCACATGCTGTCGGTGACCGGCAACCGCCTGCTGAAGGTGAAAAAGGCCCTGCTCGAGCTCGAGCTGCCCCCCGAGGAGAGCCGCCCCGTCCCGCCGCGGATGGCGGTGGAGGAGTAGGGGCGCTTCGGCATGCCGAAGGCGTAAAAAGCGCACGGGAGCACACAAAAGCGCATAAAGGCATCAGAAATACAGTAGCGCCGCCGGGCCAGAGAGAGGGCCCGGCGGCGCTGGTTGTTTTTGGGGGGATGGAATGCGGCGGGGCGCGGCCCGCCGCCCGCTTTGCGGGGGCCGCCCCCGGGCGGGTTACTCCGCGTTGTAGAAGATCTGCGCGAGGGGGGAATCCTTCGAGAGGAAGAGGGTCTTGTTGCCGCCGTCGAGGCTGAGCTTGGCGGCGTCCAGCGCGCGGACAAAGCTGTAGAACTCGGCCTTTTCGGGGGCGGAGTAGGCGTCCGAGAGGATGCGCATGTACTCAGCCTCGCCCTCGGCGATGAGGATCTCGGCCTGGGCCCGCGCCTCGCTGAGCATGACCTGCACCTGGCGGTCGGTCTCGCTGCGGATGCGCTGGGCGTCGCTCTCGCCCTGGGCGGTGTAGCTGGCGGCGATGTTGCTGCGCTCCGAGATCATCCGCTGGTAGACCGCCTCCTTGTTGTCGTCCGGCAGGTCGAGGTGCTTGGTCTCGACCGCGATCACCTCGATGCCGTACTGCCCGAGGGTGTCGCCCACCCCGGCGCGGATGTCGGCGGCCAGCTCGCCGTCCCGCCCGCTGATCACGTCCGACTGGCTGCGGGAGCTGATGATATTCTTCATGCTGTTGTACACCAGGGTGGACAGGCGGCTCTCGGCGTTTGAGATGCTGCCGTTGAGCGACTGGATGAACAGCTTGGGATCCTCGATCTTCCAGAGGACGAAGCTGTCGGCCACCATGGTCTTTTTGTCCTGGGTGATGACGTCCGAGATGGGCAGGTCATACAGCAGCACCGTGTTGGGCAGGGTGCTGGCGGTTTGGATAAAGGGCAGCTTCCAGCTGACGCCGGGAGTGGAGCGGATGTCCACCACCTCGCCGAACTGGCGCACCACCGAGTATTCGTTCTGCTGGGTGATGACGCAGGCGTTGGAGAGCAGCACGGCGGCCAGCAGCAGCACCGCCACGAGTACGATCTTACCTGTGTGTTTTGCTTTCATCTTCACTCGGCCTCCTTTCAGCCCTGGTCGGCGGTGTCGGGGTTGTTCAGCACGTTGAGGGTGTTGCCGTTTTCATCCTGGATGATGACCCGCAGGCCGGGCAGCAGCTCCTCCATCGTCTCGTAGTACATCCGCTGCTTGGTGATCAGCGGGTAGCGGGCGTACTCGGCGTACATCGCCTCGAACCGGGCCACCTGGCCGGTGGCCTCGTTGATGCGGGCCTGCTTCTGGGCCTCGGCGTTCTGCAGGATCTGGTCGGCCTGGGCCTCGGCGGCAGGCAGCTGCTCGGAGCGGTACTTGTTGGCGTTGTTGACGGCGGTGTCGGCGCTCTGCTTGGCGGTCTCGACCTCCTTGAAGGCGGCCAGCACCTCGGCCGTGGGGGGCTCGGCATCCTGGATGGTGATGTTGACCAGCTGCAGGCCGATGTCCTCGGCCTCGAGCCGGGCGATGATCTTGTCCTTGATCTCGCTCTGGATCTGGTTTTTGCCGGTGGTGATCACATCGTCCACCGGGTAGAGGCCGATGGTGTCCCGGATGTAGCTCTGGGCCAGGGTCTTGAGGATGAGCTCGGGCTCCCGGCTGGCGTAGAGGTAGCGCACCGGGTCGGTGACCCGGTACTCGACGAAGAAGTCGACATTGACAAAGTTGTAGTCCGAGGTGATCATGAGGCTCTCGTCCGCGATGAACTCCTGGGTCTCGGGCACATAGCCGATGGCGAAGCCGTGGATGGTCATATCCACCTTGCGCACCTGCTGGATGAAGGGCACCTTGAAGTGCAGCCCGCTGGTGGTGACCGGCGTGGGCACCCCAAAGGTGACCACCACCGCGTTCTCCTGCTCGTTGATGGTGTAATAGGCGTTGAGGGCGCAGACCACGAGCAGCAGCGCCAGCACCACCAGCCCGGTGCGGCCCGCCAGCTTTTTGAAAAAGCCCCTGCCCTTTGCCGGGCGCATCTCGCCCCCGTCCGCCGCGTCGCCGCGCCGGTCGGGCCGCTCGAATCGACCAAATTGCATACTGTCCTCCTTGTTCCGGGAGGCGGAAGGCCTCCCTGTGAGTGGATTTTCTCCCCCGAAATGGTTCTGTTTCGGTGTGATTTTAGTGTACAATATCCGGGGCAAAAAAGCAAAGGCTAAATTGTTAATTTTTTGACAGGTTTCGCCTGCCCGATCATTCCGGGTGCGCAAAAACGCCCCCGCACGCCGCCATTCGCGGCCGCAGGGGCGTTTTTCTCCCGTTTTCTCCGGTTTTGTTGAGGCGGAGCCCGGCGGACTTTTGGCGGGCCCGCGGCCCGCGCCGCTCACTCCAGCTCGCCGGTGAGGGTGAGCAGGGCGGCGAGGGCGGCGAGGGGGGCGGTTTCGCAGCGCAGGATGCGGGGGCCGAGGCTGACGGCCTGCGCCCCGGCGGCCTGCAGCGCCTCGGCCTCCTCGGGGGCAAAGCCGCCCTCGGCCCCGGTGATGAGGGCGATGCACCGCCCGGTGAGCGGCGGGGCCAGCTGCCGCAGCGGCGCGCCGCCCTTTTCGTAACAGAGCAGCGCGGCGTCGAACTCCGGCCCGCTCAGCCGGGCGCAGAGGGCCGAAAAGGGGATCGCCTCCTCCACCGCCGGGACCACCCCCCGCCCGGCCTGCTCGGCGGCCTCGCGGGCGATGCGGGCCCTCCGCTGCTGCTTGACCGCCTCGTTTTTGGGGGCGGCCACACAGTACCGGCTGAAAAAGGGCACGATCCGCACCGCCCCCAGCTCGACCGCCTTTTGCAGGATCAGCTCGAGCTTATCCTGCTTGGGGCAGGCCGCGAAGAGGGTGACCGCGGTGGCGGGCTCGGCCCGGCTGGCCCGGCCGGGGCCGGGGGCCAGCTCGATGCGCTCGGGCGCGATGGCGGTGATCACGGCGTCGTATTCCCGCCCCTGCCCGTCACAGAGGGGAACCACGTCCCCCACCCTCGCCCGCAGCACCCGGGCCAGGTGATGGGCGTTCTGGCCGGTGATGGCGGCCAGATCCGGGGCAAAGGTATCGGCAAAATAGCGGTGTGCCATCGGCGTGCCTCCTTGTGGTTTCGGGTCAGCGGCTGCGTCTCGTTTGGGGTTCAGCCCTGGGCGGGCGCGGCCGCGCTGCAGCGCAGGGCGACCCAGCCGTTCTTTTCGCGCACCTCGTCCACGGCGAGGCCGGCCGCGGCGAGCCCCGCGATCACCTCGTCCCGCCGGGTGTCGATGATGCCGCTGGCCACGAACCGCCCGCCGGGAGTCAGCAGCGGCGGGATGGCCGGGGCGAGGTGCAGGATGGCGTTTGCCACGATGTTGGCGGTGATGATCTGATAGGGCCCGCGGGCCTGCGCGGCGAGATCCCCCACCCGCACCGCAAAGCGGCCGGCCACCCCGTTCAATTCTGCGTTTTCGGTGGCGGTGCGCACGCACATGGGGTCGATGTCCACCCCGTCCGCTTCAGCGGCCCCCAATTTAAGGGCCGCGATGGCGAGGATGCCGCTGCCGGTGCCGACATCCAGCACCCGCTCGCCCCCCTGCACCCAGGCGTCCAGCGTCTCGAGGCAGAGGGCGGTGGTCTCGTGGGTGCCGGTGCCAAAGGCCATGCCGGGGTCCAGCCGCAGCACCGTCCGGCCGGAGGCGGGGTCGTACTGCTCCCAGCTGGGCACCACCGCGAGACGGCGGCCGATCTCGATGGCGTGGTAGTAGGCCTTCCAGCCGTTCTCCCAGTCCTCCTGGCGCACGCCGGAGGCCCGCAGCTGATAGTGCAGCCCGGCGGCGGTGAGGCGGCTGTGCAGCAGCTCGATGACCGGCGCGGTCTCCTCCTCCGGCGCGAGGTAGAGGTGCACCGCCACCCGGGTGCGGTCCTTGTCCAGCAGGGCCTGCTCGATGAGGTCGACATGGGCGATGGCCTCCACCTGGGCCTCGAGGTCGCTGTAATCCTCGATGTAGATGCCGCTGCCCGAGATGCCGGTGGCGATGGCCTCGGCGGTGTCGGCCTCGGCCTTGGGCAGGGTGATGCAGAGATCGGTCCAATCCATTTGGGGTTCCTCCTTGTGTCGGCCCGCGGCAAAAGCTGCCGCGGGCGGTTGACAACAGTATACAACAGAAACTACAATAAAGAAAAGCCTTTCGCCCAAACCGGGCGGTGAGACGGAAAAGATCTGTTCCGGCGGCACGGCACCTGACCCCGCCCGCCGCTGTCCGAGAGCCCGCACGGGCCCCGCACGGGCTTTGAAAAGGAGGGAGCTCTGAATGTATTGCAGCCGCTGTGGTACGCCCCTGCGCCCGGGCGACCGTTTCTGCCCCCGGTGCGGGGCCGCCGCGCCGGGCATCCCCGCGGGTCCGGGCCGCCGGGGCACAAAGCGCCCCGGCGGCATCCGCACCGGCTGGGTGGTGCTGGCCATGGTGCTGATGGTGCTGGTGCTGCTGGCCGCCGCCGTTTACAGCCAGCGGGACCAGCTGAACAGCCTGTTTGAGCAGCCCCCCATGCCCACCCCGCGGCCGGGCCAGGCCGGGGTGGAGCAGCTGGAGGACCGGCTGGCGCGGGACGAGGCGGGCTCGCTGGTGCTGACCCCGCTCGAGCGGCCGCCGGTCGGTCTGCCGACCAGGGCCTACGACACGGCCGGAGCGGCCGGGCAGCAGGCGCTGGAGACCCTGTACGGCAGCGAGCCGATCACGGCGGAGGGGGCCGAGGCGCTCTTTTGCAACCTCTCGGCCGGAGGATATGCCAGCTTTGAGGCGCTGGCCGAGGAGATCAACGCGACCAGCATCGGCATCCTCTGGCCTTATTGGAGCGTGCTCTCCGGCGAGCCGGTGGTGCGGGGCAACCGGGCTTACCAGAGTGTGCTGCTCTATAAAGTGCTGTATGACCCCTCAAAGCCGCCGATCCTCCCCTATGTCCTCGGGCAGGATGTGCGCACCGAGGAGCTGCTGATCTGCATGATCTGGAGCGGCAGCCGCTGGCGGGTGGACGCCAGCACGATGTGCGAGTTTATGCTCAACAGCCATCAGCGCTTTTTGTTCAGCGACGGGCTGCGCGAGGCTGCGGATGCCGGGCGGCCTGCCTTTTTTATGACAGGGGCGGGCACCCTGCTCGAACCGGTGATCCCCAATGTCTGTGACACCCTGATCCGCGAGATCTATGGCACGGCGGACGGCGGCGCGGCGATCTGCTGCTGGGCCTTCAACGGCTCCGGCCAGCCCTTTGACACCGACCATGCGCTCATCCAGCTTTGCAGCAGCACTGACGGGTGGTACTTTAATGCCGCCGATCATCCCATCGAGCCGCTGCATCTCGAGCCCGGCGAGGGCAGGGTGATCACGGTGGTCATCCCCGGTGAGGAGATAAAAAAGCCGCTGATCGATCAGGGAAACATCACCAGCCGGGTCATGATCTGCACCCGCTCCTGAGACGCCTTTCTCACACGAAAAACAGCGCCGCTCCGGCCTTTCTGCGAGGCCGGAGCGGCGCTGCCATTTCTTGTTCTTTTGGGGTCTGGGCGCGGGGTCTGAGCGTCTTCTCGCCTCACACGCCCGCGGGCGGGGTCTCGCCCTGCACCAGAACGATGCTGTTCTGGGCATTTTTGCCCGCCGTCAGCGCGCAGAGGCTGCAAAGCGGATGCTCAGGGCCCACCTCTTCGCTGTACAGCATCACCTGCAGCTGTACCCCGGTGGCCTGATGCAGCGCCTGACGCAGCTGCTGCTCAAAGGCCTCCTCCTCGATGCCGTGCTGCCGGGGCAGCGCGCGGGGCACCGCCACCGTGTTTTTGCGGCTCAGGATCACGCCCTCCTGGGTCGCGGCGTCGGTGACCGTCTCGACCACCTGCCGCACCAGATCCTCCTTCGAGCCGACCGGCATGTGCAGGCTGCGCACCACCGTCTCAACCATTTTGCTCGCCATACCTTCCCTCCTGACAGGCCAAGGGAGCCTCCCCCCAAAGCGGCCTTGCTCTATCATCAAAGCCGCCAAAGGGGTGCCGCCGCGGGCCTCCCATACCCGCACCGGCGCATTGCGCCAAGGGGCGCAATATATACCCTATCATTATACCTGTCTGCTCTGGCCGGGACAATTCATAAACGCCACAAACCTGTCCCCACCGCCCGGCACATTTTTGGCAAGGTTGCGCGCAGCGTGCGGCCGTTTGGCCGTTTTTGGCCTTTTTTACCCGCCCTGCGTGTATGAACCGTCCCCCGCCCGCAAAGAATAAGGGCAAAGCGCGGCGGCCAGACGGCCGCCCCAACGAGCTGCCCGCCCCCAACCGGGCGGCGAGACAAGGAGCGTGTGCGGGATGAAAACAGACCCCAAGGAGTACAGCGCCCTGGTGCAAAAGGCCAGCCCGCCCTCGCCGGTGTGGAAGGACTGCCTCTGGGCCTTTTTTGTGGGCGGGTGCATCTGCCTTGTGGGGGAGGCGCTGCGGCAGGCCTACGCCGCCTGGGGCTTCACCCTCACCGACGCCGGGGCGATGACCAGCGCCACCCTGGTGGCGATCTCGGCGGTGCTCACCGCGCTGGGCTGGTACCAGAAGCTGGCGGCCAAGGCCGGGGCGGGCACCCTGGTGCCGATCACCGGCTTTGCCAACGCGGTGGTCTCCCCGGCCATCGAGTTCCGCTGCGAGGGGCTGGTGACCGGGGTCGGGGCCAAGATGTTCCTCATTGCGGGGCCGGTGATCGTGTATGGCATGCTGGCCAGCGTGGTTTGGGGGGTCATCTGGTATCTCATCCGGCCCTTTGTGGGCTGAGGATTCGCGAGGCCATCCGTTCGCGCGGGGGATATTCCCCTTCGAAAACGCCCCCTGACGGGGGCTCTTAAACCATTCTCAGGGAAACATCCCCCGCGCGAACTGCGCATTGCGGACATTTCCTTGCGCGGGGCCCCATCAAACAACAAGGAGGTGCGGCCGATGGCCACACGGCGCGGCGATACGCTGCTGTTTGCAAAGCCGCCCACCATCGCGGCCTTTGGCGCGGTGGGCGGCAAAAAAGAGGGGGAGGGCCCGCTGGCGGCGGGCTTTGACCTGCTGTTTGAGGATAACTCTTTGCAGCAGGACACCTGGGAAAAGGCCGAGACCACCCTGCAGCGCCACTGCCTCGAGCTGACCCTCCAGAAGGCCCAGCTGACCCTCGACAAGGTGAGCCTGGTGCTGGCGGGGGATCTGCAGAACCAGTGCACCGCCTCGGGGTACGACCTGCGGGGGCTGGACGTGCCCTTTGCGGGGCTGTACGGGGCCTGCAGCACGATGGCCGAGGGGCTGGGGCTGGCGGCCTGCCTTGCCAGCGCGGGGCTGGTGGACCGGGCGCTGGCCTTGACCAGCAGCCACTTCTGCGCGGCCGAGCGGCAGTTTCGCACCCCGCTGGAGTACGGCGGCAAGCGCACCCCCACCGCCCAGTGGACGGCCACCGCCGCGGGCTGCTGCCTGGTGCAGCCGGTGGGCAACGGCCCCTTTGTGCGGGCGGTGACCTTTGGCCGGGTGCGGGATTACGGGGTGACCGACATCAACAACATGGGCGCGGCGATGGCCCCGGCGGCCGCCAATACCATTTTGCAGTACCTGCGGGACACCGGCGCGCGGCCGGGCCAGTTCGACGCCATCTACACCGGCGACCTCGGCCTGGTGGGCACCCGGCTGCTGCACGAGCTGCTTTCCGCCGAGGGCATCGAGCTGACCAACCACGCCGACTGCGGGCTGCTGCTGTTCGACCAAAAGACCCAGCAGGTGCAGGCGGGCGGCAGCGGGGCGGGGTGCAGCGCGGCGGTGCTCTGCGCCCACATCCTGCCCGAGCTGCGGGCGGGCAGGCTGCGGCGGGTGCTCTTTCTCTCGACCGGCGCGCTGATGAGCCAGACCACCTTTTTGCAGAAGGAGAGCATCCCCGGCATCGCCCATCTGGTGGAGCTGGCGGGCCATGACCCGCTTGAGGAGGAGACGGCATGAACTATTTCTGGGCATTCTGTGTGGGGGGCGCGATCTGCGTGGTGGGCCAGCTGCTGATCGACTACACCTCCCTGACCCCGGCCCGCATTCTGGTGGCCTATGTGGTGGCGGGGGTGGCCCTGTCGGCCCTGGGGTGGTACGGCCCGCTGGTGGAGTTTGCGGGGGCCGGGGCCACCGTGCCGCTGCTGGGCTTTGGGCATCTGCTGGCCCAGGGGGTGTTGAACGCCATCGAGGCCAGCGGCCTCTTGGGCGCGCTGACCGGCGGCTTTACCGCCGCGGCGGGCGGGGTGACCGCCAGCCTGCTGGCCGGGGTGCTGGCCGCCCTGCTCACCAAAAGCAAGGATCA
>DKVN01000002.1:31407-31547 GCA_002491225.1 Faecalibacterium sp. UBA7177
GGCATGGTAGAATAAACTCGAAATTGGGGAGCTATTCCCCAGGGCTTCCACAGGCGGTCTGCCCGCTGGGGCGGCGGGGCGAACTCCACCCCGGCCCCCGGCCACGGCAGACGGCGCAACAACAAAGAAAGGCGGTAAGG
>DKVN01000002.1:31581-35688 GCA_002491225.1 Faecalibacterium sp. UBA7177
CGGGCTTTTTTTGCTGCGCGGGCGGCTTTCGGCAGCCTATCCTCTCCCTAATCAGTTTCAGTTCATATTTTCTTAAAAAATCTCAAAAAGCAAAATATCGATATATAGATATTTTTGCTGATATCATAAAAAACAGATAAGAAATAGGGATTGCACTTTCCGATGCGGCATGGTAGAATAAACTCGAAATAGGGGATCCATTCCCCAGGGCTTTTGCAGGGCGGCCTGCCGGCAGGGAGCCAACAGGGGGCTGCCCCGCAACAACAACAAAGAAAGGCGGTAAGGATCATGTCCAACATCAAAAACGAGTGCCCTACCAAGAGCCGGGAGGCAATGCTCTACCGCAGCGCCTTGGCGGCCGCGGCCAAAAAGGCCGGGCTCAACGCCGTAAAGTTTGAGGAAAAGGGCATCCCCTACGAGGATGTTTACAAGGAGAGCTCGCAGCAGCTGGCCCGGGAGAACGCGGCCCGCTTCCGCGCAAACATGACCGACCCGTATGACCTGCGCCAGTGGGGCGCCCAGATGACCCCCGAGCTGGGCCGGGAGGCCTTTGGCATGGAGGTGACCGAGTGCACCGAGGACTGCTTCTCGATGGACATGCACTTTTGCCCCCACCTGAAGGGCTGGCAGGATCTGGGCCTCTCGGACGAGATGTGCGCCAAGCTCTGCGACCTCGCGATGGCCGGTGACTTTGCCATGGCCGATGCGATGGGCTACACCCTCGATAACCCCCTGCGCCTGGCCAATGGGGACTGCGCCTGCCGGGTGATCTACCGCCGCAAGGAAAAGGCCGAGTAACCTCTGGCACAGCCGGGGCGGCGGGAGCAGGCCGCCCCGAAAAATCACCGAAAAGAAGGAGTGTATCATGCAGGAAAAGACCAATCCCCAGGCGAGCAGCCTGCCCCGTCCGCTGCGGATGTTTTACGGGGTGGGCGAGTTTGGCCAGCAGCTGAGCGTGCTGACCCTGAACCTCTACCTCTTGTACTTTTACACCAACGTGCTGGGCATCTCGGGCAAGGCCGCCGGCATCCTGATGCTGGTGGCCCGCATCTGGGACGCGATCAACGACCCCATGATGGGCATGATCATCGACAACACCCACAGCAAGCACGGCAAGTGCCGCCCCTATCTGCTGTACTGCGCCGTGCCGGCCGGGCTGTTCTTGTTCCTGACCTTTTTTGCCCCCAACCTGAGCAACACCGGCAAGCTGGTGTGGGCCTATGTCACCTACATCGGCCAGGGCATGCTCTACACCGCCACCGGCATCTCCTACACCTCGCTGATGTCCCGCATCAGCGATAAGCCGATGGACCGGGTGGCGCTCAACCAGAGCCGTGCCTTTATCTCGATGTTCGCGGCCATCGTCATCTCGAGCCTGACCCTCAAGCTGATCGAGGGGGTCGGCGGCGGCAACGAGCGGCTGGGCTTTGCCGTGATCGTGGGCGTCTACGGCGTTTTGCAGGCGGTCTGCTACCTCACCGTCTTCCGGCTGACCAGGGGGCACGACCGCCCCGAGCCCAAGGCCCCCGCCGCTGAGGGCGGCAAGGGCGCGGGCGGGCGCGAGATGCTGCAGAGCTTTGTGTACATCCTCAAAAACCCGCTCTGGCGCTGGCTGGCGCTGGGCACCATGCTCTACTACACCTCCTCCGCCATCACCCAGGGCATCGTGGTGTACTATGTGAAATTCTACCTCGAAAAGCCCGCCCTGACCGGCCTTGCCACCATGTGCAGCATGGTGTCGAGCTTTTTGGCCATCGTGCTGCTGCAGGTGTTTGCCAAAAAGCTGGGCAAGGCCCGCAGCTGCGCCATGGGCATCGCCATCGCGCTGTGCTGCCTGTTGGTGCGGCTGATCACCCGGGACAGCATCTTCCCGCTCTACCTCTGCTGCCTGCTGGTGTCCGGCTTTGGCCTGGGGCTCTTCTCCTCGCTGCTGGTGCCCTCGCTGATGGACAGCATCGACTACGGCGAGTGGCTGTTCGGCAAGCGCAACGACGCGCTGGTGATGTCCGCCAACAGTTTTGGCAACAAGCTGGGCAGCGGCGTGGGCGCGGCCCTGCTGGGCTTTATGCTGGACGCCGTGGGCTACGACGAGACCCTCACCATCCAGTCCGCCGCTGTCAAGAGCGGGCTGTTCAACACGGCCATCTTTGTGCCGCTGACGGTATTTGCCATCGTCTTCTGCCTGATGCTCGTCTACCGCCAGTATGAGAAAAAGCTGCCGGATGTGCGCGCCGAGCTGGCCGAAAAGCGCGCGGCAGCGGCGGCGGCCGCCGAGGCCGGGGAGTGATGTGCGCGGGGGCCGCGCGCCGAGCTTTTCACCCCACAGGCCGCCGCGTCCCCCGCGGCAGCGCGCAGCCCTAACCCCTAAGAGGTAAAAACCATCGCCCCGCAGCTTTTTGCAAAACTGCGGGGCGATCTGGTATTTCAATTTGATTGTTTCGGCGGGGCCCGGCGCGCCCCAACTGCGGCGGCCCGGCAGCCTACTGTGCCGCCAACGTCCTGGCGCTGTGGCCGCGGCAGAGCGCGCAGAGCCGCCCGGCAAAGCCCTCCGTATCCCCCGCCTCGAGCAGGGCCAGGCAGGCATCGGCCTCCCGGCAGGTCTCCCGCAGCCAGGTATCGCGGCCGGGGCTGCCAGGCAGGCCGCTGGCGTACAGGCCAAAGAGGCACTGGGTCTCCAACTGCTCAAACACCACCGTCAGCGCCCGGCCCGGCAGGGCCGCCACCAGCTGCCCCAGCAGCCAGAGCAGCGCACCCTCCCGGGGGCTGCGCGCGGCAAGCGCGCCGCGCAGCGCCCCGGCCCGGCCCGCCAGCTCCGGCGCGGCCTGGCGGGCCAGCGCGTAGCTGCAGGCGGCGAGGATCTGCATGCTCTCCCGGCTCTGGCGCAGCCACTGCTCCATCTGCGGCCCCCTTGCCGCCTCGCCGGTGAGCAGGGTGCCCACCCCGTTCACCGTGCGGGCGAGCCCCAGCTCGCTGAGCAGGGCGATGGCGCTGCGCACGGTCACGGCGGCCACCCCGTACCGCTCGATCAAGGCCGCCTCGCAGGGCAGGGCGTCCCCCGCTGCCAGCCCCTCGCGGCAGGCGACACGGATCAGGTCAAAGGCGATCTTCTGGTAAAGGGGCGCGGGGGTCTGGTGCAGATACCAGGAAAACTCCACCTGCTCTGCCTGCTGCCGCTCGGGCAGCGTTTCGAGCGGGCGAAAAGCCCGCTCGAGGCAGCTCTGTGCCTCGAGGCAGAAGATGCGGATCATTCGGTGCAGGTCCTCCAGCGCCCCGCGCTCCACAAGGCTTGTCCAGTAGCGCAGGGTCTCGAGGGCCGCGGGCACCTCGCCGGGCATCAGGGCGGCGGGGGGCAGGGTGACAAACCGCAGCTCGTCAAAGCCGTGGATCTGCAAAAAGAGGTCCGCGGCCAGGGCGTTGCCCGCCTGCTCCACCACCAGGGTCTGCCAGGCGTACACCAGGCAGAGCAGGTCGTACCGGGTGGCAAAGGCCTCCTCCGGCTGGCTGCAGAGGGCCCAGAGCCCGCGCAGAAGCCGGGGCGACGGGGCGCGCGCGCCCAGGCACACCAGCCCCGGCAGCACGCAGGGCTGGGCGCGGTAGCAATCGGCGTGGGCCGTGAGGTGGGAGAGAAAAACGCTCTGCCGCAGGCGGCGGCAGCCCTCGTCCTCCGGGTCGAAGATCACGGTAGGGCGGCGGCGGGCCTCCTGCCGGATGAACTGCTCCTCCTCCAGCATCCGCAGCGCCCGCCGGATGCTGGTATACCCCACCCCGTACCGGGCGTGCATCTTCTGGGCCGAGGCAAGCTGGTAGCCCTTGGGATAGCTGCCGATGAGGATGCGGTTGACGATCTTGTTGTAGATGGATCGGTAAAGGGGGATCTCTTTTTCCATAACGCTCCCGTCTTCTCCCTTTCGATCTCACCGCCCCGGCGGGGCGATGGGGCTTTCACTCTCTCGCAAACAGGTATATTCTTATTATAGCATACAAACCATAGAAAAGGATGCGATCAGGATGCAAAAAACGGATCCCCGCTATGCGGTCTATCTCCAGATCCTCCGGGACGAACTGGTCCCGGCCATGGGCTGCACCGAGCCGGTGGCCATCGCGCTG
>DKVN01000002.1:35991-43179 GCA_002491225.1 Faecalibacterium sp. UBA7177
ATCATCAAGAATGTCAAGAGCGTGGTGGTGCCGGGCACCGGCGGCGGGCGGGGCATCGCCACCGCGGCGGCCATCGGCTTTGCGGTGGGCGACGCCGGACGGGCGCTGCAGGTGATCAGCGCGGTGACCGATGCGCAGCGGGCCGAGATGGCCCGGCTGCTCAAAGACTGCCCCATCGAGATCGCGCCCGCCGAGGGGCCGGAGGTGTTCGACATCCTGGTCGAGGCCGAGGCGGGCGGCCACCGCGCCCGGGTGCGGATCACCGGCTTCCACACCAACATCGTGCTGGCCGAGCTGGATGGCCGGGTGCTGGAGCAAAAGCAGAGCACCGCCGCCGGCCCCGCCGGGGAGGACCCGCTGACCGTCGAGGGCATCCTTGACTTTGCCTCGACGGCCGACCTTGACGACGTGCGCGCGGTGCTGGACCGGCAGATCGCCTACAACACCGCCATCCGGGACGAGGGGCTCACCGGCAGATGGGGCGCGGCCATCGGCTGCACCCTGCTGCGCTGCTACGGCAATGACGTGGCGGTGCGGGCCCGCGCCGCCGCCGCCGCGGGCAGCGACGCCCGGATGGGCGGGTGCGAGCTGCCGGTGATCATCAACTCCGGCAGCGGCAACCAGGGCATGACCGCCAGCCTGCCGGTGATCGAGTACGCCGCCGCGCTGGGCAGCAGCGAGGAGGCGCGGTACCGGGCGCTGCTCGTCTCCAACCTGCTCACCGTCCACCTCAAGACCGGCATCGGGCGGCTCAGCGCCTACTGCGGCGCGGTGAGCGCCGGCTGCGCGGCCGGGGCCGCCATCGCCTACTTACACGGCGGCGGCTACAAGGAGGTGGCCCACACCCTGGTCAACAGCCTGGCGATCGTCTCGGGCATCGTCTGCGACGGGGCCAAGCCCTCCTGCGCCGCCAAGATCGCCAGTGCGGTGGACGCCGGCATCCTCGGCTGGCAGATGTACCTCGGCGGCCAGCAGTTCTACGCCGGAGACGGCATCGTGCGCAAGGGGGTCGAGGAGACCATCCGCACCGTGAGCCGGGTGGGCCGGGACGGCATGCTCGACACCGACCGCGAGATCCTGCGCATCATGACCGAGACCACCTGACCGGGGCTCAAAGCTCTTGACACAACGCCCGCAGAATTGTATCCTGAAACACGGGTCATCTGCGGGCGTTTTTGTTGCCTGTTTTACCATCCTGCTTTGAAAGGGAGCGTGCGTTTGTGAAGGAGCTTCGGGTCTACCTGCGCGGCTGGCGCGGGCGGGCGGTGCTGGCGCCGCTGTTCAAGCTGTTTGAGGCCTGCCTCGAGCTGCTGGTGCCGCTGATCATGGCAAAGATCATCGACACCGGCATCGCCCAGCGGGACGGCGGCTACATCCTGCGGATGGGCGGGGTGCTGGTTGCGCTGGGGCTGGCGGGGCTTGCCGCCGCGGTCACCGCCCAATACTTTGCCGCACGGGTGGCGGTGGGCTTTACCACCGCCCTGCGCTCGGCCCTCTTTGCCAAGATCCAATCCTTAAGCTACTCTGAGCTGGACGGCGCGGGCGTCTCCACCCTCATCACCCGGATGACCAGCGACGCCAACCAGGTACAGAACGGGGTCAATCTGGCCCTGCGCCTGCTGCTGCGCAGCCCCTTTGTGGTGCTGGGGGCCATGCTGATGGCCTTTACCATTGATGCGCGGGCCGCGGTGATCTTTGTGGTGATCATCCCGCTGCTGGCGGTGGTGGTGAGCGGCATCATGGCCGTGACCATGCCGCTGTACAAAAAGGCGCAGGCGAGGCTGGACCGGGTGACCCTCGCCACCCGCGAGAATCTGGCCGGGGTGCGGGTGCTGCGGGCCTTCAACAAGCAGCCGGAGGAGGCCGCCCGCTTTGCGCGGGAGAACGACGGCCTCACCCAGGCCCAGCAGTTTGTGGGCCGCATCTCGGCTTTGATGAACCCGCTGACCGCCCTGCTCGTCAACGGGGCGATCGTCGCCTTGCTCTGGACCGGCGCGCTGCGGGTGGAGGCCGGGGCGCTCACCCAGGGGCAGGTGGTGGCGCTGGTCAACTATATGTCCCAGATCCTGGTCGAGCTGATCAAGCTGGCCAACCTGATCGTCACCATCGCGCGGGCGCTGGCCTGCGCCGGGCGGATCCAGACCGTGCTGCAGCTGACCCCCTCGATGGAGAAGGCCGCCGGGCAGCACCCCGCCGCGCCTCGCCCTGACGCTGACCCCGCCGCCCCCCGCGGCCTCGCGGTGGCGTTTGAGGAGGTCTGCGTCCACTACAAGGGCGCGGGCGGCGAGGCACTGAGCAGGATCAGCTTTGCGGCCGCGCCCGGCCAGACGGTCGGGGTGATCGGCGGCACCGGCAGCGGCAAATCCACCCTGGTCAACCTGATCCCCCGCTTTTACGATGTCAGCGCCGGGCGGGTGCTGGTGGATGGCCGGGACGTGCGGGACTGGCCGCTGACCGCCCTGCGCCGCCAGATCGGGGTGGTGCCCCAAAAGGCCGAGCTCTTTGCCGGGACCATCCGGGAAAACCTCTGCTGGGGGGATGCAGCCGCCACCGACGAGCAGCTTTGGGCCGCCCTCGAGGCCGCCCAGGCCGCCGAGGTGGTGCGCGGCAAGGAGGGCGGGCTGGACGCCTTGCTCGAGCAGAACGGCCGCAACCTCTCGGGCGGGCAGCGCCAGCGGCTGACCATCGCCCGCGCCCTGGTGCGCCGCCCGGCGGTGCTGATCCTGGACGACAGCGCCAGCGCGCTGGACTTTGCCACCGACGCGGCCCTGCGGGCGGCGCTGCGGCGGCTGCCCTTTGCCCCCACCACCTTTGTGGTCAGCCAGCGGGCGGCCTCGGTGATGCACGCCGACCTCATCCTCGTGCTGGAGGACGGCGCGGTGGCCGGCATCGGGCGGCATGAGGAGCTGCTGAAAAGCTGCCCGGTCTACCGCGAAATTTACGCTTCGCAGTTCGGCACCAGCGCCGAACCGGCAGGGAAGGAGGCGGCGCAGGATGCCTGACCAAAAGCACACGGCCCAAGCGCCGCAGAACTCCCCCCATCCGGCGGGCGGGGCGGGCGGGGCGGTCAAAGCGCCGCAGGCCTCCCAGCAGCAGCCCGGCAGCGGCGAAGCCCTGCGCGCGCTGCTGGCCCGGCTGCGCCCCTACGGCGGCTGGCTGACGGCCTCCCTCGCGCTGGCCGCAGCCTCAGTGGCCCTCACCCTCTGGCTGCCGGTGCTGATCGGCCAGGCGGTGGACTGCATCCTCGGCCCCGGCGCGGTGGACTTTGCCGCCCTGCGGGCGCTGCTGGCCAAAATGGCGCTGGCCATCGGCGGCGGGGCGGCGGCCCAGTGGCTGATGGGCCTGTGCAACAACCACCTCACCTACTGCATCACACGTGATCTGCGGGCCGAGGCCTTCGCCCGCATTCAGATTTTACCCCTCTCCTACCTCGACACCCACCCCACCGGCGAGCTGGTCAGCCGGGTGATCGCGGATGTCGACCAGCTGGGGGATGGCCTTTTGATGGGCTTTACCCAGCTGTTCAGCGGCGTGCTCACCATCCTGGGCACCATCGGCTTTATGCTCGGCATCAGCGGGCGGATCACCCTTGTGGTGGTGTTGATCACCCCGGTGAGCCTCTTTGTGGCCAGCTTTATCGCCCGGCGCACCTATGCCATGTTCCAGCTGCAAAGCCGCACCCGCGGCGAGCAGACCGCCCTCATCGACGAGCTGGTCGGCGGGCAGAAGGTGGTGCAGGCCTTCGGCTACGAGCAGCGGGCCCAGGCCCGGTTCGACGAGGTCAACGCCCGGCTGGCCGCGTGCAGCCTCAAGGCCACCTTCTTCTCCTCCCTCACCAACCCCTGTACCCGGTTCGTCAACAGCCTGGTCTACACCGGGGTGGGGGTGTTCGGGGCGTTTGTGGGCATGGGCGGCGGCATCACGGTGGGCCAGCTGGCCAGCTTTTTAAGCTACGCCAACCAGTACACCAAGCCCTTCAACGAGATCAGCGGGGTGGTCACCGAGCTGCAGAACGCCCTGGCCTGCGCCGGGCGGGTGTTTGAGCTGATCGGCCAGCCCGCCGAGACCCCCGACGCCCCCGGCGCGGCGGTGCTGGCCCCGGACGGCCGGGTCGAGCTGGAGGACGTGCGCTTTTCCTACCTGCCGGAAAAGCCCTTGATCGAGGGGCTGACCCTGCGGGTGCAGCCCGGCCAGCGGGTGGCGATTGTGGGCCCGACCGGCTGCGGCAAGACCACCCTCATCAACCTGCTGATGCGGTTTTACGATGTCGACGGCGGGGCGATCCGCACCGCCGGGCGGGACATCCGCAGCGTGACCCGCGCCAGCCTGCGGGCGGGCTACGGCATGGTGCTGCAGGAGACCTGGCTCAAGGCCGGGACCATCCGGGAAAACCTCGCGATGGCCAAGCCGGACGCCACCGAGGAGGAGATCATCGCCGCGGCCAAGGCCAGCCACGCCCACAGCTTCATCCGGCGGCTGCCACAGGGGTACGACACCCCGATCGGGGAGGACGGCGGCGCACTGAGCCAGGGGCAGAAGCAGCTGCTCTGCATCGCGCGGGTGATGCTGCGGCTGCCGCCGATGCTGATTTTGGACGAGGCCACCAGCAGCATCGACACCCGCACCGAGCAGAAAATCCAGAGCGCCTTTGCCGCTTTGATGCACGGCCGCACCAGCTTTATCGTGGCCCACCGGCTCTCGACCATCCGGGAGGCGGACACCATCCTCGTGATGCGGGACGGCAAGATCGTCGAGCAGGGCCGCCACGACCAGCTGCTCGCGGCAGGCGGCTTCTACGCCCAGCTCTGGAGCAGCCAGTTCGCGCATTAAAACGCGGGCGCGGGCGGGCGCGCTGCAGGATATGGCTGCACAAAAGAAAAGCGGCGCCCTTCGGTCAAAAGGCACCGCTTTTCCTGTTCCTGTCGGTCATGTCCGGGGCTCAAAGAGGGCCTGGACCCGCTCTGCTTCCCTGAGGTTGTTGTACTCCATCGAGTAGTACCGCAGCAGCGGTTCCTCATGGTCGGTTCCGGGCGCAAAGCTGCCAAAACGGCCGTTCGCATCCTGCCAGGCGCCGTAGCTGGTGCGCACCGGGACCTGCTGCTGCAGATCCAGGATGGTTTGGTAATAGTCGGTCAGCGGCAGCCCGGCGGCCTGCAGGGTCATAGGCACCAAGTCGACCAGGCTGACCGTCCCGGCATCGCCGCCCTCGATGGGGAAGTTGGCCCAGATGACAAAGGGAACGCTGCGGCCAACGATCTCCCGCTCCTCCCCGCTCATGCCGGGGCGGGCGGGCAGCGAGGAGAGGAAGGCGGGCGCATGGTCCCCCACCATGCAGAGGATCACCGGCCGGCCGCACCCCTCAAAATACGCAATGAGCTCGGCAAACGCCTCGTCGGAGCGCAAAAGCCGGGTAAGGTAATCGTTAAAGCCGTCGGTCAGATCGCCAAAATCCTGCTGTACATGAACCAGCAGATCCTCCGGCTTCATCCCGCCATAGCCGCCGTGGTTTTGGTAGGTCAGCAGGTAGAACAGCCGCGGGCCCTCGCCGGCGGCCTCGTACCGGGCCCTCAGCTCGCAGTAGTTCGCCCTGTCGCTGGAGGTATAGGGGGCGGCGTACTCCTCTTCATAGTGGAATTCTTCTCCAAACAGCGCCGCGTCAAACCCCAGCGCCGGGTAGGCGATCTCCCGTGAGTAGCTGCTGGACAAAATATGCATCGCGGCCGTCTGATAGCCCAGCTTTTTCGCGTATCGCACAACGCTGTTGGCATGATCCAGCGGAAGATAGACAAACGGCGCTTCTCCCGAGAGCAGATACATGGAGTTGCTGGTCAGCAGCTCATACTCCGAGTTGTTGGTTCCCCCGCCGAAATTGGGCACAACGGCATACCCGTGGATCGCATCCGGCAGGTTCTGGATGGTTTCCAGATAGGGCAGATCGGTGGACAGCTCGGTATACAGAGCCGGATCGTACAGGGTTTCATTGAGGATCAGGATGATGTCCGGATGGACATCATCCTCCACGGCCGTGGAGGCGGCAGGCTCAGGGACGGTCAGCTGTGCCGGGTCATAGCCCTCCGGCGCGTGGAAGGTCTGCAGGGTATTCAGCCAGTCCTCCAGCAGGCAGGGCAGGTAGCCGTAGATGCGGAAGGGCACCTTCCAGGTCCACAGCAGGGTGCGCGCGGGCTTGAGCGCCATCGGGCTGAACAGCGCCCCCCACACCAGCAGACAAGCCCCGCCGATTCCCGCCAGACGCCGCACGGTGGTTTTTGAGCGCAGCGGGCTTGGCCGCTCGAACCGGCGCAGCAGCACGATCCCCGCCACGCAGCCGCAGAACAGCGCAAGGATCACCGCGAGCTTTGCAAGCATTTTGCCGGTCAGCGAGGTGCTGTATCCGTCCAGAACCTGCAATGCTGTCCACGCGCTGCGCAGCGCGCTGAAGGTCAGCGGTGAGCCGTGCCAGCGGATCGTTAAATAATTTATGGCCGACCAGACGAGCACCACCGGCGAGGTGATCCAAAAGGCTCTTTGCCAGCTTCCAAGCAGGGTGGCCAGCACGAGGGTCAGCAGCAACAGCATCACGAGGTTGACCAGGATCATGGCCGGCATGATTTTGGTCAGCTCATCAAGGGGAATGCAGCTGAATTCCAGTTGGATCCATTGCAGGCAGAGAATGCCGCAGATGATGCCCGCGCGCACAGCGGCGGCCGGGATCTTCACCCGGCCCGATCCCAGACACAGGGGCTGGCTGTCCGGCGCGGCTGAGAGGCGTTTCTCCCTTGTTTTTCGCATCGGCTCCTCCGCCTCAGAACCCGCCCGCGGTGCGGGGGAAGGGCAGGACGTCCCGGATGTTGGGGATGCCGGTGAGGTACATGATCAGCCGCTCGAAACCGAGGCCAAACCCCGCGTGGGGGGCGGTGCCGTAGCGGCGCAGGTCAAGATACCACTCGTAGTCGGCGGTGTCCATGCCCAGCTCGGCCATGCGGGCGGTCAGCACCTCGTACCGCTCCTCACGCTGGCTGCCGCCGATCAGCTCGCCCACGCCGGGCACCAGCATGTCGGCCGCCGCCACGGTCTTGCCGTCCGGGTTCTGGCGCATGTAAAAGCTCTTGATCTCCCTGGGGTAATCGGTTACGAACACCGGCTTGTGATAGATCTGCTCGGTGAGGTACCGCTCGTGCTCGGTCTGCA
>DKVN01000002.1:43543-44633 GCA_002491225.1 Faecalibacterium sp. UBA7177
GCGTTCAGCCGCTCGGCCAGCCCTTTGTCGAAGAACTGGTTGAAGAAGGCGATCTCGTCCGGGCAGCTGTCCAACACATCCCGGATCACCGCCTTGACCATCGCCTCGGCGGTGTCCATATAATCATTGAGGTCGGCAAAGGCCAGCTCGGGCTCGATCATCCAGAACTCGGCCGCGTGGCGGGGGGTGTTGGAGTTCTCGGCCCGGAAGGTGGGCCCAAAGGTGTAGATGTTGCCAAAGGCCAGCGCCATCGCCTCGCCCTCCAGCTGGCCCGAGACGGTCAGGTTGGTGGCCCGGCCGAAGAAGTCCTTGCTGAAATCGACCGCGCCGTCGGCGGTGCGGGGCGGCTCGGCGGCGTCGAGGGTGGTCACCCGGAACATCTCGCCCGCGCCCTCACAGTCCGACCCGGTGATCAGCGGGGTGTGCACATACACAAAGCCCCGCTCCCGGAAAAACTTGTGGATGGCATACGCCGCCGCGCTGCGCACCCGGAAGGCCGCCGCGAAGGTGTTGGTGCGGGCGCGCAGGTGCGGCATGGTGCGCAGAAACTCAACGCTGTGCCGCTTTTTTTGCAGCGGATACTCGGGCGGGCAGGCCTGGATCAGCTCGATCGAGTCGGCGTTCAGCTCAAAGGGCTGGCGGGCAGCGGGGGTGTGCACCAGCCTGCCGCGCACCACCATGCTCGCGCCGACCCCGGCCCTGGCGATCTCCTTATAGTTGGACAGCTTGTCCGCCTGAAAGACCACCTGCAGATTTTTGAAGCAGCTGCCGTCCGACAGCTCGATAAAGCCGATGTTCTTGGAATCCCGCACCGTTTTGGCCCAGCCGCAAACCGTGAGCGCGCTGCCGTCGGCGGGTGTGGCGGAAAACAGGCTCTTAATAACCGTTCGTTCCATCTCTGACCCCTCTTTTTTACGGGGCGGGGCCGCGCAGTGCGCGGCGGCCGCCCATCTTCGGTATTACAGCAAAGTGTACCCCATCCGCCCGCAGCTTGTCAAGCCGCAGAGCGGCGTTCCATTCGCCCAGGCGGGGGATATTCCCCTGCGAAAACGCCCCCTGCGGGGGCTCTTAAACCATTCGCAGGGAAACA
>DKVN01000002.1:44880-46888 GCA_002491225.1 Faecalibacterium sp. UBA7177
GGGGGCTCTTAAACCATTCGCAGGGAAACATCCCCCGCCTGGGCTGGGTTTTGCGGGTGTTTCAGGGCATCAGAATGTTGTCTTGGAGAGAGGGGCGCGGCGGGGTCTCAGCCCCCCAGAATCTCCTGCATGGCCTGCCCGCCCGCCTTGAAGCCCAGTACATAGGCGTCCCGCTTTTCGCAGGCGTGGTACAGCTCAAGGGCCTGCATCAGCTCGGTGATCAGGCCGACCGTTTTTTGCGGCTCGATGCCGCACAGCTCGTTTTTCAGCGCCTCCACCTCCTGCCAGCGGATACGGGTCTCCTCGGTCTGGGGGGTGTGGGGGCGGTTGTAGATGGTCTCCTCAAACAGGTGGGCCGCGATGCTTGCCGGTTTCATGGGCAGTACCTCCTTTTTCGGCTTGTGATAGGTTCCGAGGCGGCGTTTTCTCGTCGGTTCGCCGCTTTCCTCCCGGTGGCCCCAAAGACCGGCCCGCAGGGCGGGGGAGCGGCGGCGTATAATTTCATTATATTTGGTAATACCAATTTTGAAAAGGGTTTTTTCCCCTATTCTGAAAAGGGCAGGCTCGATTTTTGTCGAATCGCCCGGAAAAGGACACCGGCAGCCGCGGGCGGCGCGGGGCGGGGCGGGGCGCAAAAGCTGCGCGCGCGGCCCCCGCCCGGCCCGGCCGCAGCCGGTGAAAAAGGGGGATGACACCGCCATGCGTACCCGCAAGCTGGCGCTGGGCAGCAAAAACATCGTTGGGGCGCGGGTGACCCAGGCCCGCCGCGCCCGGCAGATGACCCAAAAGCAGCTGATGGCCCAGCTGCAGACCCTCGGCATGGACATCAGCGCCCCGGCCCTCTCGCTGCTGGAGGCGCAAAAACGCCCGGTGACCGACCGGGAGCTGGCCACCCTCGCGCGGGTGCTGGAGGTCTCGCCCCTCTGGCTGCTGGGCTGGGAGGAGCCGGAGCCCTATCCTCAGCCCAAACCTTCGCAGCAGCCCTGACAGTCCACCCGGCAGCCTGTCCTGCCGCCGCGGCCTCGACCGCCTGCTCTTCCGCCGTCTCGCTGCCGCTGCCCCGGCACCCCCCTGCCGCTGCCCCGACAGCCCGCCCGGCAAAAGCACCATTGGTTTCTTGGATTATATCATTGTATTGTCATAAATAGCAATTGCAATCTATAAATCTATTCGCCATTGCATGGTACCCTTTTCATGAGAGGAGGGCTTGCCATGCAGACAAAGTACGAGCAGGAATATATCCGCTTTGGCTTGAAGGTACAATACTACCGCAAGCTGCGCGGCATGACGCAGGAGGCCTTTGCTGAAAAGGTCGGCATTTCGTGGTCGTATCTTGCCAAGATCGAAAGCCCTACCAAGGTTTATGGCGTCTCGATGGAAACGCTGTTTTCGATGGCGGAGGTTTTGGAGATTTCCCCCGCCGAGCTGTTCGAGCGGCCATAACTACACATATAAAAACGCCCGCGCACCTCAAACAAAGGGTGCGCGGGCGTTCCTGTATTGTTTGAAAATTTCCGGCGGCTCAGTCCACCCGCTCGTCGCCCCAGAAGAAGAGGGCCACGGTGCCGGGGCCGGTGTGGCTGCCGATGGTGGTGCCGATCCAGTTGATCTCGACCTTGCCGTTCAGCCTGGGGAACCGCGCCTCGACCAGATCGGCCACCGCGCGGGCGTCCTCCATGCAGGCCGACTGCGAGATGTAGCACTTGCCGGAATACTCATGCCCGCCGTCGGCGTGCTCTTCCATCCGCCGGACGATCTCCTCGATCACCTTTTTCTTCGAGCGGATCTTGGCGCGGGGGATCAGCCGGCCCAGGTTGTCCATATTCAGCAGCGGGCAGATACCCAGCAGGGTGCCCACCATGCCGGACGTTTTGGAGACCCGCCCGCCCTTGATGTAGAAGGTCAGGTCGGTCGAGAAGAACCAGTGGTGCAGCCGCAGCCGGTTGGCCTCGGCCCAGGCGTACAGCTCGTCGAGGCTCATGCCCTCGTCCCGCAGATCGGCCAGCTT
>DKVN01000002.1:47221-48287 GCA_002491225.1 Faecalibacterium sp. UBA7177
CGGCGGCCGGGGTACTTTTCCTCCAGCTCCTGCTTGGCCACGCAGGCCGAATTGTAGGAGCCGCTGATCCCGCTCGAGAGGCTCAGGTGCAGCACGTCCTTGCCCGCCTCCAGAAAGGGGGTGAAATACTCGACATATTCCCCCGCGCTCACCTGGCTGGTCTTGGTGTCCGCCCCGGCGACCATGTCGGCGTAGAACTTGTCAAAGGCGATCGACTGGCCCAGGTCGTCCGGGTACCGAACCCCGTCCATCGAAAAATGGAAGCAGGTGTATTGGATGTTCCGCGCGGCGAAATGCTCGGCGGAGAGGTCGGCGGTGGAGCAGCAGCTCAGCACATACTCTTGCATCAAAGGTCCCCCTTGTCTTGGAAAATGATCCGGGCCGCGCGGCGGGCGGCGGATCCGGTCTGCCGCCCCGCCCGGGGCCGGTGTGGCCGTCTCGTTTGACAGTTATTGATACGACCGTTATAATAATATTGATTTTTGGCCCCAATTGCAAGCCCCTGCAGCAAAATTTTGCCGCAGCACCCCCAAAGGAGGCGCACCCGGATGGAGGACAGACGCATTCAAAAGACCAAACGCAGCCTCAAGCAGGCCCTGGTGCGGCTGCTGGCCCAAAAGCCGTTCGAGCAGATCACGGTCACCGAGCTGTGCGGCGAGGCGGGCACCAGCCGGGTGACCTTTTACACCCATTTCAGCGACAAGTACGCGGTGGCGGAGGACCTCTTTGCCGAGATGCACCGGATGGTCACCGACGCCTACCACCGGCTGCAGCAGCAGACCAACCCCCAAAAGGAGCCGGTGGCCAGCTACTGCAACCTGCTGGACTGCATCCTCGACCTCTACGAGACCCACAGCGAGCTGTTCGCCCACGCCACCCCGGAAAAGAGCCCCTTCTTGTACTTTTCGCTCTACAAGTACCTGGTGCGGCAGGTGAGCGAGTATGTCGAGCACGAGCGCGCGGGCGCGGCCCTGCGCCGCCCCATCGGCCAGGTCACCGCCTTTTTGTGCAACGGGCTCTGGAGCTACATCAACCAGTGCTATGCCGACCAGTGCCCCATGCCCGA
>DKVN01000104.1:0-2151 GCA_002491225.1 Faecalibacterium sp. UBA7177
GCTGCTGCTGCTCCACTATCTGACTGTACGGATGGAGGCGGAGGATGTGTGGGATGAAACCCGCGGCTTCACTCCTCAGCAGATCGCCGATGCCCCTGAGCGTTATCTCGGCTTTTCGGTTCCCTTTTCGGACGAGCTGCTGCTCGGAGACGCCTGGTACTTCGAGAATGGCCGCTGGTATACGCCCGAGCGCGGGTACGGCAGCTACGGCCCGGAGCCGGAGTACCGTTTTATTGCCCTCAGCGGGCAGGGGGACACCGTCTCGGCCACCCTGCGCGTTTATCGGGACGCCCAGTGCCTGGTGCCGGACTATGACCTCACCTTCACCTTCCAGATCGGCGCATCAGGCGACTGGCAGCCGCTGCGCTGCGAGCGGGCGGACTGCCCGCACGAATAAGCCGCCCCGCGCGATACTCGTTGGTTCATAAAAAATCAGACCCGGAAAGGGGGCATCTTGCATGACCAAAAGAACACACCGCCGCAAACCCGGCGCGGCCAAACGCCGCATTGCGCTGCCCGTTTGCCTGCTGGCGGCGGCGCTGCTGGGCGGCTGCGGGGCGCTGCCGGGCGGCACCGGCAGGCCCGGCGGGGCCGCCGCATCCGGCGCGCCGATTGGGGATGCCGTGACCGGTGAGGCCGCGCCGCAGCCCCCGGTCCTCATTGACCTTGCCCGCCCCGAGGGCGGCGAACTCGACCTTAGCTATCTCACCGGCCAGCAAAACGGCGCGCCGACGCCCGCCCAGCCGGGGGACACGCTGACCGAACAGGAGCTGGCCGAGATCACCCGCGACCTGCTGGCGCGCAGCGCCGCCTTTTACGATTGGGTCTGGTCCCCCGGCCGATGGAAGGTGGACCCCGCCGCCCCGCTGGTGGAAGAGTGGAACGGCGCGCCCCGCCCGCTTTACCCCCTGCTCGATTTTGCGGAGGAAGCCCAGCTGCGGGCGGTGTACACCAGCATCTACAGCGAGAGCGTTTTGCAGCGGGAGGAAAAGCAGCTGCGCGCCCTGCTGGCGGTGCAGCTTGACGCCGGGGTGCCGGCCGGCCAGCCGCTGCCCTTTCAAACCCGGCAGGGGCGGCTGTACGCCGATTTGACGGCCGACATAAGCCGCAACACCAGCGCCAGCGACCTTGACACCCTGCGGCTGACCGGGGCCTCGGCGGATACGGCGGTGCTGGAGGCGGCGGAGATCTTCCCGGACGGCGAGCCGACCGGCCGCACCACCAGCATCACCCTGCTGCGGGAGGATGGCCGCTGGGTGCTGGCCGGTACTCTTTGGAACATGCCGCTCGATAATCATTTTGTGTCCCTGCCCGCCGGGCTGGACGAGACCGCCCGCGCACTGGACGCCAGCGACCCGGCCGCCGCCTTCACCCTGCGGCAGGCCGTCCGGCTGGGCCAGGCGCTCACGGCGGGGGACGCGGCCGAGGTCAACCGCTGCTTTATCGACCAGGGCGGCGAGCCGCCGCTCTGCGATCTGGGCGAATATGCCTTTGCCGACCTCTCCGGCCTGCGCATCAGCGGCTGGCAGGTCGAAGTGGAGCAGCCCGCCCCGGCCGTATCAGAGCAGGCTCCAGCCCCGGCAGGGCAGGCCAATGATGAGGCCGACCCCGCCGTATCGGAACAGGCCCCGGCCCCCAAGATCTGGCTGCGGCTGGATGTGGACGACCCCGGCGCGACCCCGCTGCGCAAGGGCAGCGAGCGGTACCTTGTGGGCCTTGAAAACGCGGATCTTGGCTTCCACGCCGGGGGGTATCTGCTCTCCACCCTGCGGCCCGAGCGGGAACTCACAGGGGTGGACGAGAGCCTTTTGGCCGAGGCGACCCGCCAGGTGCGGCTGCTGCGCTGGTTTTTGGGCCGGGATGCGTTCGAGGACCTTGCCGGGGAGGAGCCGCTGCGGCTGGTCAGCTACCTGATGCTGCGGCTGAACTGGGAGGGCGAGGCTGCCGGCGGCGTCACCCCCGGGCAGCTTGCCGAAGCCCCCGAGCGATACCTCGGCCTGCCGATGACCTTTTCGGAGGAATTACTGCTCAGCGACGGCTACCGCTTTGAAAACGGCCTCTGGTACAGCCCCGCCCGCGGCGGCTACGGCGGCGAGGAGCCGGAGATGACCTCCCGCTTTGTCGCCCTCGAGAGGCAGGGGGACACCGTCT
>DKVN01000104.1:2433-13043 GCA_002491225.1 Faecalibacterium sp. UBA7177
ACCTTCCGCATCAGCCCCGCGGGCGACTGGCAGCCGCTGCGCTGCGAGCAGGCGGACGCCCCGCAGGGGTGAGCCGTCCCCGCCAGAGCAAAAAACAGTTTGACGCAAAATGACGCAAAAAAAGGCCGCGGAGGCGGTGCGGGGGAGTTTCCCGCAACCGCCTCCGCGGCCTTTTGTATTCTTTTGCGTTCGCCTCAGCCCGCCTCGCCGTGCCCGGCGTCGTGCAGGCTGATCTTTTTGGGCCGTGCCTTACCGCTCACCAGCTGGCGCAGGCCGCCGGGCTGGTGGTTCAGCAGCAGCACCAGCCCGTCCACACGGGTCAGGCTCAGGCGGCCGCCGCTCATCAGGGCCAGCGCCCGCAGCGGCATCTGGTGCAGGTTGCCCTCCAGCATCCGGCGGGCGGTCTCGGGGCTGGGCGCATGCAGATGCCGCCGCATCACCGCCGCCGCCACGCTCAGCGTCCTGCGGCCCAGCCAGCTGCGGCGCAGCTCGCCCGCCGGGGTGTTGCGGTCAAATTTCAGCTTCTGGCGCGCCGCGGCCTTCCCGGCGGCCTTCTCAGCGGCGGCATCCGCCGCGCCCGCGTCCGAGCCTTCGCCCGGCTGCGCTGCCGCCTCCTCCGGCCCGGCGGACACCGCGCGGCCCAGCACCGCCTCAAATTCGGCCCGCGGCCAGGCCTTGGGCGCGCCGTCCGCGCCCGGTGTCACCGCGTAGTAGCCCGGTGCGGCTTCGCGCTTGTCCAGCGCGCGGCTCACCGGCTCGCCCTCCACCTCCAGCTCGGCCTCGAGGCGGATGTCCCGGCTCGAGGAGCCCACCAAAATGCGGTACCGCCCGCCGAGCGTCTTCCACCCACCGGCGGCGGGGTCATACACCATAAAGGCGCGGGGGTCGATCGTCAGGCTGGCCAGTGCCTCCCGCCCCGGCTCGATGTAGTACTTGCCAAAGGCCGCCAGCTGCTTGACGGGCCGGTAGGCCGGGCCCTCGGGCGGCTGGATGTAGACCTGCGCGGCCTCCTTGCCGGCGCAGCTGCCCTCGTTTTTGATCACGAACCGCACCCGCAGCGCCTCGCCCGGCCGCAGGCGGCGCTTGTTCATCGAGTGGGTCAGGCTGGCATAGCCAAAATGGGTGTAGCTGAGCCCGTGGCCAAAGGGGTAGCGCACCGGCAGCCCGGCCGCGTCGTACCAGCGGTAGCCCACATAAACGCTCTCGCGGTACTGGCTCTCCCGCCCGCCAAAGGCGGGGGATGTGTGGGCAAAGGGGGCGTCCTCCAGCCGCAGCGGCCAGGTCTCGGCCAGCTTGCCGCTGGGGCTGCGCTGCCCGTACAGCAGGTGCCAGGTGGCCGCGCCGCTGTTCTGCCCGGCCAGCCCCATCCAGAGGATCGCGTCGACCTCCTCGGCAAAGGGCAGCTCCACCGGCCCGCCGCAGTACAGCACTACCGTCACCGGCTTGCCGCAGCCCTTCAGCGCCTCCATCAGGGCCAGCTGGCTCTCGGGCAGGCGCAGGTCGGCCCGGTCAAAGCCCTCGCTCTCCACGCTGTCCGGCAGGCCCAAACAGACCACCGCGACATCCGCGGCCTTCACGCTCTCGAGCGCCGCTGCAAGCCGCCGCTTGTGGGGGGCCAGTTCGTCGGGTGCGAAGACCTCGGTGTAAACAAAATCGGCCCCCTTGCTGATAAAGCTGCCCAGCAAACTGGACAGATAGGTCGGGTGTACCTGGCTGCTGCCGCCCCCCTGGTAGTGAGGCGTCTTGGCAAAGCCGCCCAGCAGCGCCACCTTCTGGCCCGGCCGCAGGGGCAGCATCCCCTCGTTTTTCAGCAGCACCGCGCTCTCGGCCGCCGCCTCGCCCGCCAGCGCGTGGTGGGCCGGGGCGTCGTAGGGCTCGTGACGGTCGTGCTGGTGGGCCAGCGCAAAGGCGCTTACCCGCGCGGCTGCCTCGCGCAGCAGGTCCTCGTCCAGCAGCCCGCGCTGCACTGCCCGCAGGATGGCCGCGTCGCTGTGGCTGTCCGGCCCGGGCATCTCAAGATCCATCCCGGCGGCCAGCGCCTTCACCCGCTGGTTCACCGCGCCCCAGTCGCTCACCACCAGCCCGTCAAAGCCCCACTGGCGGCGCAGCACCCGTGTCAGCAGCTGGCGGCTCTCGCCCGCATAGCTGCCGTTGATCAGGTTATAGCTGCTCATCACCGCGTCGGGGTGGGCTTTATGCACCGCCACCTCAAAGGCGCGCAGGTAGATCTCATACAGGGCCCGCTCGTCGACGACCGCGTCGTTCACCAGCCGCCAGGCCTCCTGGTTGTTGGCGGCAAAGTGCTTGAGGCAGGCGCTCACCCCGTTTTCCTGTAAGCCCTCGATCATCCCGGCGGCGCACTCCCCGGCCAGCAGCGGGTCCTCCGAAAAATACTCAAACCCCCGCCCGCACAGCGGGCTGCGCTTGATGTTCACCCCCGGGCCCAGCAGCATGGCCGCGCCCTCCTGGATGCACTCCTCGGCCAGCGCCCGGCCGATCCGCCGCAGCAGCGCGGGGTCAAAGCTGCAGGCGGTGAGGCTGGCGGTGGGGTAGCAGGTGGCGGGTACGCTGTCGTGCAGGCCGGGCCGGTCATGCCGCCCGGCCTCCAGCCGCAGCCCGTGGGGGCCGTCCGCCAGGGTGGCGTCCGGCACACCCAGCCGCGGCAGGGGCTTGGTATGCCAAAAGTTCTGCCCGCTGCAAAGAGCCGCCTGCTCCTCCGCCGTCATCTCTGTGGCAAGCGCACGGGCCTGCGCCAGGATCTCATCGCGCTGTTCCAACGGCCAGTCCTCCCCCTTTTTTTCAAAACTCCTCTCTATTATAGCAAATTCTGCAAAAAAACACACCCCCGCGCCCGCCTCAAAACGGAAATTTGAGAAAAAACCCGCAAAACCGCGGGCGGCCCCTTTTCCTCAGGGCGGTTTTACGATACAATAAGGGGGTGTGAACAGGAGGAATGCCCATGCAACTGATCATCTTTGACCTGGAGTGGAACATCGGCTACCAGGCCAGGACCTTCGATTACCACGGGGCCGAGCAGACCCTGCGGGGCGAGATCATCCAGATCGGCGCGGTCAAGGTGGACGAGACCGGCCGGGTGCAGGATCGGTTCTCGATCAACCTGCGGCCCCGCATCTTTCGCAAATTGCAGCACCGGATCGCCAAGGTCACCGGGCTGACCCAGCGCCAGCTGGACGAAGGGGTGCCGATCCGGGAGGGGCTGGGCCGGTTCGTCCGCTGGTGCGGGCCGGACGCCGCCCTCGCCGAGTGGGGGATGGACGACGTGCCGGTGCTCAAGCAGAACCTCTACCTCAACGGCTACGACGAGAGCTGGCCGGGCCAGTGGTACGACCTGCAGCAGGTCTTTCTGGCCCAAAAGCCCCGCGGCGAGGGGGAGGGGATGACCCTCGAGTCGGTGGTGACCAGGCTGGGCCTGCCGATGGACGAGCCGTTCCACGACGCGCTGAGCGACGCGGCCTATACCGCCGCCGTCTGCCGCTGCATCGACCTTGCGGCCGGGCTGGCGGCCTACCCCGCCCCCGAGGAGCAGCTGCGCCGGGCCGCCTGCCCCGAGCCGGGCGAGTACGCGGGCTTCCAGTTGCTGAGCCCCACCCTTTCGCGGGAGGCCTGGCGGGAGGATCCCGAGATGCAGGCGCTGGCCTGCCCTGCCTGCGGCGGGCCGCTGGTGCCGGATGTGCAAGACCTTTGGATCAAGCGGGGCAACAACGGCTACTACAGCCTGGTACGCTGCCCAAGGCACGGGGCCTGGCTGGCCCGCTTTAAGCTGGCCCGGCCGGACGGCCTGCACTGGAACATCGCCCGGGTGTATGAAAAGCCCACCGAGGCCCAGCTGGCCCGCTGGAACAAGGAGAAAAAGCTCTGGCAGAACCGCCAGAAAAAGCGGGCCGAGGCCGCTGCGGCTGCGGACGCTGCGGATGCCGCCGCAGCGCAGCAGGGCGAATAGGCCCCGCCCGGCCCATCCGGCCCTTCCCTGGCCCGTGCCGCGCAACGATAGCGCAAAAACAGCGCAGAACAGCGCAAAAGCGCCGCCTGCCCCGCAAAGGGGGAAAGGCGGCGCTTGCTGTATCTTTGCGGGGCGGCCGTGCAGGGGATGAAGGGGCAGCCGGGCAAGAAAAGGGGCGGTCGGAGAGCCCCGGCCCCGGCTCAGAACGAGACGATCAGCCCCTGCTCCTCGGCGTAAAAGCTGGTCAGGCCGCTGGTGGGGGCGATGGTCACCTCGGCGGCCGACCACTTGGCCCGGATGCCGTTGCGCAGCAGCCGTGCGCCGTTCTCGTTTTGGCAGTGGCTGATAAAGGCGGGGGTCTCGCCGGTGTAGCCGCGCTTGTTCATCTCCTCCAAAATCAGCGCCAGCATGCGGTTTTCTCCGCGGGTCTTGTGCAGCATCTCGATGGTGCCCTCCTCGCTGCCGGCGCCCACCACCCGCATGTTCAGCCGGCCGGCCAAAAAGCCCACGATGCGGCTCACCCGGCCATTTTTGACCAGATTGTCAAAGCTGGCCAGCCCAAACAGGATGCGCAGCCGCTCGGGCTCGTTTTCAGCGGCGGCGCGCACCTCCTCAAAGCTGGCCCCGGCGGCGATCATGTCCCGGATCTTCCACAAAATCATCGCCATCTCGCCGCCGGTCGAAAGGCTGTCCACCACATGGATCTTTTTTTCCGGGTGGGCCTCCAGCACCATCTCGCGGGCGGCCATCGCGCTGTTGTAGCTGCCGGACAGGTTGCTCGAAATGGTCACCGCGATGGCCTGGTCGGCCTGCAAAAACTTTTCGGCCCACTCCTCCGGGCTGGGGCAGGCGGTGGTGGAGGGGCCGTTCCAGTTGCGCATCGCCTCCAGCATCTGGGCGGTGTCCAGCGCGGCGTTGTCCACAAACTCGCGCTCGCCCACCCGGATCTTCATCGGCACGGTGGCAAAGCCGACATCCTTGCCGCAGCCTTTCAGCTCGCGCAGCTCGCAGGAAGAATCTGCCAAGATCATCCATTTCATCGCTCGGGCCCTCCTTTGGGATCACTGATATTATATTTAGTAACTATTATAGCCGCTTTTGCCGCGGCTCGTCAATGAGAATCCTGCCAAAACCGCAAAAGTACCCGCCAAAAGCGATTTCAAAAGGATGAAAATCTCCCCATCCGCTTGAACGTGGTGTGGGATTGGGCTATAATAGGGCTATGCCTCACCGCGGATGAGGCGGGGCAAGAGGGGAAAAGGAGAACTGTATGGCAACATATCGTGAATTTCGCGCACAGGCGGCCCGCCGCCGCCGCCAGCGCACGGCCCGGCGGCTGCTGGTGCTGTTGATCGCGGCGGTGATGATCCTGGGCCTTGCCTGGGTGATCGTGAGGCTGATCGGCCCGGAGGAGGCACCCGGCGGGCTTCCGGGCCTGCCGCTGGCCTCGTCCGGGGCAAGCTCCGCCGCAAGCACCGCCGACAGCGGGACGGATGGCGAGAGCTCAGAGAATTCGGAGACCCCGCCCCAGAGCGGCGGGGCGCAGGGGGCCTCGCCCTCGATCCTCGCGCCGCTGCCGATGCAGACGACGGTGGAGCCGGGCGACATGAGCTGGAACACCATGGGCCCGGTGCAGCAGGGGGCCGACTACACCATCACCAGCCCGGACTACCGGATGATCTCGCTGCCCGAAAACGGGGTGGTGGACATCAGCTTTTTTGACACCGCCACCTTTTTGGGCGACAGCCTGACACAGGGCCTCGAGCTCTACACCACCGGCCTGCCCAACGCGCACTACTGCGCCTACAAGGGCACCGGTCCCAGCGCCATCGTCGACGGGGTCACCCTCACCAGAGCGGATAAGCAGACAGAGGTGGCGCTGGACGCGCTGGCCGCAAGCCAGCCGGACAATGTCTATATCCTCTTGGGCACCAACACCCTGGTCAACGCCAGCGAGAGCGCCGAAAATTCCTTCCTTGCTTATTATGACCGGATGATCGACATGATCCGGGAGCGGCTGGATCCCCGGGTGCGGCTTTATATCCAGGCCATTCCGCCCACCCGGCCCGAGGTGGCCGCCAGCAAGCCGGGCCTTGCCAATGACCGCATCCGCCGCATCAACAACCAGCTGGCCGCCCTCGCGCTGCAAAAGGGCTGCGCCTTCATCGACCTGCAGGAGGCTCTGGCCGACGCCGAGGGCAACCTCAACGCCGAGTATGCCGCGAATGACGGCATCCACATGAACCCCACCGGCTACCAGGCCTGGGTGGATTACCTCTGCCGCCACACCGTGTACGACAAGCGCAACCCCTACCTTTACGGCAGCCCCTATTACATCGAGGACGCTGCGTAAGGGAAAACGCAAAAAGCAACAGGATAACGCAAAGCGCCCCGGCAGCCAAGGTTGCGGCTGCCGGGGCGCTGTTTCTCTGTGTGAATGTGTTTGCGTGGGGCGAGGCCGGGCGGCGGCGCGCGGCGCTCAGTCCCGGGTCAGGCTGCGGATCCACCGCCCGCTGCGCACCCGCAAAAGGCCGAGGGTCAGCTTGACAAAGTAATCCGAGCGCATCAGCAAAAACACCGCCGCGGCGTTAAGATGCCAGACAAAGGCCCCCAGCGCGGCCAGCGGCAGGCCCATCACCCACTGCAGGCCGCAGTCCAGCACAAAGTTGGTGCGCACGTCCCCGCCGCCCCGCAGCACCCCCACCAGCAGGTTGCTGGCCAGCGAGTTGATCGGCTGCATCAGGGCCAGAATGGTCAGCAGCTGCCAGGCCAGCGCGCGGGTCTCCTCGCTCACCGCGTAGATGGCCAGCACCGGCCCCCGGCCCGCCAGCAGGATGGTCATGCAGATAAGCCCCAGCCCAAGGCTCACCATCAAGAGGCTGTTGGCCGCCTTCTGGGCCCGGTCCCGCTGGCCCGCGCCGATCGTCCGGCCGATCAGCACCCCGGTGGCGTTCGAGACCCCCCAGTTGAAGACGCTGATCAGCTGGGTGACCACGTTCGCGATGCTGGCCGCCGCCACAAACTGGCTGCTCATCTGCCCGATAATCATGTTGCCGCAGGAGACGCCGAGGCCGAACATCAGCTCGTTGCCCACCACCGGCAGACTGTTTTTGATGTAGTCGCCCACCAGCCCGCTGCCGCCGGAAAAGAGCCACCGCGGGGTAAAGCCCACCTGTTTTTCCACCCGCAGCATGTAAAACAGCACCAGAATGCACTCCCACCCGCGGGCGATCACGGTGCCCCAGGCCGCCCCCGGGATGCCCAGCGCCGGGAAGCCCAGCCGCCCAAAGATGAAGCAGTAGTTGAAGAACACGTTGATGAAAAAGCTGGTGCCGTACACCACCATGCTCACCTTGACCTGCCCCACCCCGCGCAGGCACATGATATAGCAGCTGGAAAGCCCGTACAGGATGAAGCTCAGGGCCAGCACCCGCAGATAGCCCGCCCCCGCCTCGATCACCGCAGCATCGGGCGAAAAGATGCGCAGCACCGCCTGCGGCGCAAACAGCCCCGCGAGGGTAAAGAGGCCCGAGGCCACCGTCACAAACCGCAGGCTCAAAGCGATCAGCTGCCGCACCCGGCGCATATCCTGTTTGCCCCAGTATTGGGCGATCAGCACCGAGGCCCCGCTGGCCAGCCCAAAGCAGAGGCAGTTCAAAATCAAAAACAGCTGCCCGCCGAGGTTGGCCGCCGTGATGGCCAGATCGCCCAGCTGGCCCAGCATCACGGTGTCCATCATGTTCACCCCAAGGCTGATGATGTTCTGCAGCGCGATGGGCAGGGTCAGCGCGAGGGCGGTTTTGTAAAATTGCTTATCGGTGCAAAAATGGCGCGAGAGGATGGCGTTCATAATGCTTGGCAGCGTCCTTTCTCAAAGAGTTCCCCCCGCCCGGCGCGCGGGGTGCGGGCGGGGGTCACACTACTATAACAGGTTTGCGCGCAGGATGCAAGTGCTGGTTGGGGAGCTTTTTTCGCACGGCTCCTGTGCTTTTTTCTCGCTTTTTGGGCCCGGATGCGCTACAATAGAAAAAACTGCATTTTTGCACAATGGTGTAAGGAGGAACCTCCCATGAATGAACAGGCCCTTTCCCAGCTGCTCGAAGAGACCCGCGCCGGCAACCAGCTGCTCAAAAAACAGCTGCGCATCACCCGGCTCACCGCCCTGGCCCTGGCCGCGCTGGTGCTGGTGCTGGCCGTCTTTGCGGCCGGGGCGCTGCGCGAGGTGCAGGCGGTGGCCGGCCGGGTGGAGCAGATCGACATCGAGCGGGTGGCGGACACGATCGCCGAGCTGGACGTGGATTCCCTCAACGAGGCGATCGCCCAGCTCAAGACCCAGGTGGAGGCGCTGGACACCGAGGCGCTCAACGGGGCGATGCAGGCGCTGGACGAGGCGGCGGGCAGCATCGGCGCGGCGGCAGACCGCTTCAACCGCATGACCGCCATCTTCGGCTGAGCGGCGCAGAACGATTTTGGACACTCCGGGCGCAACTTTTGTGAAATGTTCAGAAAAAAACCACTTTTTTGCCGGTTGCTCTTGTCGCACCTGCCCGGTTTGGAGTATAATAAATCATATGCTGTAGAAACAGGGGGCCGGGCTCCGGCCGCTGCAGGGGCAGACGCGCCCGGCAGCCTGCGGCAGAGTACAGGGGGAAAGGGGATGGAGCGGATGGGCAAGCGGACCCTCTGCCTGCTGGCAGCGCTGCTGCTGACGGTGTTCCCCCTCGCGCCCCTTGCGCCCGCCGCCCGCGCCGCCGAGAGCGCGCCCCCGGCGGTGTCCTGCGGCGCGTATCTTGTGATGGACGCCGACACCGGGCAGGTGCTGATCGAGCAGAACGCCGACGAGCGGCGCAGCCCGGCCTCGGTCACCAAGATCATGACCATGGGCCTCGCGCTGGAAAAGGCGCAGGGCAGCCTCGACACCGAGCTGACCGTCAGCTATGACGACGTGCACCAGCTGGAGAGCGGCTCCTCCCACATCGCACTGCTCGAGGGCGAGGTGGTGCGGCTGGAGGATGTGCTCTACGGCACCGAGATCGCCTCGGCCAACGACGGCGCAAACCTGCTGGCTGAGTACGTCGGCGGCAGCATCCCGGCCGGGGTGGACGCGATGAACGCCAAGGCCGAGGCCCTGGGGCTGACCGGCACCCACTTTACCAACCCCCACGGCCTCTATGATGAAAACCACTACACCACCGCGCGGGACCTCGCGGTCATCACCCGCTGGGCGCTCGGGCAGCCCGGCTTTGAGACGATCTTCTGCCGCACCGAGACCTGGACGATGGCCCCCACCAACCTGCAGCCGGACGAGCGCAACTTCTCAATCAGCGACTGGATGCGTCTGTCCGGCCAATACTATCGGGAGTACGCCAAGGGCTCCAAGCAGGGTTTTCACGATCAGGCGCAGTATACCTTTGTCAGCTATGCGGTGCAGGGTGATCTGCGGCTGATCTGCGTGGTGCTGGGCGCGCCCAAAAAGTACGACAAGTTCACCGACGCCTGCGCCCTGCTCGACTACTGCTTTGAGAATTTCATCCGCGTCGAGGTGGGGGACGACGAGGCCTTTCAGGTGCCGGTGGCGGGCGGCGGCGAGACGCTGGGCAACATTCAGGTGTCCGGCGGCACGGCCAGCTTTCTGCTGCATAAGGACCGGGATCTCAGCGCCGTCACCACCGAGTATGACATCCCGGAAAAGCTGCTGCTGGGCGCCGCCTTTGCCCCCACCGTCACCTTCCGGCTGCCGGCCAGCGCCGGGCAGAGCGCGGCCGAGGTCACCGCGCCGCTGAGCTGGTCCGGGCTGGATCAGGTGCTGCGGGTCAGCACCTACATCCCGCTGCGCCAGCGGGCTGCCAGCGCGGGCCGCGGCGGCACGGCGCTGGCCATTGCGCTGGGGCTGTTGGCCGCGGCGCTGGTGTTTGCGGTGGTGCTGCGTTACCGCAAGCGCAAAAAGGCCGAGGAGGTGCGCCGCCGCCGGGCCGCCTTGTATCCCACCCCGCTCACCCGCCAGCGGATGGCCGCGCCGGTGGTGCAGACCAACCTTCTGGTGCGCCCGCGCGATGTGCAGGGCACCCAGACCCGCAGCCCCCGGCGGTAAGGCGGCAGCCCACCTGCCTCGGAATCCCTGCCTTTAGAATTGTATCTCATGTAAGGAGTAACCAGATGCTCACAAGCAAGCAGCGCGCGGCCCTGCGCGCACAGGCCAACAGCCTGGACCCGGTGTTTCAGCTGGGCAAGGGCGAGATCGACCAGGACGTGCAGACCGCGGTGGCCAACTGCCTCGCCGCGCGGGAGCTCATCAAGCTGAAGGTGCTGGACACCAGCCCCTACACCGCCAAGGAGGCCGCGGCCCTGCTGGCCGAGGGCACCGGGGCCGAGGTGGTGCAGGTCATCGGCTCCAAGCTGGTGCTCTTTTTGCAAAAGCAAAAGCCGGAGGAGTCCCGCTTTGCGGGGCTGCTGGCCGGGCTGTGAGCGGGCCGGTGGAGCCGCGCGGCGCGGGGGAAGCAGCAGCAGAGGTGCGGCAGGGCGCAGCAGGGGAGCGGCAGGCCGCCGCAGCTACCCCGGCCCAGCAGGCCGCCGCACCCGCCGCAGCGCGGCAGGCCGCCGCAGCCGCCCCGGCGCGGCCCCAAAAGGTGCTGCTCTTCGGCGGCACCTT
>DKVN01000104.1:13370-13581 GCA_002491225.1 Faecalibacterium sp. UBA7177
TGCGGCTGGCCATGTGCCGCTGCTTTGAGCCGCTCTTTCCCGCGCTGGAGGTCAGCGATTGGGAGATCGCCCAGCAGGGCAAAAGCTACACCATCGATACGGTGCGGATGCTGGCGCGGCGCTTCGAGGGCGCGGCGCTCTATTTGTGCGTGGGCAGCGATATGCTGCTCACCTTTCGGCAGTGGCGCTGCTGGCGGCAGCTGCTCTCCCT
>DKVN01000104.1:13938-14669 GCA_002491225.1 Faecalibacterium sp. UBA7177
GGCGGCCATGTGCTGCTGACCGATGCGCCCGCCCTGCCGATGGCCAGCAGCGAGATCCGGGCAAAGGGCGGCGCGGGTGAGCTGCTGCCCCTGGTGGAAACGATCGCCCGGCAGCATCACCTCTATGGCAGGTGAGGCCAGGGAACCGCCGCGCAGACCCCCCAAACACAAAAACTGGCAGGTGAGCTTGCATTGACCACAAAAGAGGCCAAAAAACTGGCCAAACGCGCCTTGTCCGACAAGCGCTTTGAGCATACCCTCAATGTCAAAAAACAGGCGGTGCATCTGGCCAAACGCTACCGGGTGGACGAGGAGCAGGCCGCCCTCGCCGCCCTGCTGCACGACGCGGCCAAGGAGCGCCCCAAACAGGAATTGTTGCAGATATTGCGTGACAATGCTATAATAGCACCGAACGCCGAGGCCCGCCCGGTGCCGGTGTGGCATGGCCTGTGCGCCTCGATCCTGGCCCGCACCGAGTGGGGGGTCACCGATGAGGCGGTGCTGGACGCCATTGCCTGCCACACCACCGGCCGCCCGGGCATGACAAAGCTGGACAAGGTGCTCTTTTTGGCGGATATGACCAGCGCCGAGCGCAGCTACCCCGAGGTGGTGCAGCTGCGCAGGCTGGCGGATGAGGACCTCGACGAGGCCACCCTCGAGGCGCTGCGCCAGAACATCGACTGGGTGGCCCAGAGCGGCAAGCCGGTCGACCCCATGTCCAGCGCGGCATA
>DKVN01000013.1 GCA_002491225.1 Faecalibacterium sp. UBA7177
GGTTCCGTTCCAGTCCTGCATCTTCACAAGGTCGCCGGTGCCGTCGTAGAGATAAGAAACGCTCTGCCCATCGGCATAGTTGATGTTGGAAACGAGGTTGACCGGGCTGTACTCGTACTCGGTGACATAGCCGTCCTCATCGGTTTTGGAGATGAGGTTGCCGTTGCCGTCGTACACAAGCACCTTGCCGTCGCCCTTTGCGTTGACCTCGCTGGTGACGAGCCCGCGGTGGTCGTAGGTGTAAAGGGTCTCCTGCCACTCGTCCACATCGTGCACTTCATCTACCCGGTGCAGCTTGACGCTGACCAGGCGATCCATGCTGTCGTAGGTGAAGAGGCTGCTGTTGCCCGCCGCATCGATGGATTCGACAATATTGCCATTGCCGTCCAGCACATACCGGGTGGTGTTGCCGTTGCGGTCGGTGAGGGTGACGAGGTTGTCGTTTCGGTCGTAGGTGTAGCTCTCGCTGTTGCCCAAACCATCCGTGTACTTGATCAGATTACCCTTGGCGTCGTACTCGTAGGTGCGGCGCACGCCGTTCTCGTCCGTCTCGGCGGTGACCCGATCCATCGGGTCATACTCAAAGCGGCGGAAGCTGCCGTAGGCGTCCTCGATGGCGGTGAGCCGCCCCTTGGCGTCGTAGGTGTAGCGGGTAATTGCGCCGTCCTCGTTGACCGCCTGGACTACCCGGCCGAGGGCGTCGTAGGTGTAGGCATACACCCCGCCCTCCTCGTTGGTGACAGAGGTCTGGCGGTTGAGGGGATCATACACGGCGGTTTTGATGTTGCCGCGCGGGTCGGTGATGCTGACAAGGTTGCCGTTCTCATCGTAGGCATAGAGGGTGGTGTAGTTTTCGCCGTCGGTGGCCGAAATCAGCTGGTCGTTGAGGTCATAGGTGTAGGTCTCGATGCCGCCGTCCGGATTGGTGACCTTGACGAGATTGCCGTTGCCATCGTACTCGCAGCGGGTCACATTTCCATTGGCATCCCGGATGGTGGAGACCCGATCCTCTTCGTCATACGAATAGTAGGTGCGGTAACCCTCGGGATCCAGGATGGATGCCACCATATCGTTGGCGTTGTAGGTGTAGACGGTCACGAAAGACAAGGGGCCGGTTCTTTTGTCCCGGGACAAAAGAACCGGCCCACTGTCTCTGCCAGTTTATCGTTTTTTGCAGAAGAACCTGCCGATGCCATTTCCGGCAATGGACAGGATGCCATAAAGGATCACATAGCCCCACGCCGTCTCATTGTAATAAATGAAAATCGTTGGAATAAACAGGAGCATTGCCGTGACCGGCAGCAAAAAATCAAATCCATGCCGGACACCATAGACCAGCGAACAGATCAAGGTGATCGAAGGCATCACACATAACATCAGCACCATTGCAATGCCGGTATCGCTCATCAAACAGGGGAGCAAATAATGATCTGCTGCCAGTACAATGGCGTAGGGGAGCAGGGTAAGCAGCCGTTTCTTCATGTGTTGTCCTCCAAATGGTTTAGAACCATCACCGTTGTTATTTATTGTACACTACACGGAAGGTGGTTTTCAAGGCCAGATTGCCCCGCGCGCGCCCCGCTTTTTGACTTGTGCAAAACCGCAAAATGTTGTATACTGAGATAGTCAATATTCACGAACAACCTCACCAACAGCTTCCTTTGAGCAGAAAGCGGGCAGATCAGTGCAGACCATCCATTTTACCCACAACGAGGCGGCGGCGCGGGCGGTGGCCGAGCGGTACGTCACGCCCCCCCTTGCCTATGTGCACAGCTACGGCTGCCAGCAGAATGTCAGCGACGGCGAGCATCTCAAGGGAGTTTTGCTGGATATCGGCTACGGCCTGTGCAATAGCCCCGAGGATGCCGACCTCATCCTTTTTAACACCTGCGCCGTGCGGGAGCACGCCGAGCAGCGGGTATTCGGCAACGTGGGGGCGCTCAAACGCCTTAAGGAGCAAAAGCCGGAGCTCATCATCGGGCTGTGCGGCTGCATGGTGCAGCAGCCCCGCATCCTGGACAAGCTGCGGGCGAGCTACCCCTTTGTGGATCTCGCGTTCGGCACCAACGCCATCGACCAGCTGCCCGAGCTGCTGCTGGAAAAATGGCGCAGCGGCGGCAAACGGCTGCTCAAAGCGCCGGTGGCCCGCGAAAATATCGTCGAGGAGATCCCGGTACACCGGGAGTCGCCCTTCCGGGGCTGGCTGCCCATCATGTACGGGTGCGACAACTTCTGCACCTACTGCATCGTGCCCTACGTGCGCGGGCACGAGCGCAGCCGCAGCCCGCAGGATGTGCTGGATGAGTTCCGCGGCCTTGTCGCCTCCGGCTGCAAAGAGATCACCCTGCTGGGCCAGAACGTCAACAGCTACGGCAAGGGCCTTGCCGAGCCCATCGATTTTGCCGGGCTGCTCGAGCTGCTCTGCGCCGAGCCGGGGGACTACCACATCCGCTTCATGACCAGCCACCCCAAGGACGCCAGCAAGCGGCTGATCGACGTCATCGCCGCCCAGCCCAAAATCTGCCGCCATCTGCATCTGCCGGTGCAGAGCGGCAGCGACCGCATCCTCGCCCAGATGAACCGGCATTACACCGTCGGGCAGTACCTCGATCTGATCGACTACGCCCGCCAAAAAATCCCCGGGGTGACCTTTTCCAGCGATATCATCGTGGGGTTCCCCGGCGAGACCGAGGAGGACTTTGCCGCCACCCTCGCGCTGATCCAAAAGGTGAGGTACGCGCAGCTGTTCACCTTTATCTACTCCAAGCGCAGCGGCACCCGCGCGGCCGAACTGCCCGACCCCACCCCCCGCAGCGAAAAAACCGCCCGGATGACCCGGCTGCTCAAGGCCCAGGACGAGATCGCCTTCGGGATTGCGGCCAGTTTGGTGGGCGGGGTCTACCCGGCCCTCATCGAGGGCCGCGGGCGGCAGGAGGGCACCCTCAGCGCCCGGCTGGACAACAACTTTTTGGTGGAGTTTGCCCCCGGCACCGCGCAGGTGGGGCAGATGGTGCAGCTTGCGATCACCGGGGCCCGCGGCACCATGCTGCAGGGGCGGCTGGCCGATGGGTGAGCAGGCGCGCCGGTTTTCGGATGGGTTTTCAGAATGGGTTTTGGGCAAACTGAGGATATCAAATCAACACAGGGACGGCCGCGGCAGCCGCAGGCGGATCAGCGCCTCCCGGCCCGGCCGGCCAAACCGTGAAAGGGGAAATTTGACCAATGAACGCGATTGAGCTTTTCAAAAAAGCCGCCATGGCGATGCAGACCGACGAGCGGTACCTCGCCCTCGACGCCGCCCGCCGGGCCAACGACGAGGACGAGGGACTGCAGGACATGATCGGGGAGTTCAACCTCGTGCGGATGGACCTCAACAACGAGATCGGCAAGTCCGACCGCGACGAGGCCCGCATCGCCGAGCTGAACGTCCGGGTCAACCAGCTGTACAGCGATATTATGTCCCACGAGGGGATGATCGCCTACAACAAGGCCAAGGCGGACGCTGAGGCGATGATCTCCCACATCGACGCGATCATCAACACCGCGATGAACGGCGGCGACCCTATGAGCGTCGAGCCGCCCGCTGAGGGCTGCACCGGCAGCTGCTCCTCCTGCGCGGGCTGCCACTGAGCGAATGCCGAAAAAACCGGCCATGGCGCGGCCAGACGCCAGCAGGGGGCGCAGCGCCAGCAAAGGAGCGGACAGGCAGTTGAAAAATACGGCAGGGCTTTCGCCCATGATGCAGCAGTATTTCGAGATCAAAAAAAATCACCCGGACGAGATCCTCTTTTTTCGTCTGGGGGATTTTTATGAGATGTTCTTTGACGACGCGATCCTCGCCTCCAAAGAGCTGGAGCTCACCCTCACCGGGCGGGACTGCGGGCTCGAGGAGCGGGCTCCCATGTGCGGGGTGCCCTTTCACAGCTACGAGAGCTATCTGGCCCGGCTGATCGCCAAGGGATACAAGGTGGCCATCTGTGAGCAGATGGAGGACCCCGCCACCGCCAAGGGGCTGGTGCAGCGGGACATCATCCGGGTGGTCACCCCCGGCACGGTCATCGAGAGCAACATGCTCGAGGACGACAAAAACAACTATATCGCCTGCATCTACCTGCAGGGCGAGGCCGCCGGGGTCTGTTTTGCGGATATCTCCACCGGCACCGTGCACGCCACCGAGCTGCGGGGCAAAAAGCTGCCCGAGCAGATCTTGGCCGAGCTCTGCCGCTACACCCCCAGCGAGCTGCTGTTTAACCCCGCCATGCTCGATGAAAAGCAGGTCACCGATTACGTCCGCCAGCGGATGCAGTGCGCGGTGAACCTGCTGGCCCAGGAGGAGTGGGAGCCCTCGGTCATCCGCGAGGCGCTCGCGCGCCAGTTCGGCCCGGATTGGGACGGCGCGGGCTTTGCCGAGGAGAGCCCGGCCCGCACGGCGCTGGGCGGGCTGCTGGGCTACCTGCACCGCACCCAGAAAAAGGGGGTCGAGCGGCTGGGCACCGTGCACCGCTACGCCGAGGCCCAGTACATGCACCTTTCGCCCGTCACCCGCGCCAATCTGGAGCTGACCGAGACGATGCGGGGCCGCGAAAAGCGGGGCACCCTGCTCTGGGTGCTGGACAAGACCCGCACCGCCATGGGCAAGCGGCTGCTGCGCAACTGGATCGAGCAGCCGCTGGTGAGCCTGCCGGAGATCGAGGCCCGGCTAAACGCGGTGGAGGCGCTTTTCAAGGACACCATGACCCGCGGCGAGATCGGCGAGGCCCTCGATCAGGTGTTCGACCTCGAGCGGCTGATGACCCGCATCGTCTACGGCTCGGCCAGCCCGCGGGAGGTCTTTTCGCTGGCCGCCACCTGCCGCCAGCTGCCGCGGCTAAAGCAGCTTGCCGGGCAGTGCGGCAGCCCCCAGCTGCAAACACTCTCGGATGAGATCGACCCTTTGCAGGACGTGATGCAGCAGGTGCTCGACACCCTGACCGCCGAGGAACTGCCCGCCACCCTCAAGGACGGCGGGGTCATCCGCACCGGCCACAATCCCGAGGTGGACGAGCTGCGCGAGATCGTCCACGGCAGCAAGGGGGTGCTCTCCCGCATGGAGGCAAAGCTGCGGGAGGAGACCGGCATCCGCACCCTCAAGATCGGGTATAACCGGGTGTTCGGGTACTACATCGAGGTCAGCCGCTCCTTTACCGGCCAGGTGCCGGACAATTTTGTGCGCAAGCAGACCCTGACCAACGGCGAGCGGTACATCACCGAGGAGCTGAAAGCTCTCGAAAACAAGATTTTGGGCGCGAGCGAGCGCTTGATCGCGCTCGAACGCCAGCTGTTTGAGACCCTGCTGCAGGACCTCTCGGCCCAGCTGGTGCGCATCCAGTCGACCGCCGCGGCGGTGGCCCGGCTGGACGTGCTGGCCTCGCTGGCCCAGACCGCGGTGGACAACAACTATGTCAAGCCCGAGGTGGACGAGGGGGACGCTCTCATCATCACCGAGGGACGCCACCCGGTAATCGAGCAGATCCACAAAAAGAGCGCCTTTGTGCCGAACAATACCCTCCTGGACTGCGGCGAAAACCGCATGCTCATCATCACCGGCCCCAACATGGCCGGAAAATCCACCTACATGCGCCAAAACGCGCTGATCGCTCTGATGGCGCAGATCGGCAGCTTTGTGCCCGCCAAGGCCTGCCGGGTGGGCATCGTGGACGCGATCTTCACCCGGGTGGGCGCGTCGGACGATCTGGCGGCGGGGCAGTCCACCTTTATGGTCGAGATGACCGAGGTGGCCGAGATTCTCGCCGCCGCCACCCCCAAAAGCCTTGTCATTCTGGACGAGATCGGCCGCGGCACCTCCACCTTTGACGGCATGAGCATTGCCCGCGCGGTGGTCGAGCACATCAGCGACAAGACAGCCGGCCCCGGCTGCAAAACCCTCTTCGCTACCCATTATCACGAGCTGACCGAGATGGAAAAGAGCGTGGAGGGGGTCAAAAACTACAACATCGCGGTCAAAAAGCGGGGGGACAGCATCACCTTCCTGCGGCGGATCGTGCAGGGCCCGGCCGACGACAGCTACGGCATCGAGGTGGCAAAGTTAGCGGGCCTGCCCGACGAGGTAACCAAGCGGGCCAAAAGCATCCTCAAGCAGCTGGAGGCCACCGCCCCGAACGCCCACGCGGTGACCCAGCTTGATTTTGCCGCGGTGGAGGAGTACAACTCGCCCGCGGTGCCCAGCGAGGTGGCGGACAAGCTGCGGACGCTGGATGTCGAGACCCTGACCCCGATTGAGGCGCTGAACTTTTTGTATGAGATGAAAAAGATTTTGTGATGTGTGCGTTTGGCGGTGTTTGGCGGGGACATCGGCTCGACTTTTCTCAAATCCGCCATAATTCCAACACAATTCCGCATTGGGACGGAATAAAATCATGGCAAGCGAAATGACTTTACAGAAAGGCGGCGAGGTGTGATGGCGGTGATCCATGTGCTGGACAAGCACACCGCGGAGCTGATCGCGGCGGGCGAGGTGGTCGAGCGGCCGGCCTCAGCGGTCAAGGAGCTGGTGGAAAACGCCATCGACGCCGGGGCGCACCAGATCGACGTGTCCATCGAGCGGGGCGGCATCGCCTGCATCGAGGTGTCGGATGACGGCAGCGGCATCGAGGCCGAATACCTGGCCACCGCCTTCATCCGGCACGCCACCAGCAAGATCGAGCACGGGGAGGACCTCGAGCGGATCGGCACCCTCGGCTTTCGCGGCGAGGCGCTGGCCTCGATTGCCAGCGTGGCCCGGGTGCAGCTGGTAACCTGCACCGCCCAGGACGAGTTTGCCTGCTGCTATACCATCGAGGGCGGGCAGGAGCGCGGCCTCGAACCGGCCGCCCGGGGGATCGGCACCACCATCACGGTGCGGGACCTCTTTTACAACACCCCCGCCCGGATGAAGTTTCTCAAAAAGGATTCGAGCGAGGGCACCTTTGTGGCCGAGGCGGTGCAGCGGCTGGCCCTCTCGCACCCGGAAATCGCCTTCCAGTTTACCCGCGACGGCCGCCGCCAGTTCAAAACCCCGGGGGACGGAAGCCTGCGCGGCGCGGTGTACGCGGTGCTGGGGCGCGAGTTTGCAAACGACCTGCTCGAGGTGCAGAGCGCCCAGCCCCCCTATGAGGTCACCGGGCTGATCACCCCGCCGCGGGCGGGCCGGGCCAGCCGGGGGATGCAGTATTTTTATGTCAACGGGCGGTTTGTCAAAAACCGCACCATGATGGCCGCGCTGGAAAACGCCTACAAGGGCACCCTGATGCAGGGGCGGTTTCCCGGCTGCGTGCTGGAGCTGCGGCTGCCGCCCGAGCTGGTGGATGTGAATGTCCACCCGGCCAAGACCGAGGTGCGCTTTGCCCGCGAGCGGGAGGTGTTCGACGCGGTCTACCGGGCGGCCAAGCAGGCTTTGGCCGCGCCGGGCAGCGCGGAGCAGGTTTTTCGGTTTGCGCCGGGGCAGAAAACGGCGGAGGAGCGCTGGGAAACATCTGAAAAGCAGAATGGCTTTACAGATGAAATGAGTGGGAATACAGCCGACGAGCAGGCCGCGGCCCGGCCTGGCAGCCCGGATGCGATTGCCGAAATCCCCCCAAAAGCCCCACAGCCGTTTGCAGGGCAGCCCACAGCCCGGCCCCTGCCTTTGGAAAACGCGCAGGATCAGGGCGCAGGCGCTGGCGGCAGCCTCTTCAAAAACCGGCTGGGCGGGGCGGTCGCTTTCCGCTCGGCCCCGCGATTCTGGGATGAGAGCGCGGAATCTGCGCAGAGCCCCGGGGGCGCGGAGGAGGCCCCGATGGCCCCGCGGCTGCCCTTGGGCAGCGAGGCGCTGCTGGACATCCCGGTCGAGCCGCTGCCGGGGCAGGAGGGGACATCTGCCGATCTGGCGGCGCAGCCCGCCGAACCGGCCTGGCCCGGCCCGGCGCAGGGCATGACGCAGGACCCGGAACAAGGCGAACCAGCCGGGCGGGCCGATGGGGCCGATGGGTTTGTACAGCCCGAGGCCGCCCAGACCACCTTCGACCCCGCGCCCGCCGAGCCGCCGCTGCGCTATATCGGCGAGGCGTTTCAGACCTATATCATCACCCAGCGGGAGGACATCCTCTGCCTGATTGACAAGCACGCGGCCCACGAGCGCATTTTGTACGAGCAGCTGGCCGCTTCCTACGGCGAGGTCAGCAGCCAGCTGCTGCTCGAGCCGGTGCCGGTCAACCTCTCGGCCGAGGAAAAACAGGCGGTATTGCAGTACGAGAATCTGCTGCGCTCTGCGGGCATCGAGGCCGAGGACTTTGGCGGCTGCACCGTGCTGGTGCGGGCGGTACCGGCCGACTTGGAGGCAAAGGACGTGGAGGACCTGCTGGTCGAGCTGGCGGCCAAGCTGGCCCGCGGCGCGCGGGATGCCCTCAGCGAAAAGACCGAGTGGGTGCTCCACTCGATCGCCTGCAAAGCGGCGGTCAAGGCGGGGGATCACTCCCACCCGGCCGAATTGCTGCGGCTGGCCGAGGATATCCTCGCCGGGCGGGTGCCGCCCTTCTGCCCGCACGGGCGGCCGGTGGTGCTCAAGCTGACCAAAAAGGAGCTGGAAAAACAGTTTGGCAGAATGGGATAAACCGCGCATCCTGCTGCTGGGCGGGCCTACCGCCACCGGCAAAACAGCCCTTTCGGTGGCACTGGCAAAAAAGCTCAGCGGCGAGATCATCTCGGCCGATTCGATGCAGGTGTATACCGGGCTCTCGATCGGCACGGCAAGGGTCACCCCCGCCGAGATGCAGGGGGTGCCGCATCATCTCGTTGACTGCCTGCCGCCCACCGCGCCCTACAGCGTGGCCGATTTTGTTAAGCGGGCCGGGCAGCTGATCTGCGAGATCACCGCCCGGGGCCGCCTGCCTATCTTGGTGGGGGGCACCGGGCTGTATCTGTCCAGTTTGATGGACGGGCTGCGCTTTTCGGGCGAAAAGCCCCCCGAGGCGCTGCGGCGCGAGCTGCAGCGGCAGGCCAGCGAGGAGGGGCCGCAGGCCATGTACCGGCGGCTCGCCGCGCTCGACCCCGAGGCGGCCCGGGCCATCCACCCCAACAACCAGGTGCGGGTGCTGCGGGCGCTGGAGGCCTGCCTCGCGGCGGGGGTGCCCTTCAGCCGTCAGCAGGCCGAGGCCCGGCCGGAGGAGCCTCAATACGATCCGCTGCTGCTCTGCCTGACCTTTGCCGACCGGCAGCAGCTTTACCAGCGGATCGACGCCCGGGTGGACCGGATGCTGGCGGACGGCCTTTTGGCCGAGGCTGAGACGGTGTACCAAAACCGGGATCGTTACCCCACGGCGGTGCAGGCCATCGGCTACAAGGAGCTTTTCCCCTGCTTTGTGGGCGAGGCGACCCTCGAGGCCTGTACAGAAAAGCTCAAGCAGGCCTCCCGCAACTACGCCAAGCGGCAGCTCACCTGGTTTCGGCACCGAGAGGGGGTCGTTTGGCTGGAGGCGGGCGATCCGCAGCTGCTGCGGCAGGCGCTCACTCAGGTGGCCCGGCGCTGGCCGGATCTTGCCGGGGCGGCGGATGCTGATGAAGCGCCCGCGCGGGAGCCATAAAATGAGCTGCCTGTTCATAACAGGCAGCTTTCTGCAGCTTTGATTTATAATCTTTATAACTAAGATGAACGTCAGGCCGCCAGACCGCGGGCGGCCTGTTTGTGTGAGATGCTTTTATGACAGAACGGCACCGCATCCACCGCAGAACCCATGAACCGAGGTGAAGATCGCTTGAAACGTGGAGCCATCAAACGGCTGCTGCTCTTGCTGCTGCTGATCCCGGCCGCTTACATTCTGGTGCAGCTTGCCCTGGTGCTGGATCGGCCCTTCCGCACCGAGACGGCCATCCAGTACACCCTCGCGGACAGCCTCACCCTGGACGGGGTGCTCTGCTTTGAGGAGCAGCCGGTGCCGGGCGGCGGCAATCTGGGCTATCTGGTGGCCAGCGGCGAGCGGGTCAGCGCCGGGGCCCCGGTGGCCGAGGTCTACACCGACAGCGCCCAGAGCCTCGCCCGCGCCCGCATCAAGAGTCTGACCCGCCAGATTGAGCTGCTCAGCCGCTCGCAGAATGTGGGCGGCACCGACATCACCCTGCAGCAGGGCGAGATGCAGAGCGCCGTGTACGACCTGCTCGATGAGATCGACCGCCAGAGCTACGCCGGGCTGCAGGAGAGGAAAGAGGAGTATCTGCTGGCGGCCAACAAGCTGCAGATCACCACCGGCCGGGTGGACAGCTTCTCCGGCCAGATTGCCGCCCTGCAGGAAGAGCTCGCGGCGGCCACCGCCCAGCTGGGCAGCCCGCAGACCATCACCGCCCCGGCCAGCGGCTATTTTGTGGCATCGCAGGACACCGCCTTCCTCTCCGTCACCGCCGAGACCCTCGCGGCCCAGACCCCGGCCGAGCTGGCCGCGATGCTCACGCAGGGGGCTGAGACCACGCCGCAGGAGCTGGCGGGCAAGGTGGTAACCAGCTACTCCTGGCACTATTACGGCATCTGCCCCATTGAGCAGAGCGATAAGTTCACCGAGGGGGCCAGGGTCGAGATCAGCTTCCCCGGCCGGGCCGACCAGCCCCGCCCCGCGCTCGTCGAGACGGTGCAGCCGGACGAGGCGGCGGGTGTCGCGCGGGTCGTGCTCTCCTGCGAGTACATGGGGGCGGACCTGCTGGCCTTGGGCCGTCAGGAGGCCCAGGTGGACTTTACCAGCTACGAGGGGCTGCGCATCAGCGCCGACGCGCTGCACATCGTGGACGGGCAGCGGGGGGTGTATGTCAAGTACGGCAGCCTCTCGCGCTTTCGCAAAATCGAGGTGCTGTACGAGAACGAGGACTACATCCTCGCGCCGCTGGGCGGCAAGGTGGGCACCGACAACGAGCTGCGGATGTACGACGAGGTGATCGTGGAGGGGGCCGGCCTGCGGGACGGCGGGCTGGTCTGAGCGGCGGCTGCGCCGCTCAAGCGGCCGCTTTTGCGGATGCGGTTCGGAGCCAGCAAAAATTTTCGGCCAAAAGCGGCCCTTGTCGGTTGACATACAGCGCAAAACAGGCGATAATATAAGTTGATTTTTTATGCTTTATTGTTTTGACATGCAGAGGATCCATAAACTGCATCCGGCCGCACCCCATTTGGATAAAGCAAAAGGAGATACAGTATGCTTGAAAAGATCAGGAATTTTCTGGGCGTAAACGATGAAGAGCCGCCCTACGAGGACGAGGACGATATGGCCATCTGGAACCGCAATTCCCGCGCGGAGGACCCGGAGCCGGACTATGATCAGCCGGTCGAGTCCTCCTCCAAGCGCAACAAGGTGGTCAACATCAACGCCACCACCCAGCTGCAGGTGGTGCTGGTCAAGCCCGAGCGGTTTGACGACGCCACCGCGGTGGCCGACCACCTCAACGCCAAGCGCACGGTGGTGCTCAACCTCGAATCCACCAACAAGGAGGTCTCCCGCAGGCTGATCGACTTTTTGTCCGGCGTGGCCTACGCCAACTCCGGCCAGATCAAGCGGGTGGCCAACAGCACCTTTATCCTGACCCCCTACAACGTCGATATCATGGGCGATCTGCTGGACGAGCTGGAGAGCAATGGCGTCTTCTTCTGACCGCAGCGCGCATCCCACGGCCCGGCGCGGCTTTCAGCCGCCGCAAAACGATGCCGAGCGGCTGGTCATGCGCCGGGCGGAGGATCTGTTCGGGGCCGCGCAGAAGCATTGGAGTGCCCGCTGGTCCCATTTTTTGAGCGACCGCGAGCAGCTGCTGTGCGCCGCCGCGCTGGGCCGCTGCGGCTGCGCCTGGCACTGCTTTGAGGGCGGCTATCCGGGCGCCGAGCGCAGGCTGCTGGGCATCCTGCCGCCCGGCGAGGAACAGCCGCCGCCCATCGCCTTTTTGCAGATCGACTGCCGGTGGGACGGCGGCCCCGCAAACGCCCCCGCCCACAAGGACTATCTCGGCGCGCTGACCGGGCTCTCGCTGCAGCGGGAGGCGCTGGGGGATATCCTTTTGGACGACGCGGCGCCCGGCCGCGCGTATCTTGCGGCCCTTGAGAGCGCCGTGCCCGTGATCGAACAGCTCTGCGAGGTCGGCCACGCGTCGGCCCATGTTGAGAGGTGCGAGGCCGTGGCGCTGGGGGCGATCGCGAACAAACCCCGCGCGCTGCAAACCGCCACCGTCGCCTCGCTGCGGCTGGACGCGGTGCTTGCGGCGATGCTCAAGGTCAGCCGGGGCACGGCCGCAGAGCTGATTCGGGGCGGGCGGGTCGAGATCAATCATGTCCCGGCCACTGCCGCCCACAGCGAGGTCTACGAGGACGATTTGTTTACCGTGCGCGGCTATGGCCGCTGGCGGCTGCAGTCTTTGGGCGGAAAAAGCCGCAAGGATCGGTTGTTTATCCAATTTTTTCAGTATTAGGATTTGAATTTTGGAGGAATCAAAAATGGTCACACCGCAGGAGATCCGTACCGTAACCTTTGAGAGAACCATGCGCGGGTACCGCTGCGAAGATGTGGATGAGTTTTTGCAGCAGGCGGCCGAGAGCCTTGAGGCGCTCACGAAAGAGGCCGACCAGCTCAAGACCCAGAAGGACGAGGCGGATCAGAAGCTGTACATCCTGGCCGAGAAGATCGAGGAATACCGCAAGGAGGAGGACACCCTCAAGACCGCTCTGCTCAACGCCCAGCGGATGGGGGAGAACATCATCCGGGAGGCCCGGCAGAAGGCCGAGAGCATCCTGCGGGAGGCCAACATCAAGGCGGAGGACCTGACACGGGACTCCAGGGAGCAGGTCGAGGAGCAAAAGCACGAGCTCGAGCGGATCCAGTGCGAGGTGGGCCGCTTTAAGACCAGCGTGCTGGCGTTGTATAAGCAGCATATCGAATCGCTGAGCACCCTGCCCGGCGAGGAGAGCAGCGAGGAGCCCGAGCCGGAGGAGCCCGCCGAGCCGGAGACCCCGG
>DKVN01000031.1:0-655 GCA_002491225.1 Faecalibacterium sp. UBA7177
AAAAAAGCCCCGCCCGCCGGAAGTTTTCCGGCGGGCGGGGCTTTTTGCGGCGCGGGGAAGGTCCGCGGCGCGGGGGAGAGAGGCCGTTTCACGGTGCAAAGGAGAGGCCGCGGCGCGGGGGAGAGAGCCGCGCGCCCCGGCCGCAGCCCGCGCGCCCGTGATGGGCAAAGCCGCGCTTACTCTGCACAGGGGGTGTGCGGCGCGAGCATGGATTTGAGATACTGAATCTCGGCCCGGCCAAACGAGGCATAATAGATCTGTTCGGTCGAGAAGGCTTTGTCCACATTGCTGGGGCGGCCGACGATCTCGCCCCTGATGAGCTGGTCAACCAGGTCGATCAGGTCCGCCAGCAGCCCCATGTTCAGCGGGTTGTAGCCCGGCACGGCGGCGGACAAAAACTGCTGCATATGGTGCCCGCCGTAAAAGCGCATCCGGCCGCCCCGCTCCACCAGCCAGCGCTGCAGGCCGATCAGCGCGTCCCGGTACTCGGTCAGCGGCACGGCGCAGGGGGTCTGCATCCAGACGCCATAGCCGCTGCCGATGGCGTCGCCGGTGAACAGCAGATTTCGCTGCTGTGCCCAGAACACAACGCTGCCGGGGGTGTGGCCCGGCACCTCGCAAACCTCCAGCACCTCGCCGCCAAGGTCGATGGTCG
>DKVN01000031.1:942-1203 GCA_002491225.1 Faecalibacterium sp. UBA7177
CCTCGCCGCCAAGGTCGATGGTCGAGCCGGTGCGGATGTCGATGGTCTCGCGCAGCTTGAGCGGCTTGCCCGCCATCATCATGGTCAGCATCTCGTCGCTCAGCTCAAACTCCCGGTGGCTCATGTACACGGTGTCAAACTCGTCCATGTGGTGAAAATGGTCGATGTGCGCGTGGGTCAGGGCGAGGACCAGCGGCTTTTGGGTCAGCCCGCGGATCGTGGGCAGGATCCTCCCGCCCGGCGTGATGCCGGTGTCGATGA
>DKVN01000031.1:1442-10665 GCA_002491225.1 Faecalibacterium sp. UBA7177
CCGGCCGGTGCAGGTGGAGAGGGTGATGATTTTGTCCCCAACCTCCGGCGTGATGCCGGTGTCGATGACGGCGGCGCGCTCGCTGCCCTCAACGAGGTAAAAGGAGGACTGCCCCTCGTCATTGAGAAAATAGGCGTGCGGCGCGATCTGTACGATGGAGTATTCAGCCATTTGCTTCGCATCCTTTCTATAAAAGATCAAACATCCATCCCGCCGCATCCGGCGGGAAACTGCGCAAAAAGTTTCGGCCCGCGTCCCCCCAAAGGCCCTCAGTCCTCCATCGTCACCACAATGCGGTAGAGGTCCGGCCGGCAGAGCAGATGGGAGCATTCCATCGGCCCGGCCGTGCTGCTGGCCAACCGGTGCAGCGAGAGCAGCGGCGCGCCAACCGGCACCTTGAGAATCTGCGACTCCACCAGCCCCGCAACCTCGGCCGAAATGGTCTCGTCGGCGCGCTGGTAGCGGATCCCATAGGTCTGATTCAAAAAGATGTACAGATCGGGAAAACAGCCCTCATACGCGGCAAACCCCGGCACCGTCTGCTTGGCAAGGTAGTTGGTGGCAAACATCACGGGCGTGTCATTTTGGTCCAGAAAGATGCGCTGAAACCGGTACACGATGCTGCGCAGCGGAACCTGCAAAAACGCGGCGTCCTCCGGGTCCAGCAGGGGGGCCTCATCGATCCGCGCAACCGCATGCGCCTGGTCGGAGGCGTTGATCTCGGTCAGCGAGATCACATTGTCAAAGCGTCTCGACACCCCCTTGCGCAGCACGGTGGTGCCGCGCCCCTGGTGTACCGTGATCAGCCCCTGGCGCACCAAAAGCTGGATCGCGCTGCGGATGGTGGCCCGGCTGACCTTGAACTCCTTTTGCAGCTCCGGCTCGGGCGGCAGCTGGGTGCCGATCGGATAGGTGTCCAGGATGATCCGCTTGCGCAGCACGGTGGCCACGCGCTCGTATTTGGGCAGATGAATTTCGTCCATACGCTTCACAAATCCCTTCTGGGTGTCGTTAAATCGTATCTATTGTAACATACCTTTTCAAGAAAGGGAAGAGGTAAATTAGACAAAATGCTTCAATAAAACATCACATTATACCATATGTTTTGTGCAATTCGACAATAATCCACAGAAAACATTATGATGTTTGAATATTGACCAGAAAACATCCGTATGTTAAGATAAGCCTACCGATTCGACGTGCAGGCAACGGAGGAGCTGCACGCGAAACACACCAAAATGGAGAAAGGATGTAGCTTTTATGAAAAAGATCATCGCGATCCTGCTTTCCCTCTCGATGCTGCTCGCGCTGGCCGCCTGCGGCGGCGGCGCGTCCAGCGCACCGCAATCTCAAACGCCCGCCTCAACCGGCGGCAGCACCCCCGCCGCCCCGGCGGACGGCGGCGACGGCGAAAAGGTCATTTGCTACTCCTTCGGCCCGATGACCGGCGGCGCTGCCTGGGGCCAGTTTGAAAAGGGCTTCTATCAGGCGTGCGAAGAGCTGGGCTGGGAGGGCCACTACCTGGCACCGACGGCGGACAACAATATGTCCGAGCTGATGAACCTGCACGAGACCGCGATCACCAACGGCGCAAACGTGATGCTGCCGTTGGTGGTTGACCACGACGCGATGGCGGATATCCTGATCAATGCGCGCGAGCAGGGCATCACCCTCTACGGCGTAGCAGCCAGCGACGATAACCTGGACGGCTTCATCGGCACCGACAGCCAGAATTTGGGCTACAACATTGCCGAGGCGCTGGTCAAGGTTGCGGGCGACGGCCCGATCAATGTTGTGACCATGCAGAGCCTGCTCAGCACCCAGCAGCAGGTCGAGCAGGTGGACGCCTTTGTCGAGCATCTGGCCGAGCTGCGGCCGGACGCGGTGGTCGTCAGCCGCGAGGAGTGCAACTCCTCCGCGCAGACCGCGCAGGACAAGCTGTCCGCCGTCTGCATCGCCCACCCCGAGACCAACGCGCTGGTCTCGTTTGACAGCTACGCCGGCCTGGGCGCAGCCTCCTACTGCGTGGCCGAGGGCGTGCAGGACGACTTCTTTGTCATCGGCATCGACGACGCGGCCGAGATCCTGCTGGCCATCAAGGACGGCTCGATGGACGCGACCGTGGCCCAGATGTGGTACAAGATGGGTTATGAGGGCGTGATGAACGCCAACAAGATCCGCAACGGCGAGGAGGTTCCCTTCGCGACCGACGCCGGTACCGCCATCGTGCTGCCGGAGGATGTGGACAGCTGGGCCGAGCAGGTCGGCGCGGATCTGGGCTGACCGGATAAGCTGCTTTAGAAGACGAAACAATTCGGGTAGCCGTACAAACGGTTACCCGAATTTTTGAAAGAGGTGTTACGCAAAGATGAAAAAAGAGGAGTCCTGGAGCAAAAAGCTTTTGAGCCACAACGAGCTTGGCGCGGTGCTGCCGCTGGTGTTTCTGCTGTTGGCCGTGCTCATCGTCAATCCAAACTTCTTTATGGCGCGCAACCTGATCGACGTGCTGCGCACCGCCAGCTTTTCCTTTATCGTCGCCATCCCGCTGACCTTTTTGATGTCCGCACAGGGCATGGACCTCTCGGTCGGCGCGGCAACCAGCCTGGGCGGCGTGATCTGTGCCATGTGCCTCAAGGCCGGGATGCCCATCCCGGTGGGGATGCTGATCGGCCTGCTCTCCGGCGCGGTGGTCGGCCTGGTCAACGGGATCCTGGTGGTGCAGTGCGGCCTGCCCGCCTTTATCGCCACCCTCGGTATGCAGTATGTGGTCAACGGCTTTATCGCCGTCATCACCAACAACCTTGCCATCTCCAACTTCAGCGAAACCTTCAAGTATATCAGCCAGTATAAGCTGTTCGGGCTGATCACCATGCCAATCATCTATGCGCTCCTTCTGGGCGTTGTGGGGCATATCCTGCTGCAGAAAACCCGCTTTGGCCGCGAGGTGCAGTCGATCGGCGGCAACACCGAAACGGCGTATCTGGCCGGCATCAATGTCAACAAACAGCGCATCATCGCCTTTACCATGACCTCGGTGTTCGCGGCGCTGGCCGGTATGCTCATTGCCTCCCGCTTTGCCACCGCGCAGCCTGCGGCCGGCACCGGCACCGAGCTCTCGATCATGGCGGGGGTCATCATCGGCGGTACCAGCATGTTCGGCGGCCAGGGCACCATCGTGGGCTCGGCGCTGGGCTGCCTGCTGCTGGCAACCATCACCAACGCGCTGATCCTGATGAACGTTTCTACCCTGTGGCAGAACCTGATCTACGGCCTGATCCTGATTGCCGCCCTGTTTGTGGATAAGTACCGCCGCAAGGTTTTGAGCGGCGAATAACGGAGGAATACGGCTATGGGTGAAGCGATTCTTGAGATGAAAAGTGTAACCAAGCGGTTCCCCGGCGTCATCGCGCTGAAGGATGTCTCGATCTCGCTCAACAAGGGCGAGGTGCTGGCCATCTGCGGCGAGAACGGCGCGGGAAAATCCACCCTCATGAAGATCCTCAGCGGCAGCTATACCTCCAAAGAGTATGAGGGTGAAATCTGGATCGACGGCAAACCGGTGGAGTTTACCTCGGTGTCGGTGGCGGAGGGCTGCGGCATCGAGATGGTCTACCAGGAGATCAACGTGATGCTGGACGCCTCCATCGCCGAGAACATCTATGTGGGCAACCTGCCGATGAAGGGCCGGTTTGTCGATTTCAAAAGGATGTACGCCGATGCAGACGCGATGCTCAAAAAGATGCATCTCGAGGCGGACCCGCAGCAGCATGTGCGCGGGATGAACAGCGGCCAGATGCAGCTGATCTCGATTGCGCGTGCGCTGAGCAAAAACCCGCGCATCATCGTACTGGACGAGCCCACCAGCGCCCTGACCGACACCGAGACGGATATCCTGATGACCACCATCGACGAGCTGCGCCGCGAGGGCGTGAGCTTTCTGTTCATCTCGCACAAGCTGGACGAGGTGTTCCGCATTGCGGACCGGGTGACCGTGATGCGCGACGGCGCGGTGATCCGCACCGACGCGGTCAGCGAGGTGACCGAGGAGTCGCTGATCGAGGCGATGATCGGCCGCACCATCGACAATATGTACCCCAAGACCCCCGCCGAGATCGGCGAGGAGGTGCTGCGGGTGGAAAACCTGACCGTGCCGCACCCCACCAACAAGGGCCAGAACATTGTCGAAAATGTGAGCTTCCACCTCAACAAGGGCGAGATCCTCGGCATCGGCGGCCTGGTGGGCGCGGGGCGCAGCGAGGTGCTGAGCGCCATCTTCGGCTATATCACCCACAATGTGCAAAAGCAGGTGTATCTCAACGGCGAGCCGGTAAAGATCAGCTGCCCGCGCGACGCCATCCGGGCGGGGCTGGGGTATGTCACCGAGGAGCGCAAGCAGTCCGGCTTTATCTGGATGCACAGCATCCGCGCCAACCTGACCCTTGCCAGCCTGGACCAGTTTACCCAAAAGGGCTTTCTGGATAAGAAAAAGGAGCAGGGGCTCGCTCAGTCCATGTTTGAACGTCTGGCCATCAAGGCCCCCTCGCTCGAGACCATGCTGGTCAACCTGTCGGGCGGCAACCAGCAGAAGGTGGTTGTGGGCAAGTGGCTGATCAGCCAGCCCCACATCCTGCTGGTGGACGAGCCGACCAAGGGCATCGACGTGGGCGCCAAGGCCGAGATTTATAAGATCATGAACGAGCTGACCCACAGCGGCGTCTCGATCATCATGGTCTCGTCCGACATGCCGGAGCTTGTCTCGATGAGCGACCGGTGCCTGGTGCTGAGCGGCGGCCATCTGACCGGTGAGCTGACCGGCGACGAGATCAACCAGGCCAACGTGATGAAAGCGGCAATCGCCGGGTAAGGGAGGCCAGAGGATGAACACGATCCGGAACGAGCGGCTCGAGGTCACCTTCCGCTATGACCCGCAGACCCTGTTCAGCGAGCGGTTCGAGGCGGCGGGCGTGGTGGAGCAGGTGTGCCTCGATGGAACCTGGCGCTTTTGCGAGCCGGAGCAGCGCATCGCCGGGCGGGTAACCTGCAGCGGCACCGGCCTGTGCGGCGAGTATGTGTGGGACGAGCTTGCAGGGGAGGCCGCGCCGGGCGAGCAGTTCCCCAAGCTCGGGGTCGGGCTGCTGACCCAGCGGCCCGAGGGCGGCCCGTACAATATGTGGCGGCATTACGAGACCCGGCCGTTCCCGCTCTCCGCCCGGTTTGAGGCGGACCGGGCCGTCTTTGTGCAGGAGCCGCTGCCCTGCCTTGGCGTTGCCGCGCGCATCACCAAAACGGTGGGGCTGAACGGCACCTGCCTCTACACCGAGACAGCGCTCGAAAATCTGGGCAGCCGCCCGCTGCAGCTGCGGGAGTACCAGCACAATTTTGTCTCGCTGAACGGCGAGCCGGTCGGCCCCGGTTACCGGCTCACCCTGCCGATGGACGGCGAGATCGAACAGATCGCGGATGCCGCCTATGATGTCCGGGATTTCAGGCTCCGGCGCTCCGGCTTTATGCGGGCGGAGGGCGACGCCATCGTCTGGTGCAAGCCGATGGACGGCCACGGCTGGCACAAGGTGACCACCGAGGCCAGCCTGCACCCCGAGCGGGGCGCCTACTGGAAGCTGACCCATGACCGGCTGCCGCTTTCGGTGTGCGAGGAGCTGAGCTTTGCCCCCCAGGAGCTTGTGCTGTGGGGGGTGGAGCACTGTATCTGCACCGAGCTGTACATCCCCATCGAGGTGCAGCCGGGGCAGACCTTCCGCTGGAAAAGACAGTGGCGCTTTGAGGCTGGCCAGCCGCGCTGAGCGCGCCGGCCGCACCGGGCCCACGGGACAAAGGACGGCCGCGCCTTTTTGGCGGGCCGTCAGGGAGAAACATATGACCAAACAAACACTTCTGGCCGGCAGCTACAATCTCCGGCCCTTTGGCGAGGGCCGCGGCATCACCGTACTGGAGTATGAGCCGGAGTCGGGCGGGATGCGGGTGGCGGATGTCTGTGAGGACACGGTCAATCCGTCCTATCTGATCCAGGCGGGGCAGCTGGTGCTGGCCGCGCAGGAAACGCTTGAAACGGGCGGCATTGCGGCCTACCGGTTCGAGGGCGGCAGGCTGGCCCGGCTCGGCACCACCCATTTTCCGGGCGGGCTGCTCTGCCATCTGGCGCTCTGGCCGGGCGGGCGTTATCTCAGCGCCGCCAACTACTGGACCGGCCGCCTCACCGTCTGCCCGGTCACCGGGCAGGGGGCCGGGGAGCCGACGGCCGCGCTGCAGTACGAGGGCGCGGGCGCCGACCCCAAACGGCAGGAGGGCCCGCATACCCACTCCTCCTGCGTGGACCCCTCCGGCAGCTGGCTGGTGGTGGCCGAGCTGGGGCTTGACCGGCTGATGAGCTACCGCCTTGACCCCGCGGCGGGGACCCTTACCCCCGGCAGCCCCGCCTTTCTGCAAACCCCGGCGGGCGCCGGGCCGCGGCACATGGCCTTCCATCCCAATGGGCGGACCCTGTATGTGAGCGCGGAGCTGAGCAGCAGCGTTTTCGTCTGCGGCTTTGACCCCGCCACCGGGGCAATCACCCTGCGTCAGGTCCTCCCGGCGCTGCCCGAGGGCTTCTCGGGCGACAACCTGACCGCCGATATCCACTGTACGGCGGATGGACGGCTGGTCTATGCCTCAAACCGGGGGCATGATTCCATCGCTTCGTTCGGCGTGCAGGAGGACGGCAGCCTGCGGGCACTGGGCCATTTTTCCTGCTTTGGCAGCGGCCCGCGCAGCATCCGGCTGATGAACCACGCGGTCATGCTGATCGCAAACCAGAACAGCGGCACCCTGGTCAGCTGCCGGCTGGACGGCGCGGGCGGATGCAGCGGCAAGCTGGCCGAGCTGCCGCTGCCCTCGGTGGTCTGCACCCTGCCGCTGAACAGTACAACACAGGAGGAACGAGAATGAGCGCGAAAAAAGCAATCGTTACAGGCGGCAGCAAGGGCATCGGCAGCGGCATCGTGCGCAGGCTGGCGGCCCAGGGCTGGGATGTGGTATTTTCCTACGGCCGGCACGCGGAGGACGCGCTGGCGTTGCGGGACGAGCTGAAAAACGCGCACGGCGTGCGCTGCGAGTGCTTTGCGGCGGCGCTGGAGGTGCCCGGCAACGGCAAGCGCCTTTTTGAGCAGGCAACCGAATTTCTGGGCGGCCTCGACCTGCTGGTGAACAACGCGGGGGTAACCATCCTGCAGAGCATCCTCGAGATGCCGGAGGAATCCATCGACTATCTGATCAATCTGGATTTCCGCAACTACATCGTGATGATGCAGCTTGCCATCCGGTATATGGCCCGGCGCGGCACAAAGGGGGCGGTCATCAACATCACCTCCTCCCGCGGCCAGCGGGCCTATCCGGGCGATGCGCTCTACGGCGGGCTGAAGGCCGGGCTGAACCGCGCCATCGAGTCGATCGCGCTGGACGCGGCCCCCTACGGCATCCGGGTCAACAATGTAGCTCCCGGCGCAATCTGCATCCGCACCAAAGAGGAGATCGTCCGCGAACTGGGCGACAAGGTGCCCACCGATTTCTGGGATGTGCTGGGCCAGCGCATCCCGCTCGAGCGCGCGGGAACGCCTGCGGACATCGCGGATGCGGTGGCGTTTCTGGCCTCGGAGCAGGCTTCCTATATCACCGGCGTGACCCTGCGGGTGGACGGCGGGCTGATCCTGCCCGGCATGCCGGAGATCTGGAGCGAGGAATTTACACAGCATGGATGGGGTTATTCCAAAAAAGAAAAATTTGAGGAGTGAGGAATTATGTCTCAGGTTACAATCCGAAATGTCCGGGCCATCCCAACCGCCCCTGCCGGAATCAATCTTGTGGCGGTCAAGGTCGAAACCAGCGAGCCCGGCCTGTACGGCGTGGGCTGCGCCACCTTTACCCAGCGCAGCGAGGCGGTGGTCACGGCGCTGGAGCAGTATGTCAGGCCGCTGCTGATCGGCCGCAGCGTGGACAATATCGAGGATATTTGGCAGTTTTTGTACGGCAGCTCCTACTGGCGCAACGGCCCGGTGCTGAACAACGCGATCTCGGGCGTGGACGAGGCTTTGTGGGACATCAAGGGCAAGATGGCCAAGATGCCGGTGTATGACCTTTTGGGCGGCAAGTGCCGGCAGGGCGTGCCGGTATACCGCCACACCGACGGCAGCTGCCCGGAAGAGGTGGAGGAAAAGGTCCGCCAGTTCATGGAGCAGGGCTACCGCTACATCCGGGTGCAGCAGGGGATGTACGGCGGCAATATGGTGGGCGGCATCGGCGGCATGGACCAGATCGACGCCGAAACCTGCAAGCGGTTCCACCTCACCGAAAACCCGCCCATCGGCGCGTATTTTGATCCTAAGGAGTACATGCGCAGGGCCCTCAAGCTGTTCGACTATCTGCGCAGCAGGCTGGGCTTTGAGATCGAGCTGCTGCACGACGTCCACGAGCGGCTCGCCCCCATCGACGGGGTCGGGTTTGCCAAGGAGGTGGAGCAGTACAAGCTCTTCTTCCTCGAGGACCTCTTCTCGCCCGAGCAGGTGAGCTGGTTTGCCAAGGTGCGCGAGCAGTGTGCCACCCCCATCGCAATGGGCGAGCTGTTCAACAACCCCAACGAGTGGATGCCGCTCGTCAAGGACCAGCTGATCGATTTCATCCGCATCCACATCAGCCAGATCGGCGGCATCTCCCCGGCGCGCAAGCTGGCGGCCGTCTGCGAGCCGTTCGGGGTGCGCACCGCGTGGCACGGCCCCAACGACATCACCCCCGCGGGCGTTGCGGCCCACCTGCATCTGGACCTCGCCACCACAAACTTCGGCATCCAGGAGTTTGCCGGCTTTACCGAAAACGAAAAGCTGGTCTTCCCCGGCTGCCCGGAGGTGCGCGACGGCTATCTCTACGCCAACGATCAGCCCGGCCTCGGCATCGACATCGACGAGGAGGCCGCGGCAAAGTTCCCCTGTACCTATCACGACAATGCATGGCTGTGGGCCCGGCTGCCGGACGGCACTGCCGTGCGCGCATAACCGAGGATTCCCCCAAAACAGCCCCGCCCGCCGGAGGACGCAAACCGCGCCCCCCGGCGGGCGCTTTTTTGTGCAAACTACTGGTAAAAACGCCAAAACAAAGCGTGGCCTTCCGTGCAAAACGTTGAATTTTGAAGGGGGTGTTGACAAACCGCCCCGGCGGGGCTACAATGGCCTCAGAAAAG
>DKVN01000133.1:0-370 GCA_002491225.1 Faecalibacterium sp. UBA7177
GCGCCAGTAGGTCCAGAAGTTGGAGTTAAGCACCTCCTCGTCGAAGACATCGGTGATCCGCTTGTTCTCCAGCGCCTCGTTGGGGGTGAAGAAGAGGCGCATCAATTCCATCGCGGCCTTGTCGGAGAGGGCGAACCTTCCGTCCGTGTGGGCGTCCTGACCCTGATGCTCGGTGACCCGGCAGAGGGAGTAGTTGGGGTCCTTTTTGTTCAGCCAGTAGTACTCGTCCAGCACGCTGACCCCCTCCGTCTCGATGGAGGGGATGGAGCGGAACAGATCCCACATGACCTCGAAGTGGTTGTCCATCTCCCGGCCGCCCCGCATGACATAGCCGATCTCGGGGTAGTTCCACCCGTCGCAGGCGCCGCCC
>DKVN01000133.1:689-2613 GCA_002491225.1 Faecalibacterium sp. UBA7177
GCCCGCCACCGGGTCACGGTCAAAAAAGTGGATGTTTTTGCCGGGCATCTGGGCGTCCCGCACCAGAAAGCATCCGGCGGACAGGGCCGCCAGGCCGGTGCCGATGAAATAGGCCGACTTGTGGTCTACCCCCTCCGGCTTCAGGGGGCGGGCAAAGGCCTCGTAGTTACCGCTGGAATAATACATACTTTTTCTTCCTTTCCAAAACCCCATGGGGGTTCTCTGTTGATGGCCTTATCATAGAGGATTTTCCGGCATGGGACAATAAACAGACAGGCCGCCGTGATAAAACCTTTATCACGGCGGCCTGTCTGCTTAAATTTTCATCATTGGAGGCGGAATGTAAGGTCGAACGGCTTTGCTGGCCCTTATTCCGCGTTGAAGGCGTGGAGCGCCTGGACCACGTTGCCGTGGATCACCTTGCTGGTGCGCTCCACAAGCTCGGCGGGGTCGTCCTTCATGTTGTTCCCGATCCACTCCAGCATGACGCCGATGAAGGCGTGCTCATAGAAGCTGGCGATAAACCGCTTGTCCTCTTCGCTGACCGCAAGGCCCGCTGCCTTCTCCTCCACCACCCCCAGGATCAGGCGGTGGATCAGCGGGTTGAGGTACTGCTCGATCCGCTCCCGGCTGACACAGCGGTAGACGTTCATGATAAAGGGCTTGTTGGCCTGCACGGCGTGGAAGATGTTCAAAAAGCCCTCCTGCCAGGTGTCATAGGTCTTCTTGCCCTCCAGCGCCTGGGCGGCGTCCTCCTTGCAGGCCCATTCCACCAGGTCGTAGATGTCCTTGAAGTGATAGTAGAAGGTCATCCGGCTGATGCCGCAGTCCTCGGCGATGTCATTGATGGTGATCTTGTTGAGCGGTTTTCGGAGCAGCAGGTTTTTCAGCGACGCCTCCAGCGCCCGCTTGGTTATCTGCGACACGGAAATGGCCTCCTTTCAAGGGGTTGCCCGGCGCGGGGCCGTGCGGCGGCGTTTGCGGGCTTACTCGACCCAGACCACCCGGCCGGGCTTGCGCGCGGGGGGCTGGGGCGCTTCGCCCTCGATATAGCCGACGGCGCAGTGGCCGACCCCCTCCCATTCGCCCTCGACGCCGAGGTCTTTGAGCAGCTGCTGGTACTCGGGCTGCTCGAACTCCTCCCTGGCGCGGTGGATCCAGATGCTGCCGAGGCCGAGCGAATGGGCCGCCAGCATCATGTTGCCCAGGACGAGGCTGCCGTCGTAGAGGCCGGTAGCGCGGCTTTTGTCGGCGAGGACGATCAGGATCGCGGGCGCGCCGTAAAAGGGGTCGAAGCCGTCCGGCCAGCCGCCGATCCTGCAGTTGGCCGCCGCGAGCCGAGCGCGCAGCTGCGGGTCGGTGACCGCGAGGGTGAGGGTCGCCTGTTTGTTCATGCCGCTGGCGGCGCAGAGGCCGGCCTCGATGATCTGCTCGAGGGCCTGTTTTGGGGGCAGCTCCGGTTTGAATTTGCGGATGCTGCGGCGCTCGCGGATCGCTTTGAGAACCTCGTTCATGGGGCATTCCTCCTTGTGATGGGGTTTGGGTTTCATTACAACCATTATAAAGCGGGCCCGGCCGGAAATGCAAGTTTTATATTCCTCATATCATCCTGATCTCCCCTTGTAAGATGCATTCGGCAGGGCGGGCGCGGAATGCGGGGGCTTTGCCGCAACCGGACCGTTTTGCCCCGCGGCTGGACAAGAGCGCGCCTTTGGGTTATGATAGCACAGAATGGGAGGGGTTGGAGGATGACAAGGATCCTGTTTATCTGCCACGGCAACATCTGCCGCAGCCCGATGGCGGAGTTTGTGATGAAGGAGCTGGTACGGCGGGCGGGGCTGGAGGCGGAGTTCTGCATCGGCTCGGCGGCCACCAGCACCGAGGAGATCGGCAACCCGGTGTATCCCCCGGCGCGGCGCAAGCT
>DKVN01000133.1:2909-4191 GCA_002491225.1 Faecalibacterium sp. UBA7177
TATGACCTGCTGATCGGGATGGATGAGGAAAACCTTTGTGGGATGCGGCGGATCTGCGGCGGGGACGCGGCGGGCAAGCTGCATCTGCTGCTGGAGTTTACCTCCCGCCCCGGCGATGTGGCCGACCCGTGGTATACCGGGGATTTTGAGGCGACCTGGCGGGATGTGCTGGAGGGCTGCCGGGGGGTGCTGGCGGCGGTGCGGGGGGCGTGGCAGTAAACTGCATCGAATCACAAAAAAGCAGGAGAGGCGCGGCGTCGGGCTGCGTCTCTCCTGCTGTTTGCTTTTGGGGTTGTGCGGGCGGCCATGGGGCGGCACGGGTGCGGGGCCGCGGGGGCCGCGCGGGGGTCACTCCTGGCCGAGGATCACGATGCCGATGACGGCGAGGCCGATGACGGCGTAATGCTTCCAGCTGAGCTTTTCCTTTAAGAAGATGCGGCTCCAGAGCACGCTGAACAGGCAGTAGCTGCTGATCATGGGGGCGGCCACGATGGCGTTGGCCCCGATGGCGAAGACATAGGCGAACTGCCCCGCCGTCTCGCAGACCGCCGCGGCCAGCTTGGGGCCCTCACGCCCCGGGGTGAGGGGCTGCTTTTTGACGAGCACCACATAGATGAACGAACCGATCGCCATCAGCAGAAAGGTGAGCTCGTAGGCGATATTGGCCTGCTCCTCCGCGATCACGGTGTCGAGCAAAAAGGCGTCCGCAAAGGTGCCGAGGCCGTCCAGCAGGCAGTAGAGCAGCGGCAGGGTGATGGCCCAGAAGCTGCGGGTGTAGCGGGTGTCCGGCTTTTCGCCCGCTGCGGCGAGCAGCCGGTCGTTCTGGCGCTTTTCCAGCACGCCCAAGAGGAAGACCGCCAGGCAGACCAGCGCCACCGCGAAGAGCTGCACCGGGCCCATCGTCTCGCCCAGAACGAGGAAGCAGAGCAGCGCCGCCACCGCCCCGGAGGAGTTGCAGATGGGGCTGGAGACCGACAGCTCGATGTACCGCAGCCCCACATAGCCGAACACCATGGCGGCGATGTACAGAACGCTGGCGGGCAGGTAGAGCCAGATGTCATAGAGCGAAAATGGGGTGCCGGTGAGCAGCTCGTACCCGGCGTGCAGGCCCATCACCAGGCCCACCGCCATGACCATCTTCCAGTGGCTGTAGTGGTCGTCCGGGCGGCTGCCCATCTTGCTGAAGAGGTCGGAGCCGCTCCAGCAGAAGAGCGCGATCAGGGAGAGGAAAAACCAGTTCATATTTTAATCATCCTTTTCATCGTGGTGGCGGCGCATTTTT
>DKVN01000135.1 GCA_002491225.1 Faecalibacterium sp. UBA7177
CGGTTGCAAATGGGGATTTTTTCGGGAAATGTCCAGAATGTGCGGTTCGTGCGGGTGGGCTGCCCCGGCACAAGGCACAGTCCGCCTGCCCGCGCGCCTCACCCCGCCGCGGCGTCCATCTCCCGCACAAAGTCATCGATCAGGCCGCCGGTCATGCCCATCTCGCCCTCCTCGCAGTAGAGCGCATAGCGAAAATCCCCCCGCGTCCAGCTGCCCAAAAACAGCCCGCCGGGGCTGCTGCGCACCAGCACCCGCACCCCGTCCAGATACACCACATGGTTCTCGTCATAGGGGCCGTCCAGCTCCTCAAGGTGCAGGCTGTTGGCCGCCTGCGCCACCCGCAGCACCGCCTTCCAGCCCGGCTCGATGCGAAATTCCAGCTCACCGACCGTATTCCGGTGGCTCAGGTAGCAGCCCTGCAGCTCCACGATCTCATCGCCCGGGATATCGCGCACCGCAAAGCCTGCCCGGTCCCGAAAATCCGGCCGCTCGTAGGGGATGCGCGCATCCTCTCCGTCCGGGCGCATCGCCCGCAGCCAGGCGATCAGCAGCCCGATCAGCAGCAGCCCGGCAAACAACAGCACCAACAGCATCTGTTCCCTGGTCATGGATATCGCCTCCTCGGCCCCATCCTATGCCGGGGCGGGGCCGCTGGTGCGGATACGCCGGAAAATCGGCCTGCTCCCACCCCAAACCGCCCCAGGGGCGGCGGCATCCTGTTTTTGCCAGTGCCCGGTGTTGATTTGCCCCCGCCCCCATCGGCCATACTCTGCTTGAAAAATGGATGAAGCGGGGTGTGCGGGATGTACAGCAACAAGGTGGAGCTCTGCGGGATCAACACCGCCAGGCTGCCGGTGCTCAAGGAAAAAGAAAAGGCCGAGCTGCTGCAAAAAGTTCGCCGGGGGGACAGGGACGCCCGGCAGAAGATGATCCAGGGCAACCTGCGGCTGGTGCTCAGCGTGGTGCAGAAGTTCAGCGGCCGGGGCGAGAATATGGACGACCTCTTTCAGGTGGGCTGCATCGGGCTGATCAAGGCCATCGACAACTTCGACCCCGGCCAGGGGGTGCGGTTTTCCACCTACGGGGTGCCGATGATCGTGGGCGAGATCCGCCGCTTTCTGCGGGACAACAACGCCGTGCGGGTGAGCCGCTCGGTGCGGGACGTGGCCTACAAGGCGATGCAGGCCAAAGAGGCGCTGCAAAAGGCCCTCGGGCGGGAGCCCAGGATGGCCGAGATCGCCGAACGGCTCGGCCTGCCCCAGAGCACAGTCACCCTGGCGCTCGAGTCGGTGGTGGATCCGGTCAGCCTCTACGAGCCGGTCTACAGCGACGGCTCGGATCCCATCTATGTGATGGATCAGATCGGCGACCCCAGCGGGGAGGACAGCTGGATCAGCAGCATCATGTTTCGGGACACGGTCAAGGCCCTGACCGACCGGGAGAAAAAGATCATGGCCCTGCGCTACCTCGCGGGCAAGACCCAGGTGGAGGTGGCAAAGGAGATCGGCATCAGCCAGGCGCAGGTGAGCAGGCTGGAAAAATGCGCGCTGGGCCGCATCAAGGCGCAGCTGTAGGGCGGATGGCTGGGCGCTGCTTTCCACAGGGCCGCCGCCCGCATGGCCCGCCAAAGCCGTCCCGCCGCGCGCTCCATCCACCGCCCCGCAAAGCCTCCGCCAAGCCCCCAAACGCCAAAAACAGCGCGAAGCCGCCCAAACAGGGGCGGCCCGCGCTGTTTTTGTCAACATTTTGTAACCATGCGGGGTGTAATAATCCGCCGCCGCGGTTCGTTTTCATTTCCAGAGCAGCCGGTCCTTCAGCGGGATGCCGCAGGAGTTCAGCGCCTTGATCAGCGAGCTGCTGCCCTTGTAGTGGATGGCCGTGATGCCCAGCTCAAAGGCGGCGGCCACGTTGGGCTTGGAGTCGTCGATGAAGATGGTCTCCTCGGGCGAGAGCTTGTAGTAGCGCAGCAGCGTCTCGTAGATGCGGCGGTCAGGCTTGTTGATGTGGATCTGGCAGGAGGCGATGCCCCCCTCAAACAGGGCAAAAAACTCCTGCTGGCGCAGGTAGCTCAGTGCGTCCTCCGGGATGTTCGAGAGGTAAAAGAGCCGAAAGCCCATCTTGTGCAGCCGCTTCATCACATCATAGGTGCGCCCGCGGGTGCGCAGGGTGCGGATCCAGTCATCCAGCACGCTCTGCACCTCAAAGGCGCAGCCGCTCTGGCGGGCCTTTTCCATCATGATCTCGTTGCCGCGCTGGCGGGTCAGGTTCCCGGCGTCCAACAGCTGCCACTCCTCGCTGCCAAAGGTGATGTCGTAGACCTTCTGCTCGACCTCCGCGTCAAAAAAATGCTCCAGCAAAAAGTCGTGCGGCTTAAAATCCACCACGACCCCGCCCAGATCAAAGATCACGTTTTTATACATTGGTTTGTACCATCCTTATCCGCGGTCTCTCGTTTGGCCCGTGGGGGCATCCCGCCCCGGCCTGCCGTCTGCGGCTATTATACACCCATTTCGCCCCGGATACAAATGGCTGCGCCGCCTTTTGGGAAAAAACGCGGAAAAATCGGTTCAACCGGACAACTCCTTTCTTATATACATAGGCAGGGAGGTGTTTTGGCATGACATTGGCAGAACTTTGCAAAAAGGACGTGATCCAGATCACCACCGGCGCGAACCTCGGCCGGGTGGACGATCTGCGCTTTGATCCGGCGGATGCCAGGCTGACCGATCTTGTCCTGTTTGGCCGCCCGCGGCTGTTCGGCCTGCTCGGGCGGGAGGAGGATGTGGCCATCCCCTGGCAGGACCTGGTCAATGTCGGGGCGGATGTCATCCTGGTCAAGACCGAGCTGCCGCCGCCCGCCCCGCGGCCCCACGGCGGGCTGCTGGCCCGGCTGCTAAGCGGCGCGGCGCGGTAAAAAAGCATAGAGGAACGCATCAAAACAACGCCTTGGGCGCGGCCTGCCGCACGGGCCCGCCGCCCCAAAGTAAGAGGGAAAGTGAAGCAAAAAAATGACGACCTATCCCGAGAAAACCGCAAAACCGATCTTCCGCCCGGCCCGCCCCGATTCGCGGCGGCGGCTGCCGGGCCCGCTGGCGGACGTGCTGCCCTTTCTCACCGCCGCCGCCGCGCTGCTCTGCTGCGAGTGGATCCACCGCGGCGCGCTGGACGCAGCCTTCTGGCAGGGCAGCCTGCTGGCGCATCCCTCGGCCTACCTGCTGGCCTGGCTGCTGCTGGCAGTGGCTTACTTTCTGGCCGAGGGGCTCACCGGCCTGCCGCCGCTTGCGGTGGGGCTCACCGGGCTGCTCGGCTGTCTGCCCGCCGCGGTCACCTATTATAAGCTCAAGCTGCGGGGCGAGCCCTTCTTCCCCTGGGATCTCTCGCAGGCCAGCGAGGCGGCCGAGGTGGCGGGCAAATCCGGGCTCGATCTGCAGCCCTCGATGCTCGTGAGCCTTGTGGTGTTCGCGGCGCTCATCACGCTGGCCTGCTTTGTCCCGCGGCCGCATTGGGGCTGGAAGGCCCGCGCCGCCCACATCGCCGGCCCGGCCGCGGCCCTCGCGGTACTGGTGCTGGGGGTCTATCTGCGGCCCGGCGTGACCCAGGCCCTCGGCATCTACCCGGATATGTGGATGCAGAACCGCTACTACCGCACCTACGGGGTGCTCACCGGCTTTTTGACCAACCTGCAGGCGCTGGACATCGCCGAGCCGGAGGGCTACAGCGCCGAGGCCGCGCTGGCCCTGGCCCAGCAGACAGACGAGCACCGGGCCGGGCCCCGCTACCCCCAAAGCTACCGCGCGGCGGGGGACGGCACCATCACCCAGCCCAACATCATCTTTGTGATGGACGAGTCCTTCTGGGACGCGAGCGAGCTGGAGGGGGTGACCTACAGCGAGGAGCTCACCCCCAACCTGCACCGCCTGGCCGAGACGGCCGCCACCGGCAGGGCCTACAGCCCCAGCTTTGGCGGCGGCACCTGCGATGTCGAGTTTGAGGCCCTGACCGGCTTTTCGGTCGAGTTTCTGCCCGGCGGCTGCAAGCCGTTCCAGCAGCATGTCACCCATGATATGTTCTCGATCGCCAACTACTTAAAGGATCAGGGCTACCAGACCGCCGCGGTGCACGGCTACTACAAGCGCTTCTGGAGCCGCAGCACCGCCTACCCGCATCTTGGCATCGACAAATTCGTCGGGCTCGAGGACCTGCACGACCCCGAAAAAAAGCGCGGGGTCTACTGGAAGGGCGGCCTCGTCACCGATGACGAGATGGCCTCGCAGATCATCGCGCTGTACGAGCAGCGGGATGCTGCCCAGCCGCTCTTCCTCCA
>DKVN01000062.1:0-129 GCA_002491225.1 Faecalibacterium sp. UBA7177
TATAACCAGCAAGGAGATGGACAGCAGATGGCGAAATACATCGTCAAACGGATCGCGATGGGGCTTTTGAGCCTGTTTGTGGTGGCGACCCTCACCTTTTTCATGATGAATCTGGTGCCGGGCGGCCCC
>DKVN01000062.1:430-1158 GCA_002491225.1 Faecalibacterium sp. UBA7177
ATGAATCTGGTGCCGGGCGGCCCCTTCGTGGCCGAAAAATCCATCAGCGCGGCCGCCCAGGCGGCGCTGAACGCCAAGTTCGGGCTGGATAAGCCGCTGATGGTGCGGTATGCCAACTACATGACCGGCGTGCTGCGCGGCGACCTCGGCTGGAGCCTCAAGCAGCGCGGCCGCACGGTGCAGGACATCATCACCAGCAAATTCCCGGTGTCGGCGCGGCTGGCCGGGGTGGCGGTGCTGGCGGCGCTCTGCGTGGGCATCCCGCTGGGGTGCATCGCGGCCTACAACCGCGGCAAATGGGCCGACAACTTCATCATCGTCTTCGCCACCTGCGGCATCGCGATCCCCAGCTTTATCACCAGCGTGCTGCTCTTGTACTATTTCGGCAGCTACCTCAACATCCTGCCCACCATCGGGCTCAACGAGTGGAAGGCCTACATCATGCCGGTCACTGCGCTGGCGCTCTACCCCGCGGCCTACATCACCCGGCTGATGCGCTCCTCGCTGCTGGACGTGATGGGGCAGGATTACATGCGCACCGCCCGCGCCAAGGGTGTTTCGAGCTTTAAGACCCTGTTCAAGCACGCGCTGCGCAACGCGATCCTGCCGGTGGTGACCTATGTCGGCCCGATGCTGGCCGCGTTGATGACCGGCAGCTTTGTGGTGGAAAAGATCTTCACCATCCCCGGCCTTGGCGGCGAGTTCGTCTCCTCGATCACCAACCGGGA
>DKVN01000062.1:1511-6537 GCA_002491225.1 Faecalibacterium sp. UBA7177
CTGAAGTGAGGGAGGAGGAGAGACAATGGCAGAACAGGTAAAAAAGAATCCCCTGAGCTTTCAGCTGGATCTTGACCCGGCCGATTTCCTGCCCGCCTCGGACGAGGAAAAGGAGAGCCTTGTGGTCATGCGCGAGAGCGTCGGCTTCTGGAAGGACGGCCTGCGCCGGCTGCGCAAGAACAAGATCGCGATGGTGAGCCTGGTGGTGATCCTGATCTTTGCGGTCTTCGCCTACATCGTGCCCGCGTTTTACCCCTACAGCTACCGCGAGCAGATCAAGTACAGCGAGAACCTCAAGCCCTTTGAGTACTCTCAAAAGGAGCAGGCCCGCATCGACGCGGGCGAGAGTGTTTTTCCGCATGTCTGCGGCACCGACCGCTCGGGCCGTGACTACGCCGCCCGGCTGATGATGGGCACCCGGATCAGCCTCTCGGTCGGACTGGTGGCCAGCCTGCTGGTGCTGCTGATCGGCGCGACCTACGGCGCGGTGAGCGCCTTCCTCGGCGGCTGGGTGGACATCATCATGATGCGCATCACCGATATTTTGTACACCCTGCCGGACGTGCTGCTGATCGTGCTGCTGGCCACCGCCCTCAAGGAGCCGCTGGCGAACCTCGCCGAGCAGCCGGGCTTCCAGTGGATGCAGACCCTTGGGCCCAACCTCATCAGCATCTTCATCGTCTTTGCGCTGCTCTACTGGGTGAGCATGGCCCGCATCGTGCGCAGCCAGGTGCTCACCCTCAAGGAGAGCGAGTATGTCACCGCCGCCCGCGCGCTGGGCGCCTCGAACGGGCGGATCATCAAAAAGCACCTCATCACCAACTGCCTGGGCACCCTGATCGTCACCACCACCCTGCAGATCCCCTCGTCCATCTTTACCGAGAGCTACATGAGCTTTCTCGGCCTCGGCGTTGCGGCCCCGGTGCCGAGCCTCGGCAGCCTTGCCACCGACGCGGTCAAGGGCATGAACACCTACCCGCATCTGCTGATCCTGCCTGCCGTGATCATCAGCGCGATCATCCTGGCCTTCAACCTGTTTGGCGACGGCCTGCGCGACGCGTTTGACCCCAAGCTCAAGAGCTGAGGAAAGGGAGGGAACAAGAGCGATGAGTGAACTGTTACTGGATATCCAGCACGAGCGCCTCTCCTTCTTTACCCCGGCGGGCGAGGTCAAGGCGCTGAACGACGTGAGCTTTGCGATGCAGCAGGGGGACGTGCTGGGCATCGTGGGCGAATCGGGCAGCGGCAAATCGGTGACGGCCTACAGCCTGATGGGGCTGACCGCCTACCCCGGCCGCCTGATCGGCGGCACCCTGCACTTCAACGGCCACGAGGTCGAAAAGATGAGCGAGAAGGAGTTCCGCAAGATGCGGGGCAACGAGGTCTCGATCATCTTTCAGGACCCGATGACCAGCCTGAACCCTGTCTACACCATCGGCAACCAGATCGCCGAGGTGGTGCAGCTGCACACCGACAAAAACCGCAAAGAGGCCTACGCCCGCGCCCGGGAGCTGCTCGAGCTGGTGGGCATCAATGAGCCGGACCGGCGGCTCAAGCAGTACCCGCACGAGCTGTCCGGCGGCATGCGCCAGCGTGTGATGATCGCGATCGCGCTGGCCTGTGAGCCGAAACTCCTGATCGCGGACGAGCCGACCACCGCGCTGGACGTGACCATTCAGGCGCAGATCCTCGAACTCATGATGGAGCTGCGCAAAAAGCTGGGCATGAGCATCATCATGATCACCCACGACCTCGGCGTGGTGGCCAGCATGTGCGAGAAGATCGCCGTGATGTACGCCGGGCGGATCGTCGAGTACGGCACCACCGACGAGATCTTTTATGAGCCGCGGCACGAGTACACCCGCGGGCTGATCAACAGCATCCCCAAGCTGAACGCCGAGGAGAAGGAGCGGCTGGTGCCGATCGAGGGCACCCCGGTGGATATGCTCAACCCGCCCGCGGGCTGCCCCTTTGCCCCGCGCTGCCCCAAATGCATGAAGATCTGTCTGCGGGAGATGCCCCCCAAAACCGAACTGAGCGAGACCCATTACACCCACTGCTGGCTGGAGCAAAAGCAGCAGTTTGAAGCGGCAAGCGGGAAGGAGGCGGCGGCCGAATGAGCGAGCAGAACATCCTTGTCGAGGCACAGCACCTGCAGCAGTACTTCCCGGCCGGGGGCTTTGGCAAGCGCAAGAAATACGTGCAGGCGGTGGACGACGTGAGCTTCGCCATCCGCCGCGGCGAGACCCTGGGCCTTGTGGGCGAATCCGGCTGCGGCAAAACCACCACCGGCCGCAGCCTGCTGCGCCTCTACGAGCCGACCGACGGCCGCATCCTCTACGACGGCGAGGTCATCTTTGATTCGGGCAAGCTGCCGGACTCGAAGGGCCGGGTGGCGGTGGATATGCTGCCCTACCGCCGCAAGATGCAGATCGTCTTTCAGGACCCCTACGCCAGCCTCGACCCCCGCATGACGGTGGGGGACATCGTGGGCGAGGCGATCGACATCCACAAGCTGGCCGAGAACGAGACCGACCGGCACGACCGGATCATCCACCTGCTCGACCTTGTCGGCCTCAACTCGGAGCACGCCAACCGCTACCCGCACGAGTTTTCGGGCGGGCAGCGCCAGCGTGTCGGCATCGCGCGGGCGCTGGCGGTGCACCCCGAGTTCATCGTCTGCGACGAGCCGGTCTCGGCGCTGGACGTCTCGATCCAGGCGCAGGTGGTCAACATGTTCGAGGACCTGCAGGCAAACCTCGGGCTGACCTACCTGTTTATCGCGCACGATCTGAGCGTGGTCAAGCACATCTCCAGCCGCATCGGGGTGATGTACCTCGGCAAGCTGGTCGAGCTGGCCGACAGCTACGAGCTGATCGGCCACAGCGTCCACCCCTACACCCGCAGCCTGATCAGCGCCATCCCGGTGGCCGACCCCAAGACCGCCCGCGCCTCCCAGCGCATCGTGCTGCAGGGGGACGTGCCCAGCCCGCTGGACCCGCCCTCCGGCTGCCGGTTCCGCACCCGCTGCCCCTACGCCACCGAGCAGTGCGCGGCCGAGTGCCCGGAATTCCGCGAGGTGAGCCCCGGCCACTGGGCCGCCTGCCACAACCTCGACGCGGTGAAGTAAGCGCGGCGAGGCTGGGGAGTGTCTAAGTTGCAGCTTCCATCCGTCCGCACGGGGGATATTCCCCTTCGAAAACGCCCCCTGCGGGGGCTCTTAAACCATTCTCAGGGAAACATCCCCCGCACGGACTGTGCGGTCGCGCGGTTTGGACGCTCCTAAAGCCGGGCGCGCATCCGTGCAAAAGCACCCCTGCCGCGCGGCAGGTTTTCGCCGTTTTGCCCAGAAAAGGTTGCAATTTTTTTACAAAATCACCATTTTTCTTGTGCTTTGCAGCCCGCGCGGCTATAATGGGGTCTATGTTCATCCGGCAAAAGCAGGTTGTTCCTGCACGGCGCACAGGTTTTGTGCGGCCGCGGCCTGCGGCCCTTCGCAGCGCCGCCCGGATGGCCCGATACCAGTTTTTTGTGAAGAAAAAGGCATGCCTTTTTCTTCGCGCCGCCCCTTCCGGTCGCGGCGCGGAGGTTCTTCTCAGAAAATAGAAATTTTACATGGAGGGAAAAAGAACGATGAAGAAGATTCTTGCAATCGTGCTGGCGCTCTGCCTCGTGCTGTCTCTGGCGGCCTGCGGCGGCAGCGGCAGCAGCGCTCCGGCTGCTTCCGGCGCCGAGAGCGGTGCCGACAACGGCGGCGCGAGCACCCCGGCTGTCGATCCCGCTTCCTGGGACGGCAACGTCCCGGTGCAGATCGGCCCCGACCCCGAGACCATCGACCCGGCCCTGAACAGCGCGGTGGATGGCGCGAACATGATCATCACCGCGTTCGAGACCCTGCTGGTGGTGGACGAGGATGGCGCGATCATCCCCGGCCAGGCCGAGAGCTACGAGGTGAGCGATGATCAGCTGACCTACACCTTCCACCTGCGCGACGGCCTGAAGTGGAGCGACGGCAGCGATTTGACCGCCAACGACTTCGTCTACGCCTGGAAGCGTGTGGCCGACCCTGAGACCGCCGCCCCCTATGCTTCCACCGTGCTGTGGATGGTCAAGGGCTTTGACGACGCGCAGGGCAACCCCGACGCGCAGGGCAACCCGACCACCGACCCGAACCCGGACGCCCTCGCGGTTTCCGCCCCGGACGCCCAGACCCTCGTGGTCGAGCTGAGCACCCCCTGCCTTTACTTCCCGAGCCTGGCGGCCTTCGCCACCCTGTCCCCTGTCTGCGAGGCGGTCGTCTCGGCCAACCCGGACACCTGGGCGGTCGCCCCTGAGACCTACGTCTCGAACGGCCCCTTCCATGTGACCGAGTGGGTCCCCGGCGAGCGCATCGTCATGAGCCGCAACGAGTACTACAACGGCGGCTGGGACAAGAGCAAGATCGTGGCTGACAGCCTGACCTTCCTGCTCATCGAGGATTCCTCGGCTGCTTACGCCGCTTACAACAGCGGCGCTGCTCTCCTGATCAAGGACGTGCCCACCGACGAGATCCCGAGCCTGACCAAGGCTGAGGACGGCGGCGACTTCTATGTGGACACCATTCTTGGCACCTACTACATCTCGATGAACGATGTCAAGGAGCCGTTTACCGACCCCAAGGTCCGCAAGGCTCTGAGCCTTGCCATCGACCGTGAGTATGTGGCCAGCGTTCTGATGCAGGGCACCTACACTGCGGCCTACAACTTTGTTGGCCCCGGTGTCACCGATGCCGACGGCAGCTCCTTTATGGACAACGCCAACGGCGGCGAGCCCTACATCAGCACCGACTACGAGGCCAACCTGGCCGAGGCCAAGCAACTGCTGGCCGATGCCGGTTACCCGAACGGCGAGGGCTTCCCCACCATCACCTACTCCACCAACGACGCCGGTTACCACAAGGTGCTGGCCGAGTACCTGCAGCAGGTCTGGGGCGAGGAGCTGGGCATCACCCTGAACATCGACGTGGTCGAGTGGGCCTCCTTCACCC
>DKVN01000068.1:0-14476 GCA_002491225.1 Faecalibacterium sp. UBA7177
CCCACCGCCCGTTTGAGGGCCGCGGGTGTAAAATTGCCCGCCGTGCGGCGGGCGCTGAAGCTGGTCAGGCCAAGATAGACCGCGTCCGCCCCGCTGTAAACGGCGGCGCGCAGGGCGGCCTCGTCCCCGGCGGGGGCCAGGATCTCGATGGGGGCGGCGCTCATTGGCCGCTCTGTTCCTTGAGGTGGCGCACCTCCCGGCGCAGCCGCTCCACCTCGCGGCCCGCCTCCTCGGCGGCGGCCTGCGCCTTGGCGGCGTCCTCAAGGTAGTTGCGGATCTGCCCGCGCATATTGTCCGCCCCGCGGGCCGATCTCTGCATCTCATCGAGATATCCCAGCGCCGCCACCACCGCCGCGCTGGTGACCGAGGCGCTGGGCATCGCGGTCATGATCTCGTTCATGTCCGCGTCCAGCTGCTCGGCCAGGCCGGTGAGATACTCCTCGCTCTCGTCGGTGGCGATGATGTACTGCGAGCCGCAGACGGTGACCCGTACCCTGTTTGCCATTCGGCACCCTCCATCCTATCAAAAACCGGCGGCGCCAGGCCGCCCGTGGTTGTCGCATCCGGCAGAGCGCGCCCGGCGGGGGCCGAAACGCGCTTTGGCTCCTCTATTATATAATAAAACGCCCCGGCTGCAAAGCCCCGGCGCGAAATTTTTCGATTCATGGGGCAGGATGGAGCGTTTTTGGGTGGGACAGAGCGGCTTTTGGGCGGCGGAGCGGGTGAAAATTTCTTTTCCGACGGCTAAAAATTCCGAATTCTCCTTGAAACCGGGGCCCTATATCAGTATAATATGAGTAGTCCGGCCTGCGCGTGGGGCGCTGCCGGGTCTGTTTTCTATTGCCTGCACTGCGCATTTGGCGCAGAATTTTACAAAACAGCGCGGCGGGGCTCTTCGTGCCCCTGCCCGCCACAAAACAAGGAGACGTGACAAGATGCTTTCCAAACCGACCAAGCAAGAGTGCGAGAAGATGCTGCGCGCCACCCTGACAAACGAGTACGGCGTTGATCTGGACCTTGCCAGCAACGCCCAGATCTACCGCGCGCTGGCAATCCTCTGCCGCAGGCGGATGAGCCAGCAGCACAAAAAGTTCCAGGCCAAGGTGTGCGGCGCGGGCAAAAAGCAGGTGTACTACCTGTGCATGGAGTTTTTGATGGGCCGCAGCCTCAAGATGAGCCTGTTCAACCTGGGGCTGAACGAGATGGTCGAGAGCGTGCTGGCCGACCATGACATCAAGCTCGAGACCATCTACGAGGAGGAGCCGGACGCGGGCCTTGGCAACGGCGGGCTTGGCCGGCTGGCCGCCTGCTACCTCGACGGCATGGCCACCACCTGCGTGCCCGGCACCGGCTACTCGATTTTGTACGAGTACGGCATCTTCAAGCAGAAGATCGTGGACGGCTGGCAGCAGGAGCGGGCCGACAACTGGCTGCCCGGCGGGCAGGTATGGCTGAAGGCCCACTTTGACCAGGCCATCGAGATCCGGTTTGACGGCTATGTCGAGGAGACCTGGGACAACGGCTTCCACCATGTCAAGCATCGGGATTACAACAGCGTGATGGCGATCCCCTACGACATGTATGTGCAGGGCTACAACAGCCCCGGCACCGCCAAGCTGCGGCTGTGGCAGGCCAAGGCCCCGGATTTCGACATGAACAGCTTCAACGCGGGCGAGTACAGCAGCGCCATCAGCAAAAACGCCTCGGCCGAGCTGATCAGCAAGATCCTCTACCCCAACGACAACCATGTCGAGGGCAAGATTCTGCGGCTGCGCCAGCAGTACTTCCTCTCGGCGGCCTCGATCGGCGATATCGTGCATAACCACCTCAACCAGTACGGCACCCTCAACAACCTGCCGGACAAGGCGGCCATCCAGCTCAACGACACCCACCCGACCCTCGCCATCCCCGAGCTGATGCGGATTCTGCTCGACGAGTGCGGGTTTGACTGGGATTACGCCTTCCGCATCTGCCAGCGCACCTTTGCCTACACCAACCACACGGTGATGAGCGAGGCGCTGGAGAAGTGGAACATCGACATCTTCAAGATGACCCTGCCCCGCATCTACTCGATTGTGCAGGAGATGGACCGGCAGTGCCGCGCCTCGCTGGAAAAGGCCTTCCCCGGCGACCAGGGCAAGATTGACTATATGGCCATTCTGGGCGACGGCCAGGTGCGGATGGCCAACATCTGCTGCTACACCTGCCACACCATCAACGGCGTCTCCAAGCTGCACAGCGAGATCATCAAGGAGAGCGTCTTCCACGACTATTTCCTCTACAAGCCCCAGGCCTTCAAGAACGTGACCAACGGCATCGCCTACCGCCGCTGGCTGCTGGCGAGCAACCCCCGGCTGACCAACCTTTTGAGCGAGACGATCGGGGACGGCTTCAAGGCTGACGCCGCGGAGCTGGCGAAATTTGCCAAATTTGCCGATGACAAGGGCGTTTTGGAGCAGCTGGACAAGGTGAAGCGGGCGAACAAGGAAGAGTTCGCGAACTATATCTTCAAGACCACCGGCCAGCAGATCGACCCGGACTCGATCTTCGACTGCCAGGTCAAGCGGCTGCACGAGTACAAGCGCCAGCACCTCAATGCGCTGAACATCGCGGCCCAGTACCTCTACCTCAAGGAGAACCCGAACGCCGATGTCCCGGCCAAGACCTATCTCTTCGGCGCCAAGGCGGCCCCCGGCTACTACATGGCCAAGCAGATCATCCGCATGATCTGCAAGCTGGGCAAGCTGATCGACTCCGACCCGGTGGTGCGCGAAAAGCTGCGGATCGTCTACCTCGAGGACTACAGCGTCAGCCTCTCGGAGCATCTGATGCCCGCCAGCGAGGTGAGCGAGCAGATCAGCCTGGCCGGCACCGAGGCCAGCGGCACCGGCAACATGAAGTTCATGCTCAACGGTGCGGTGACCCTGGGCACCCTCGACGGCGCGAATGTCGAGATCGCGATGGCCGCCGGGATGGAGAACGAGATCATCTTTGGCATGCGCACCGCCGAGGTGAACCAGCTCAAGTCGATGGGCTATCACCCGAGTATGTTCATCAACCAGGACGATGTGGCGATGGAGGTGCTGAACTTCCTCGAGCGCGGGTTTGACGGCGAGGATTTCCGCGAGGTGATCCACAACCTGCAGACGGTCGACCCCTACATGGTGATGGCCGACTTCAAGGATTACCGCCGCGCCCAGGCCGATCTGGCCAAGATGTACGCCGACCGCCCCCACTGGAACCGCATGAGCCTGGCCAACATCGCCCAGAGCGGCATCTTCAGCGCCGACCGCAGCGTGCTGGACTACACCCGCGATATCTGGAAGGCCAGCCAGGTGAAGTAAGCGGCCATGGAACGACTGTTTAACAGCCTGCTCGCGGCTTACAAAACCCCCTTTGGCGCGGTGCGCGCGGGCGAGGAAGTTCGCTTTTGCCTGACCGTGCCCGAGCATGTCGGCTTTGTGCAGCCCCGGCTGGTGCTCCGCCGGGACGGCGGCGGGGCTGCCGAGTACCAGATGGCCTACCTTGCCACCGAGGAGGGCATCTGCCGGTTTGAATACACCCTCACCGCCCCGGCGGTCGGGCTCTATTTCTACCACTTTGACCTTTATTCGGACTACCGCAAAATCTTTCGGGGCGAGGGGGGCGAAGGGGTGATCGGCACCGAGCCGGACGGCCCGGCCTGGCAGCTGACCGTCTACGAGCCGGATTTTACGACCCCCGAGAGCCTCAAGGGCTCGGTCCTCTACCAGATCTTCCCCGACCGCTTTTTTGAGGGGCGGCCGGGCAAGGAGATGCCCTTTGCCGACCGCATCTACCGCCAGCACAAGCAGGGCAAGCCCTACTTCTGGCCCAACGAGACCGGCGGCTACCTCAACCGGGACTACTACGGCGGGGACTTTGAGGGCATCCGGCAAAAATTGCCTTACCTGCAGAGCCTCAGGGTGGGCTGGATCTACCTCAACCCCATCTTTGAGGCGCACGCCAACCACCGCTACAACACCGCCGACTATATGAACGCCGACCCCCTGCTGGGCACCAACGAGGAGTTCAGCCGGCTGTGTGCCGAGGCGAAGGAGCGGGGCATCCGCATCATCCTGGACGGGGTGTTCAGCCACACCGGGTCGGACAGCATCTACTTTAACCGCGAGGGCCGGTACGGCCGGGGCGGGGCCTACCGCAACATCTGCAGCCCCTACCACAGCTGGTACGATTTCAGCAAGGATTACCCCTGCGGCTACCGCAGCTGGTGGGGCTTTTCGAGCCTGCCCGAGGTGAACGAGCACGACCCCGAGTACCAGAAGTTCATCTGCGGCCCCGGCGGGGTGATCGACACCTGGATGCAGCGGGGGGCGAGCGGCTTCCGGCTGGATGTGGCGGACGAGCTGCCGGATGATTTTATCGAGAAGATCCGCTGTGCGGTCAAGGCCCACGGGGAGGACTGCTACCTCTTGGGCGAGGTGTGGGAGGACGCCACCACCAAGCTGGCGTATGATGTGCGCCGCACCTACCTGCTGGGCAAGGGGCTGGACGCTGTCATGAACTACCCCTTCCGCAATGCGATCCTGGCCTTTGTGGGGGGCGGCAGCGCGGCGGATTTTGCCGGGCAGGTGATGGACATCTGCGAGCACTACCCCGCCCCGGCGCTGCACACCCTGATGAACTTCCTCTCGAGCCACGACACCGAGCGGGCGGTCACCGCGCTGGCGGGCGAGCCGATTTTGGGGCGGGACCGCTACTGGCAGAGCAAGCAGCACCTCGCCCCCGAGGCCTACGAGGAGGGGGTGCGCCGGATGATCCTGGCCTACACCCTGCTCTACACCCTGCCGGGGGTGCCCTGCATCTACTACGGGGACGAGGTGGCCATGCAGGGCTACAAGGACCCCTTCAACCGCGGCTACTTTGACTGGGACAGCACCGAGGAGCGGCTGCGCGCGGTGCTGCGCGGCCTTGCCGAGCTGCGGCAGGGGTGCGACGCCTTCCGGGACGGGGCGATCGAGATGGTGGAGGCGAGCGGGGAGCTGCTGCACTACCGCCGCATTGGCAAGACGCAGACCGCCGACATTTTGGTCAACCGCACCGAGACGCTGCTGACCCGCGCCGCGGCCGACGGCCAGGCGGTGGAGGTAAACCCGATGGGCCACACGGTTGTGACCAGCGCGCGGTGCTGAGCGGGCCGCATCGACCTGATAACACACGGGAATATCAAAAGCGCAAAATACAAACAGGAAAAATCCAGAGGAAAGAGGCCGCCGCCCCACAGGTTTGTGGGGCGGCGGCCTTTTGGCGTTGGTTTGCTGTTTTTGGGCGATGGTGCGGGTTTTTCTGCGTCTGCCGTGTTCGTCGCATTTACGGCGTGCCCGGCGGCCTTGCTCAGGCGCGGGCGGTGCAGCCGGGGCGGGCGGCCTCCCACCGCTGGCGGAAGGCCTCGCGGTTGCCGCGGTAGGCGGCCTCGGTCTCCTGGCTGTAGCCCAGCACCACGCCGGGCATGGTGTCGTGCATCGCCTCGAGGGCGGCCTGCACCTGCTGCTCGGGCATCGAGAGGTCCACCTGCTTGCCGTTCATCAGCCGCAGCCGCAGCGCGTAGCTCTTGCCGGTGGGGATGACGCCGCGGTAGTGGTTGGTGGTACACTGGTAGGCCCAGGCCACCTCCCAGGGGCGCAGCAGGGTGGGCTTGGGGCCGTTTTCGTAAAGGAAGAACTCCTCGTCCATCCGCAGGCCGGACACCGGCTCGCGGGACTGATAAAACTGGTCGAACCGCTCCTCCATCTGCTGGGGATCGCCCATCGAGGCCAGCTTGCGGCGCAGCGGCTTTTGATAGGCGCCGCTCAGCGCGCGGGCAAGCCGCACCGCGCCCCAGACGATGAGCGCGAGGCTGACCACCAGCATCACCCAGCTGGTGGTGATGTTGGTGCCGTACACACTGTCCACGTCGATGTACAGCAGCAAAAAGCGGTCCTTCTGCATCCCGCTCATCTGGTCGTAGCCCAGCGCATCCTTGTAGTACTGCAGCTGGGTGCCCTCCATCGGCAGCACGGTGCCGCGCACCGAGAAGACCATATTGTAGTTGCCGCTCTGGTTCTGCTTAAGCATCTCGCGGGTGTCCTGCACGAGGGTGCGGGGCACATGCAGGCCCATGCAGTGGTCGGGGCCGCAGTCGATCAGATAGTACATATCGGTGATAGTCGAGGCGGTGGAGCCCTCGCGGCGCTCCTCGGTGTTCATGTACCAATCGTAAAGATAGTCGATCCTGGCCTCGACAAAGGTGTTTTCCAGCTCCTCCACCGGAACCTCGGTGAGCTGTTTGGGGGCAAGGGTGGCCGGCAGGCCGTAGCACTTGAAGAGGATCAGGAGCGCGATGCCGCCCGCGATCAGCAAAAGCGAGCTCGGCAGGGCCTTTTTGATGCTGCGCTGCTTGAGGGTTTGCATGGTCTCCACACACATCACATCCTTATGGTTATTGGGGCTGCCCGGCGCGGGATGGGGCGCATCCCGCGCCGGGGGCCGCTTTGCGCGGTGATTCTACTACTGTTTTAGCATGGACAGGTCGGCCGCGTCAAGAGGGATGGAAAAAATGGCAGCAGCGCGGCAGGCAGGCAACGGGCGGGCAACGGGCGGCGGGATGCGAAAAAAGGGGTTGACAGGCCTGGTCTATTGTGTTAGACTTGTCCCATCAGGTCTAATGCAATAGACCTGGCAAGGGGCGGCAGAGGCCGCCGCGGGATGTCCGGCGCGCGCGGGAGTTTCTTTCGCGCGGGGCGGATGCGCCGCCTGCGGGGAGTGGAGGGCGCGCAGTCCGCGCGGAGGATGTTTCCCTGCGAATGGTTTAAGAGCCCCCCAAGGGGGCGTTTTCTCAGGGGAATATCCCCCATGCGGACGGATGGAAGCTGCGGCCTGGCCACTCCCCGCCTGCCGGGCGAAGAGGGCGCGGTGCGCGCCGGAAAGGAAAAGCAACATGGCTGTGAACGCGGAAAAGGAAACCCGTCTGGGCGAGAGCGAGTATCGCTTTGCCTGTATTGTGTGGGAGCACGAGCCGCTGCCCAGCGGCAAACTGGTGGAGCTGTGCGCCAAGCAGCTGGGCTGGAAAAAGAGCACCACCTACACCGTGCTGAAAAACCTCTGCGCCAAGGGCATTTTGTGCAACGAGCACTCGGTGGTGCGCGCGCTGGTGCCCAAAGAGCAGGTGCAGCGGCAGGAGAGCGCCCAAGTGGTGGACCGCGCCTTTGACGGCAGCCTGCCCCGGTTTGTGGCGGCCTTTTTGGGGCAGAAGGGCATCCGGCCCGAGGAGGCCGAGGAGATCGAGGCGATGCTGGCCGCCTACAAGGCCAAAGGGGGTGACGGCGAATGCTGACCCGGCTGTTTTTGGCGGTTTGGCGGATGAGCGTGTACGGCGCGGCCACGGCTTTGGTGGTGGGCGCGGCGGTGCTGCTGCTGCGGCGGCTGCGGGTGGGGCGCGCGGTCTGCTGCGCGCTCTGGCTGGTGGTGCTGGCCCGGCTGCTCTGCCCGGTGAGCATCCCCTCGGCGGTGAGCATCTTCAACACGCCGGTGCTGGGGCGCTGCGTGGGGGCGGCCAAGGGCACAGAGGCCGGGGCGGATGTGCTGTGGACAATAGAGCCCGGCGCGGATTTGACCGACGGCGCGCCTTTGACGGATGCGGCGGCGGGGGCCGCGGGGATGGATGCGGCCGCGCAGGCCGCGCGGCCCGGGCAGGCCGGGGCGGATGCCGCGCAGCAGGGCGGCCCGCGGCAGCCGGAGATCGGCGCGGCGGGCGGCGGCGCGGCCCAGAGCGGCACGGCGGATGCCGGGCAGACCGGCGCGGGGTTCACCCTGCTGGCCGCGATCTGGCTGGCCGGCGCAGTGGGCATGGGGCTGCGCGCGCTGTGGCAGGTGGCCCGGCTGCGCGGGCAGGTCTCGCTTGCTTACCGCCTCGCAGGCGAACCGGATGTGTTTACCAGCGAGCGGATGGCCGAACCGTTCTCGTTTGGCCTTGTGCATCCGCGCATCTACCTGCCCGCCTCCCTTGCGGGAGAGGAGCGGCGGGTGATCCTGCTGCACGAGCGGGCGCACCTGCGGCGGCGGGACAACCTCGTCAAGCCGCTGTTTTACGCGGCGGTCTGCCTGCACTGGTTTAACCCTTTGGCCTGGCTGGCCTTTCGCGGGATGAGCTGCGACATGGAGGCCGCCTGTGACGAGGCGGTGCTGCGGGCGGCGGGCAGCGGGGTGAAAACGGCCTACTGCGAGAGCCTGCTGCGGTTTGCCGCCCCGCAAACCGCCCCGCGGCGGGCGGCGGTGGCGCTGCACTTTGGCGAGGGCCGGGTGGCCGGACGGGTGCGGGCGATCCTGCGCTACCGCCGCCCGGCGGTGTGGGCAGGGCTTGCCGCGGGGCTTGCCGCCGCGCTGCTGGCCGCCGCCTGCATGGCCGACCCGGCCGGGGCGGCGGATGGGCCGGACACCGGGAGCGGCGCGGCCCAGAGCGCGCCCGCCGACAGTGTTTCCGCCAACAGCGCCCCGGCCCAACATGAGTTTGCCGAGAGCGTCCCCGCGGAACTGCCCGCCCAAAGCGGCGCGGCCGGGGGCATCCCGGCTGAGGGCGACGCGGCGGCAAGCGTCCCCGCGATGGCGGGGGAGGATCTGCCGCTCATCTACTCGGAGGACGGCAGCCTGCTCTGGCCGGTGCCGGAGTACACCGGCTGGCACGAGTGCCTTGGCGCTGTTGCCTACGGCAGCCGCCTGTTTGCCCCGGAGGGCAGCGTACTGCTTGCGATGGCGGACGGAACGGTGGAAACGCTCGAACTGACCGGCAGCACGGGCTGCAACATCACCCTGCGCTGTGCGGAGGAGAGCGAACGCGGCAGCTTTGTGCTCTGCCGCGGCGACCTGACCCCGCTGGTGCGTGAGGGGGACACGGTATGCCGGGGGCAGGTGATCGCCACCCTTACCCCCAGCGATGAACCCGGCGGCCCCGCCTGCGCGGTGACTGTCTGGATCGATGGAACCGCGATTTGTTTTTCGAGCCTGTTTGCGGAGCTGGCCGGGCCGGAGCCGGTGACCGATGAGGACATGCCGGCGATGCTTACAAAGGCCCCTTACGAGCCCGGCCGCCTGACCTGGCCGGTGCCGGAGTACAAGTATGTGAGCCGCTGGATGAGCAGCTACCACAAGGGGACGGACATCTGCGCAAACCGCGGCGCGTCTGTTGTGGCAACGGCGGACGGCACGGTGATGAACGCGGGCTGGCATTACAGCTACGGCAACTATGTGGTGCTGGATCACGGCAACGGCTGGCGCAGCCTCTACGCTCACTGCGAGGAGCTGCTGGTGAGCAGGGGGGAGACGGTAGCGCGGGGCGAGGAGATCGCCAAGGTCGGCTCTACCGGCAACACCACCGGTGTGCAGTGCCATTTTGAGCTTTACTGCTACGGGACACGGGTGAGCGCGCGGGACTATTTCCCGGGCTTTTGATCCTCTCCCAGCCGCCGGATATTTACGGGACACGGGTGAGCGCGCGGGACGGTTTCCCCACCGCCAATATCGATAACAGACCGGTGCCGGACTACGAGCCGGGCCGCTGAGCGTCTCCTCCGCCCCCGCACCGGCCCGCGCTGGCCCGCGACCCGAACCCTTCCCCTGCCCTGCGCCGCTTTTTTCGCGCGGCGCAGGGCATTTTGCAATATTTGGGCCTTGTGCATCGTTTGTTTTTTTGATAGACTATACAAAAGAATCTTCGCTTTTACAGGCCCTTGCCGCCCGATGCGGGCGGGACTGTCTGGCGGGGCGGTGAGACAGGAAAACAAAACTGTCCCGAGAAAGGAGCCTTGGATGAGTATCTTCATGTTCTTTTCGGGGCCGGGGTTCTGGCTGCTGATGGTGGCGGTGTTTGTGGTGGTCGAGCTGGCCACCACCGCGCTGGTCTCGATCTGGTTTGTGGTGGGCGCGCTGATGGCGCTGCTGGTGAGCCTGATCACCGGGCTGTGGTGGCCCCAGTGGCTGACCTTTGCGCTGGTGAGCGTGATCGCCCAGCAGCTGGCAAAGCCGCTGGTGGCCCGCCTGCGGGCCAAGCGCGCCCCGGCCATGAACGCCGAGCGCAACGTGGGCCGGGTGGCCACCGTGCTCACCCCCATCGGGCCCGGCCAGCAGGGCCGCGCCCGGCTGGATGGGGTGGACTGGAACGCCCTCTGCGCCGCGCCGCTCGCGCCGGGCGAGCGCTGCCTGGTGCTGCAGGTGGAGGGCACCGCCCTGGTGGTGGCCCCGATGCCCCCGGCCCCGCCGCCGGTGGGCATGCCGCGGCCGGATGCCGAGCCGTGCGAGGCTGACGCCGGTGCTGCCGATGCCGCTGATGCCCCCGCCGAAGCCCCGGCCATCCCGCCCGCCGGGCCTATCGAGGCGTCGGACATCCCGCCTGCCGAGACGCCTGCCGAGGCCCCCGCCGGGGAACCGGAAACAGCCCAGCCCGCCGGGCCGCGCCCCTGACGCCGCGCCTGCGGGCGGCCCCCCCTCTCATCCACTGCCGTCGTGTCGGGCTGCCCGGCATGGCGTGGAGCGTATCCCTGTGATAAAAAAGCGGATCGCCGTGCCCCCGCAAAGGGCGCGGCGAGGTAAGGAGGAAACACATGCCCATTATCATTACCCTGATCGTGCTGCTGCTGATCGCGGTGGCGGTGTTTGTGTCCTGCGTGTGCATCGTGCCGCAGTCCTACGCCTACGTGGTGCAGCGACTGGGCGTCTTTTACGACGTCTGGCGCGAGGGCTTCCATCTCAAGACCCCCTTTTTGGACAAGGTCGCCAAGCGGGTGAGCATGAAGGAGCAGGTGGTCGACTTTAAGCCCCAGCCGGTGATCACCCGCGACAATGTCACCATGCAGATCGACACGGTGGTCTTCTTCCAGGTCACCGACCCGAAGCTGTTCACCTACGGGGTCGAGCGGCCGATGGCCGCCATCGAAAACCTGACCGCCACCACCCTGCGCAACATCATCGGCGAGATGGAGCTGGATCACACCCTCACCAGCCGGGACGTCATCAACACCAAGATCACCGCCATCCTCGACGAGGCCACCGACAAGTGGGGCATCAAGGTGAACCGGGTGGAGGTCAAGAACATCATCCCGCCGGCCGAGATCCAGGACGCGATGGAAAAGCAGATGAAGGCCGAGCGCCAGCGCCGCGAGAGCATCCTGCGGGCCGAGGGCGAAAAGCGCAGCTCGATTCTGGTGGCCGAGGGCGAAAAGGAGAGCGCCATCCTGCGGGCGGACGCGGTGCGGGAGCAGCGCATCCGCGAGGCGCAGGGCGAGGCGCAGGCCATCATGGAGGTGCAGAAGGCGCTGGCCGACTCGCTCAAGCTGCTGAACGAGGCCGCCCCCAGCGACAAGGTGCTGGCCCTCAAGAGCCTGGAAGCGCTGACCAAGGTGGCGGACGGCAAGGCCACCAAGCTGATCATCCCCAGCGATATCCAGAACCTGGCCGGGATGGTCGCCTCGATCAAGGAGGTCGCATCCGATAAGTAAACCGGGCGGCTTCGCGCCAAAATACCACGTCCCGCCGCGCATCGGAGCGTTTCGCCCCGGTGCGCGGCGCTTTTTTGTGCGTGGGCGCTGCCCATCCGTCCGCGCGGACTGTCGTTTCCTTGTGTTTTTGACCGCTTTCGCGCCGTGTGGGTCAGCTTTCTTTGGCCAAAAAGCGTATTGCCGGGGGGTGGCCGGATGGGGTACAATAGGAACGTGTTTTTTCGCTCTGCGCCGCCGGGGCCGCCCGGCAGGCCGCCGACCCCGCCTTTTGCGCGGGGGTGCTGAGCGAAACAAGCAAACGGGCGCGGCCTTGTACGGTCCGCGGGCGCACCGCCCTGCGGCAAGGCCGCGCAAAAAAGCATGGAGGAATATCATGGAGAAGCTGTTTCATCTGAAAGAGAACGGCACCACGGTCAAGACCGAGATCATGGCCGGCATCACCACCTTTCTGGCGATGGCGTACATCCTCGCGGTCAACCCCGGGATGCTGGGCGCGGCCGGCATGAACACCCAGGGCGTGTTTATGGCCACCGCCCTGTCCGCCGCCATCGCCACCTTTATCATGGCCTTTCTGGCCAACTACCCCATCGCGCTGGCTTCCGGCATGGGCCTCAACGCCTACTTTGCCTACACCATCTGCCTGGGCGAGCTGGCCGCCGAGACCGACCCCTGGAAGATCGCGCTGACCGCCATCCTGGTCGAGGGCGTCATCTTCATCATCCTGTCGATCTTCAAGTTCCGTGAGACGCTGGTCAACTGCATCCCCGAGAACCTCAAGTACGGCATCACCACCGGCATCGGCCTGTTCATCACCTTCATCGGGCTGCAGAACGCCTCGATCGCCGCCAATGACGACGCCACCCTTGTGGGGCTGGGCAGCCTGTCCGACCCCGGCGTGGCGCTGGCCCTGATCGGCGTGGTGCTGATCGGCGTGATGCTCTACTTTGGGGTCAAGGGCGCGATCCTCTGGGGCATCCTCGGCACCTGGGTGCTGGGCATCCTCGCCGAGCTGACCGGCTGGTATGTCCCCAACCCCGAGGCGGGCGTCTACTCGGTGCTGCCGCACATCACCAGCGCCGCGGATTTCCTGCCCCACTTCGGCGCGCTGGCCGACACCGCCTTCAAGTTTGATTTCAGCTTTGTGGCGGGGCACTTCACCCAGTTTGCGGTGATCGTCTTTGCGTTCCTGTTTGTCGACCTGTTTGACACGGTGGGCACCCTGATCGGTGTGGCCGCCAAGGGCAACATGCTGGACGAGAAGGGCCAGCTGCCCCGCGTTGGCAAGGCCCTGATGAGCGACGCGCTGGGCACCGTGGCGGGCGCCTGCCTTGGCACCTCGACCGTCACCAGCTATGTCGAGAGCTCGGCGGGCGTGGCCGAGGGCGGCCGCACCGGCCTGACCAGCGCCACCACCGCGGTGATGTTCCTGCTGTCGATGTTCCTGTGGCCGATCTTCGGCGCGATCCCCAGCTTTGCCACCGCCCCGGCCCTGATCATCGTGGGCATGTTCATGATGAGCAGCGTGGCCAAGGTGAAGTTTGAGGGCGACATGGCCGACGTGCTGGGCGCGTTTGTGGCCATCATCATGATGCCCTTTACCTACTCGATCGCCAACGGCATCATGTTCGGCATCCTCACCTGGATGCTGCTCAAGATCCTGCGCGGCAAGACCAAGGAGATCCACCCCGTGATGTGGATCGTCTTCGCGCTGTTCGTGCTGCGGATCCTGTCCATCGTGCTGTAAGCTCGACACCGGCGTTTTTTGCAAAAGAAAGCGGCCCGGCGCATCTCGATTCTGAGATGCGCCGGGCCGCTTGTTTTGTTGGGTTGGGGCGGCGTCAGCCGTTGGCTTTGGCGGCGGCACGGCGCTCCTTAAAAAGCGCCTTGGCCGCCATGACCCAGGCGAGGCGGGGACGCTGATCGATGAATTCGCCGAGGTTCATCTTTTCGAGCAGCTGCTGCTCCGGGATGGTGTCGGTGTAGTACTGCTCGAAGCGGTCGACCAGAGCGCGGAAGTAGGCGCGCTGGCTCTCGGCGCGGGCGGCGTCGTACACCTCGCCGTGGCCGGGGACGATGGCGATGGGGCGCAGCTCGTCGAGGATGTAATCGAGCACTTCGAGCCAGCGGCGGGCCGCCGCCATACTCATGGGCAGGCTGCAGTCGGCAAAGATGTCCCCGGCGAAGAGCACCCGCTCGGCTGGCAGCCAGACGATGGTGTCTGAGCTGGAGTGCACCGCCCCCAGCGGGATCAGCTCGGCCCGGGTATCGCCCAGCTGCAGCACGGTTTTTTCCTCGAACAGCTCCGCGGGCGGGGTGGGGGTGACGCCGGTGAGGTCGAAGTCCTTTTCCCCCTGCCGCACCACCATGCGGAAGGGCTGGCCCGCGGGCAGCCAGCCCTTGAACTGGCCGCCCATCACCCGGTTTAAGAGGCCCTGCACCAGCTTTGAGCCGTGCAGCAGTTTGAAGACCGATACCTTGTTTTTATCGCCCGCGCAGTCCTTCATCATCTCCCGATGGCCCAGCACCCGCGCGCCCGCGAAGACCTGATTGCCCCAGTAATGGTCCCAGTGGCCGTGGGTGTTGACCACCGTTTCGGGCGGGTGGCCCAATTTTTCGGTGCAGAAGGCTTTCAGCTCCTCGGCCTGCGGCAGGGTGAAGCAGGTGTCGCAGACCAGCCCCCCGTCCCGCAGCACCAGCCCCGCGTTGGAAAAGTTGTCCATCAGCCCGGCATCGGTGATGTCGAGCGGCTCGGCGGGGGAGATGGCGGCATAGATGTGGTCGGCGACCTCTACAAACCGAAAATGGGTTCTCTTTTCTTCTGTCATTTCTGCGCTCCTCTCGCGGCGCTTTGGGCCGCATCCGGGTTTGAAGCTTTTGTTCCCATTCAGTATACCAGAATCCCCGGCCCCCCGCAATGAATTTGCGGATGAGAGAGTGTCCGGGTCGCAGCTTCCATCCGTCCGCACGGGGGA
>DKVN01000068.1:14832-15141 GCA_002491225.1 Faecalibacterium sp. UBA7177
GGGAAACATCCCCCGCGCGGACTGGGCGGGTTGGGCCGCTTTTCGTTAAAAAATTATCAGAAAAGGCCTTGCGCCCCGCGCGGGGATTGATTATAATAAGGGATAGGTACGCAGGTCGGGCTCACTGCGCCGGTTGGAAAGGCGAAAGGGGCCCTTTGAAACGATTGGAAACGATGGAAGGAGTAAAGCAAGATGGGCTTAGGGAAAAAGACGGTAGAAGAGCTTGCGGTCAAGGGCAAGCGGGTGCTGGTGCGCTGCGATTTTAACGTGCCGATGAAGGACGGGGTCATCACCAACGACAACCGCATC
>DKVN01000076.1:0-6761 GCA_002491225.1 Faecalibacterium sp. UBA7177
TTTGTCAAGCCGGGCGCCCGCTTTGCGTTTGGGGGCTTTACCGCTTGCCGGTGAAGAGGGAGACGAGGCGCTGCCAGAAGCTGGGCTTTTCGGGCTCGGGGGCGGGCTGGGCGGGGGCGTCTTCGCCAGCGGCGGTGTTGGTGTCAGCGTCGGCGGCCTCGTCCGGCTCAGGCTCGGGGGCCTGGGTCTTCATGATGAACTTGACCGTGCAGGCGGTGTTTTCGGGCGCGCCGGTGTAGCTGGTGTAGCTCTCGGAGGCGGCGCGCAGGGCGTCGGCGGTGTCGGCGAGGGCCTGCAGCTGGCTCAGCTCCTGGCGGCCGGTGAGCTGCTGGATGCCCTCGGCGTCGTACTCGGTCATGCCGTCGGCCAGCTGGTGGGTGCCGTCGAGCAGGGCGTCGACCCCCTCGGTGAGCTGGCCGGTGACCGCCGCGCGCAGGCTGCCGGTGCCGCTGGCGAGGTCGCCCGCGATGCCGTTGTAGAGCTGCTGGCCGCCATCGGCCGCGCTGGCCACCCCGGCGGTGTAGCTGCTGATGCCCCCGCGCAGGGCAACCGCGCCGTCCAGCAGCTGTTTGAGCTGGCCGACCTGGCCGAGCTGGGCGAGCTTATTCTCGATCTCGGGATCCTGATGTTTCAGCACCGCCCAGACCTCCTGGGTCATGGCGGCGGTGATGGCTTCCTGGGTGGCCGATGCGGCGGCCTGCTGCACAAAGCCGGTGAGGATGGCGGCGGCGGCGGCGGAGCCGCTGGCGGCCAACGCGCTTTTCACATTGGCCAGTACGCCGTCCAGCTGGGCCTGCACCGCGGTGGCGGCCGCGTTGAGATCGGCGGTGAGGTCGCCGGTGGGGGCGGCCTTGCCCATCTCGAGGATCAGCGCGCCGGTGAGCAGCTGGCCGAGCTGGTCGGCGTCAAGGCCCAGCGCGGCGGGATCAAGGCCCGCCGCGGCCAGCTGCTGCATCAGGGCGGCGGTCATCGTCTGCGCCTGGGCGGCGGCGGCGCTCTGCACCGTGCTGACCATGGCGTTCTGGGTCTGCTCGGGCAGGCCGAGGACATTGTTGATGACGGCGGTGTAATTGTCCGGGGTGAGCTGGATGCTGGCATTGCCGGTGGCGCTTTGCAGCATGAGGCTGGCGGTCTGGAAGATGCCGTCGGTGAGCTGGGCCGCGCCGTCGTTGAGGGCGGCGCTGTTGCTGTTGAGGGCGGCGAGGCCGTCCCGCAGCTGGGCCGCGCCGGTGGTGAGCTGGCCCTTGACGCTGTCGTCCAGCTTGACCACCCCGTCGGTGAGCTCGCCGGTGACCGCGTCGTGCAGCTGCAGCACCCCGTCGAGCAGGTCGGCGGTGCCGGTGAGCAGCTGGTCGGTGGCCTCGCGCAGCTGGTCAAGGTCCTCGCTGACCGTGCCGAGCTGCTCGAACTCGTCCATTCCGCTGAGGGCCGAGGGGTCGGCGGCGCAGCCGATCAGGAAGCTGAGGGCCGGGCAGTCGGTGACGTCGGCCTCGAGGGTGACCGTGTCGACAAACTTGTCCTGTACCTCGCGCAGGCTGCCGGTGAGCAGGCCGTCGAAGGTCTCGGCCATGCCGGGCAGGCAGACCCAGGCCACCGCCGCGCGGGCGCTGTCGGTCTGCACCGTGCCGTGGGCGGCCTCGATGTTGGTGAAGCGGTCGGCGTCGAGGGTGGTGCCCACCGCGGCGGCAAAGGGGGTGTATACCGCGCGGGGGCTGCCGTCGATGGTGACGGTGCGGCGCTCGTGGTTGGTGAGGGCGATGGTCACCTTGAGGTGGCCGCTTTTGCCCAGCAGCTGCCCGGCGCTGAGCGGCTCGCCGTCCAGCTCATAGCTGATGGCGGCGGTGATGGGCAGCTGGCGGCCGGTGGTGCCCTGGTAGTAGAGGTCGGGGGCCTCGACCTTCCAGGTGAGCTGCTCGCCGGTTTGGGTGGGGACGGCGGTGCCCCTGAGGTCGTGGATGGCTTCGAGGCAGCTGACATCGGCAAAGCCGTCGAGGCCGCTGTCCCGGTGGAGCCAGACGCTGACCGTCTGCTGCTGGACGCTGCCGTCCGGCGCGAGGGTGACATAGACACTCTCGTCCTTGGTCGCGCTTTCATGGGCGGCGGCAGCGGCGGGCAGGGCCGCGGCGCTGCACCCGAGGGTGAGGGCGAGGGCCGCCGAGACAAGGCGAATGCTCTTTTTCATGGATGATACGCTCCTTTGATGAATGAGGAATGGGGAATGAGGAATGCTGTTCAGGCGTTTTCCTGCGCGGGGCGGGCGGGCCGCTGGGCGGCCTGCTGCGGCTTGTGGCCCCTGGGCCGCCAGCCGAGGGTGGTTTTGGCCACGACCGGTTCGCACAGGATGAGCAGGCAGGGCAGGATGAAGAGGATGACGAACATGCTGATCAGCGCGCCGCGGCTGATGAGCAGGCAGAGGCTCTTGAGCAGCTCCATCCGGCTGACCAGATACACCCCGACCGTGGCCGCAAAGAAGGTGAGGCCGCTGGTGAGGATGCTCTCGCTGCAGTGCTCGAGCGCCTGCTGGGCGGCCTCGCGGCGGGTGCGCCCGGCCAGCAGCTCCTCGTGGAAGCGGGTGGTCATGAGGATGGCGTAGTCGACCGTGGCGCCCAGCTGAATGGTGCCGATGACGATGCTGGCGATGAAGGGCAGGGTGGTGCCGCCAAAGTACGGGATGCCCATGTTGACCGTGATGGCCGCCTCGATGGCCGCCACCAGCAGCAGCGGGATGGACAGGCTCTTGAAGCTGATCGCGATGATGACAAAGACCGCCGCGATCGACCAGACATTGACATGCGCGAAATCGACGTCCGCCACCTCGATCAGGTCCTTGGTGAGGGGGGCCTCGCCGGTGAGCAGCGCGCCGGGGTCGGTTTGCTTGAGCAGCTGGATCGTCTCGTCCACCTGGCGGTTGCACTCGTCGGTGCCGGCCTCGTAGCGGCCGGTGATCAGCAGCAGCCGGTAGCCCCCGGCGTGGAGCAGGTCGCGGACATCCTGCGGGATCGCCGTCTCGGGGATGGCCGAGCCGAGGTACTTTTCCAGCGCCATGACGCCGGAAACGCCGTCCAGCTGCTCGATGCGCTGGCAGAGGGCGCGAATTTCGGCCGCGGGCAGGTTTTCATCCACCAGCGCGAACTCGGGGGTGGCGATGCCGAAATCCTCGCCGAGTTTATCGGTGCCGACGATGCCGGTGAGGTCCTGCGGGAGGCTGTCAAAGAGGGTGTAGTAGACCCCGGTGGCCCGCTGGGCGAGCGGGAAGGGGATAAAGAGCAGCACGAAGATCAGCAGGATCGCGCCGTACCGCCGGGCCACACCGTGGCTGGTGCGGGCGAGTTTGGGGATGAAGGTGCGGTGGCGGTGCCGGTCGAGCGGCTTGCGCAGGCAGAGGATGAGGGCGGGCAGCACCGTGAGGGTGGACAGCACCCCGAACAGCACCCCCTTGGCCATGACCAGGCCGATGTCCCGCCCGAGGGTGAGCCGCATGGCGCAGAGGGCCAGAAAGCCCGCGATGGTGGTGAGCGAGGAGGCCGAGATCGAGCTGAAGGTCCGGCAGATGGCGGTGACCATCGCCTCCTCGTCCCGGGTTTTGTCCGGGTCGGGGCCGGGGGCGGCGGGGCGGGCGGCGCGCTCCTCCTCGTACCGGTGGAGCAGGAAGATGGAAAAGTCCATCGTGACGCCTAACTGCAGCACCGCGGCGAGGGCCTGGGTGATGTAGCTGATCTCGCCCAGAAAGTAGTTGGTGCCGAAGTTGTAGACGATGGGATAGAGGATGCCGAGCATGAAGACGAGCGGCGCGAGGCTGCTTTGCAGCGCCAGGAACAGCACCACGAGGCAGGCCCCCACCGCGCAGGCGATGTAGAGGGGCATCTCGTCGTCCACAAGGGCCTTGGTGTCCTGCAAAATGACCGCCATGCCGCCGAAGAAGCAGCCCTCGCGGAGCACCTGCTTGATGCCGGCCACCGCCTGCATGGTGGTCTGGCTGGCGGCCGCGCCCTCGAACCGGACGACCATGAGGCTGGCATCGTTGGCGCCGTGCACCAGGCTGTCGAGCTCGTCGGGCAGGATGCCGGGCGGCACCGCGGGGTCGATCAGCTCATTGAGCCAGAGGACCTCGCGCACGCCGGGCACGGCGGCGATCTCGGCCTTCATGGGCAGCACCTCGTCGTAGGGCAGCCCCTCCACCGAGATCATGCCGGTGGCGGCGAGGCCAAAGTCCTCGTCGAGGCTGCGCTCGCCGAGCATGCTGTCCAGCTCGGGGGGCAGATAGGTCAGCACGTCGTAGTTGATGCCGGTCATCACCGCGCCGAGGGCCGCCGGGATCAGCAGCAGGCTGGCGAGGATCAGCACCGCCGCGCGGTGTTTGACGATAAAACGGGCGATGGTTTCCATAGGGGTGGGTCTCTCCTTTTTTTCCGTGAGCGGAGGGCCGGGGGGAAGGGGTGCGCGGGGCTTTGCGGGCACTGCGGGCACTGCGGGCACTGCGGGCTTTTGCGGCGCTTGCGGCCTTTGCGGGCCCCGCGGGCCTTTTCCCCCGGCTGTGAATGGTAGTATACTCCAAAAATGACCATTGGTCAATATTCAAACTGACCAATGGTCATTTCTCTTTTGGCCGCGTTTTGGTGCAGTTTGCCAAATCGTGGGCGGTATGGGGCGAAAGCGCTTGCAATCCGGGGCGGACGACCGTATACTGAAATTGGAAGAACGGTTGAAAGAAGGGCGGAATGGGCGGGTTTGCGCCGATTTTGCCGAAAGAGCCCCGCGGGGTGCCGCCGCCTGCGCGGGCGGGCGGGAACCCGCCGCGGGACGGGACGGAAGGAACACTGAAAGGAAGTGGGCCGCATGGGCCGTTTGTTGGACGCAAAGAAGGAATCCAAGCGCCAGAGCCTGCTGGCCGCCGCCTACGAGCTGTTTTTGGAGCGCGGGGCGGCCAAGACCTCGGTGGGGGACATCACCGAGCGGGCCGGGGTGGCCAAGGGCACCTTTTACCTCTATTTTACCGACAAGGCCAACCTGCTCGAAGCGCTCTGCTTTCAGATCAGCTATGACCTGATGGGGCGGGCCTACGAGGCCATGCAGCAGCACCGCCAGCCGGAGTTCTGGCGCAACACGGTGTTTCTGGTGGACTATCTGGTCGACTACTTCTGCCGCGAAAAGGTGGTGCTGCGGCTGATCGAGCGCAACTTTTCCTGGCCGCTGATGGAGGAGAAGCTGACCCGGCAGGACGACCCCCTCTTCTCGGCCATCTGGCAGGACGCCAGCCGCTGCCCCGCCCTGGCCGGGCGCAGCCGGGACGAGGCGCTGCGGCTGCTGTTCGCGTTGTTTGAGATGTGCGGCTCGACCTGCTACTCCTCGATCATCCTCGGCCGGCCCGCCGGCATCGAGCAGATGAAGCCGGTGATGTACTATATCATCCGCCGGTGCCTCGACGGCCCCGCCGGGGAGCTGGCGGGGGCGGAGGCGGCGGCAGACGCGGCGGAGGCCTCCGATGCAGCCGAGGCGGAATAGCGCGCGCCGCGGGAAGATGGGCAGAAAAAAGCCGCGGTGCGGGGACGCATCGCGGCTTTTGCCTTGCGGCGGATATCAGATTTGGACACAAAAACGGGGCCATGTTTCCATGGCCCCTAAGGTTGGGCTTTGGCGGGCGTCGCCTCTCCCGCATCTCTCGGGTCTCCCCTGTCATACCATCGGCGTGTGGTCGGGGCGAAATCTACCGCCTCAAAACCTTTTGCACCATCAAGCGTATAAGAGAATTCTTTGGCCGGAGCGTCACTCCCGGCATCTCTTTTGCCCACCACCTTGCGGCGTGCGGCGCATGGGAACGCACTTTCCACCTCAAAGAATCCCCTTATAGCCTACTCATAGTATAGCAGGATCATCCCCGCTTGTAAAGAATTGGCTTGTTTTTGATCGTCTTTTCCCACGTGGTATCCCCGATCTGCCAGAATGAAATAACAGAGTTTTTGTAGTTCTCCGGGTCGCTCTTAATCTTCAGCCGCAAAATCAACTTGAATTTTTCGCCTTTCGCCTCAAATTCCTTGAGAAGAACAGCGGTGCAAGGCTTATTCGTACCGATAATATAGTCTGGCTCTGCCACGATCTCTGCCATATATCCAGCAAATTTCTCATAGTCACCCGGATGACGTTCTTCGATGTGCTGGATGCGCTCATTTGTAATCACGACCTCATCGGTGGTGATGTCCGGCGAAACACATTGGTAGAGGGTGATGTTGATCTTCCCGATGAACTGCACGCCGCTTTCACCGCCCGGCTCTTTGTGTGGCTTTATTATACCAGATTTCGACACCTTTGCAAACTGCGGGGCACAAAAAATGGGGCCATGGTTCCATGACCCCTAATGTTGGGCTTTGGCAGGCGTGGCATTCCTCTGCATCTCTCGGGTTTCCCCTGTCAAGCCATCGGCGTGTGGTCGGGGCGAAATCTACCACCTCAAAGCCCAGCCTTATTCTATCAGGGTGGTTCCTGCTTGTAAAGCGCAAAGGAAGGGAACTGCCAAATGGCTTATTCTCTTGATGTTTACAACTTTGATACAACTTTTTGCTGACAATGAGATGCCGGACGTGTTATAACTGTGGTATCGGGCGGCGGGTTCGCGAGCGGGCCCGCCGCTTTTGAGTGTTTTTTGAATGCGTTTTGAACGCCTGTTGGATTGCCGAAAGGAGGCTGCGCTGTATGCCGCACATCCTGATCGTGGAGGATGAGGAGCACATTGCCCGGATGATCGAGGCCACCCTTGAGCTGGGCGG
>DKVN01000076.1:7085-7540 GCA_002491225.1 Faecalibacterium sp. UBA7177
GTGCTGCTGGACGTGATGCTGCCCGGGCTGGACGGCTTTGCGGTGATGGAGCGGCTGCAGGGGCAGGGGGTGCCGGTGATCTTTCTCTCGGCGATGCAGCAGGTGGCCGACAAGGTGCGCGGGCTGCGGCTGGGCGCGGAGGACTACATCGCCAAGCCCTTTGAGGCGCTGGAGCTGCTGGCCCGGGTGGAGGTGGCGCTGCGCAGGCAGGGGCGCGGGGCGCTGGTGCTGCAGTACGGCGAGATCCGGCAGGATCTGGGCAGCCACACGGTGACCCGCGGGGGCGAAGTAGTGCCGCTCTCGCCCAAGGAGTTTGAGCTGCTGCGGGTGTTTTTGCAGAACCAGGACCTCGCCCTCAGCCGCGAAAAGCTGCTGGCGATGGTGTGGGGCTACGAGTACGCGGGCGAGAGCCGCACGGTGGACATCCACGTGCAGCGGCTGCGCCAGAAGCTGGG
>DKVN01000028.1:0-4836 GCA_002491225.1 Faecalibacterium sp. UBA7177
CGTGCTGCAGCTGCTGCAGTAAGCTTAAACGGCTTGCCGCCTGAGCCCATACAGGCAAAGGCAAAACAGCATAAACCCCACAAAGCCCGGAGGCAGCCGCCTCCGGGCTTTTCTTGTGTCTCGCAGAGCCTGCCCTCTCAGTCCCCTTCGGGGACAGCTCCCCCAGAGGGGGAGCCAAGGGAGGGGGCGGTCGGCTTTTCCTATGCCCCGCGCGCCCCGCGGCGGCATTCGTGTAAAAAAAATGCGAAATTCTCTCGATTTTTAGCACTAAATGACACGAACTTTTTTCAAAAACCTGCACTAAATGACACGATCATGGCAAACCACAGCTTTTTGCCCCCAAACCGCCGGAAAATTTCGGCTTTGGGGGTCTTTTACATCCCCGCGCACCCCGCGGCCTGCCGCCACATAGGATGGAGCACCGGGGCCGCGGCGGCGCGGCTGCCGACCTGCCCCGAGAAAGGAGAACAACGCATATGCTACAGCTTGCCATTGCCAGTGTGCCGATGCAGCCGTTCCGCGGGGTGTACACCCCCGCCCAGGGTTGGCCGCGGGGCACCATCTTTGCAGAGCTCGACCTGCCCTTTACCGCCGTGCCGGGCGGAGACGCGCCGGTCGCGTCCGAGCGGCCCTGCACCCTCGACGCCATGCGCTTTGCGCTGGTGGACCTGCGGCTCTACCTCGACACCCACCCCGACAGCGAGGCCGCGCGGGCCAGCTACCGCCATCTCGCCGGGCGCATCGCGGCCGAGGAGGCCGCCGCGCCAGGCTGTCCCGACGCCGCCGGCTGGGATTGGGCCGCCAGCGGCCTGCCCTGGGAAAAGGAGGATCCGCCCTATGTGGAACTATGAAAAACGCCTCGAATACCCCATCCGCATCAAAACGCCCGACGCCCGCGCGGCCAAGGTGATCATCACCCAGTACGGCGGGCCGGACGGCGAGCTCGGCGCAAGCCTGCGCTATCTCAGCCAGCGGTTTTCGATGCCCAACCCCCGGCTGGCCGGGCTGCTCACCGACATCGGCACCGAGGAGCTGGCCCACTTTGAGATGATCGCCGCCATGGTGCGGCAGCTGACCCGCGGCCTCTCGGCCGAGGAGATCAAGGCCCAGGGCATGGCCGATTACTTTGTCGACCACACCGCGGGCATCTGGCCGCAGGCGGCCAGCGGCACCCCCTACAACGCGGTCAGCTTTGCCAGCAAGGGGGATGCCATTACCGACCTGCACGAGGACATGGCCGCCGAGCAGAAGGCCCGCACCACCTACGACAACATCCTGCGCCTGGTGGACGACCCCGACGTGCAGGAGGTCATCCGCTTTTTGCGGGAGCGGGAGATCGTCCACTTCCAGCGGTTCGGCGAGGCGCTGGAAACCCTCAAGTCCACCCTCGACAGCCGCAACTTCTACGCCTTCAATCCCAGCTTTGACCGCGCCCCGCAGCCCGGCGCCGTAACCCCGGCCGCCCGCTGAGGCAGGCACCCGCCGCAACATGAGAGCCGCCCGAGGCAGCTGCCCCGGGCGGCTCTTTGCGCGGTTTTCGCTTGTTTGCGTGGTTTTGCTTTTGGAGTCCCGACCTCCGCCGTTACTTCTTCGCGCCCGCGGCCCCCTTCGCCTGCTCGCGGCTGCGCATAAACAGCAGAAAGCCCACGATCAGCACGGTGCCCAGCGCAAGGCAGAGGACGGCGCTCTGCACAAACCCGGCCACGATAAAGCAGACAAAGCTGATGGCCGCCACCGCCGCCGCGTAGGGGATCTGGGTGGAGACATGCAGCACATGCACGCACCGCGCGCCCGCCGAGGACATGATGGTAGTGTCGCTGATCGGCGAGCAGTGGTCGCCGCAGACCGCACCGGCCAGGCAGGCCGAGATGCCGATGTAGAGCATCGGATCCTCCGGGCCGAACATCCGGGAGACGATCGGGATCAGGATGCCGAAGGTGCCCCAGCTGGTGCCGGTGGCAAAGGCCAAAAGGCAGCCCACCACAAAGATCACGGCGGGCAGCAGCCGGGCAAGGCCGGGGGCGGCGTTCTGCATCAGGCCCTCGACATAGGCGGCCGAGCCGAGCAGGTCGTTCGAGATGTTTTTCAGCGAGGCGGCCAGGGTCAGGATGGTGATGGCGGGCACCATCGCGATGAAGCCCTGCGGCACGCAGTCCATCGCCTCCTTAAAGGTGACCAGTTTGCGGGCCAGCATGTACAAAATGATCAGGATCAGGGCCAGGATCGCGCCCCAGGGCAGGCCGACCGTCGCGTCGGTGTTGCCGAAGGCGGCGATGAAGTCGCCCGCACAGTCGGTGCCGCCCCAGATGTCCACCCCGAACAGGCCGCCCACATACACCAGCCCCACCACCGCCAAAATCACCAGCACGAGGATCGGCAGCACCAGGTCGAACACCCGGCCGCGGGGGTTCTGCTCGGCGGTCAGCTCGTCCACCCGCTCGTCGGTCGAGAAGAGGTCGCCGGTCTCGATGGCGTTGCGCTCGTGCCGGGCCATCGGGCCGTAGTCGGCCTTCAGCAGCACCAGCGCGATGATGAAGACAAAGGTGAGCAGCGAGTAGAAGTTATACGGGATCGCCCGCACAAACAGCTCGATGCCGGACAGCCCGGTGCCCTCGGTGTAGGAGGCCACCGCGGCCGCCCAGCTGCTGATCGGCGCGATCATGCAGACCGGCGCGGCGGTGGCGTCGATCAGGTAGGCGAGCTTGGCGCGGGAGATGCGGTGGCTGTCGGTCACCGGCTGCATCACGCTGCCCACCGTAAGGCAGTTGAAGTAGTCGTCGATGAAGATCAGCACGCCCAGCACAAAGGTGGCCAGCTGCGCCCCCACCCGGCTTTTGATGTGGCTCTCGGCCCAGCGGCCAAACGCCGCCGACCCGCCGGATTTGTTCACCAGCGCCACGATCACCCCCAGGATCACCAGAAACAGGAAGATGCCCGCCGTGCCCTGGATGGCGGCGATGATGCCGTCCGAGACGAGGTGGTCCACCGCGCTGGTCAGCGAGCCGCCGCAGGCCAGCAGCGCGCCCACCGTGATGCCGATGAAGAGGGAGGAGTAGACCTCCTTGGTGATGAGGGCCAGCCCGATGGCCACGATGGGCGGCACCAGCGCCCAGAAGGTGGCGGTGGTCTGGATGCCGCTGAAGGCCACGACCAGGGCCATCACCAGCACGGCCGCCACCGTGATGAGGGTGACAAGGCTCTTTTTGTTCACAGCAATGCGCTCCTTTCGCGGGGAGAAGCCTTTCCGGGGCGCGCCCGGAGGTTCGATCTGCGGGGCAGCCGATCTGCCGGTCCGCCGCTCCGCCGCCCGGCGCAGCCGCCGGGGCAGTGCCCGCCGCAAATAAAAATGCAGCCACAACGAAGGGTCATGGCTGCAAACACATCGGGGTGCGGCAGCGATGACAGCTCTCCACTTGCGTGACAGTCCGCCGGATCTTTTCCGGCGTCCCAGCAGCCCGCATCACCTTGGCACGAAGCGGGTGCTTCGGCAGCCGCCCCTTTCCCTCCGCCGGTGCCTGCCGGGATGCCGGAGATACTCTTGACCGCTGCGCCTCTATCATGGCTGATTCTGCGCGCCCTTTTTTGCAAAAGGGATACGCCTTATTCAATATCATACTGCATCCCCCCAAAAAGTCAAGCGGTTTGGGCCGGATGGATGAATAAAAATCGAAATTTGCGGGGGTTCTCCGCATTGTCCGGGGGTTTATGCCCGCCGCTGGCCCGAGACCAGGTAGATCCCCTCATCGGCCAGCGCGGTGTCCACCGCAAACCAGGGGGCCATCAGGGCCGCGAGGGCCTCGGGCGACAGCATCTCGCGGGAGACATGCTCGGCCCGGCCGGCGTGGTGGCGGTGCAGCGCCGCGAGGCTCATGCCGTGGGCCACGGTCAGCCGCCCGCCCGGCTTGACCCACCGCGCCAGGCTGCCGATCAGCCGCGCGGGGTCCTCAAAATGGGGAAAAGCGTTGTACACCACCGCGCAGTCGCACCGCAGATGCACCGGCAGGGTCTCGATGTCGGCGCAGAGCACCTCCACCCGCGGGTCGTGCAGCTTGGCCGCGGCGATCCGCGCCATCTCGGCCGAAATATCCACCCCGATCACCCGGGCGGCATCCCGCGCGAGATAGTACGGAAACAGCACCCCGGTGCCGCAGGCCACGTCCAGCACGGTCACCCTGGGGCGTACCCCCGCCGCATCGAGGATGCGGCGCAGCTTGGCGTCGTCGGTTACCATATGCGCGTCCCAGCCGGGGGCCTGTTTGTCAAAGTAGGCCGCGATCTCTTTTTTGTTCATCCCCGCTCACCTCAGCCGCAAAACCGGAATTGCCCGCCCCGGCAGGCCCCCGGGGCGCTGTGTTCTCGTCTTGTCGCCCCGGTCGGCGGGGCCGCGCCCCGCTCACGTTTAGTATACCTTATTCCGAACAGGGCGTAAAGTGTCAAAAAATCGCGGCGTGGGGCGGCGGGCGGGATCGCGGTGCGAGGCCGCGGGCGGCGCGGCGGGCGGGTTTTCTGCGGGGCTGCGGCGGGCTTGCGGCGCACCCGCGCCGGTTCCCATGCAAAAAAGCTATGGCAGCGATTCGCGGCAGGTATTTGCAGTTTGCGCGGCTTGGGAGTATGATAAGGACAACCGTTTTACCAGAAAAGGAGCCCGGATGCCATGACCACCATCGAGAACAGGACCTTTGACGAGGAGCGCGCCCTCTACGCCGCGCGGGATCTCCTCGCCCGCGGCTGCGCCTTTGACGGCCCCGCCGACGGCGAGAGCGCCTTCAAGGAGGGGCGGAACATCGCGGCCGAGCACTGCTTTTTCAACCTCCGCTATCCCTTTTGGCACGATGT
>DKVN01000028.1:5162-10216 GCA_002491225.1 Faecalibacterium sp. UBA7177
CAGCAAGCTGCACGGCATCAAGGCCCTGCGCGAGTGCGCGGAGGTCACCCTGCAGGGCTGCGAGATCCGCTCGCCCGAGTTCGGCTGGTCGACGCGCGGCGCGGTGATGACCGACTGCGAGCTTGAGAGCGAGTACTGCATGATGCGCTCGGATCACCTGCGCTTTCAGAATGTGCGGATGAAGGGCAAGTACTCGTTCCAGTACATCAGCGACTCGGTGTTTGAGCACTGCACCTTTGACACCAAGGACGCCTTCTGGCACGCCAAAAATGTCACCGTGCGGGACTGTGTCATCAAGGGGGAGTACCTCGCCTGGTACAGCGAGAATGTCACCTTTGAGCGCTGCAGGATCATCGGCACCCAGCCCCTCTGCTACTGCAAGGGCCTGCGGCTGATCGACTGCGAGATGCTGGACACCGACCTCGCCTTTGAGCGCTCGGAGGTGGAGGCCAGACTCACCGCGCCGATCCTCAGCATCAAAAACCCGCTGGCGGGGCATATCCATGTGCCCGAGGCCGGCGAGATCATCCGCGACCTCGAGGGCGCGGCGGGCGAGGTGATCCTCACCGGCGGGTGCCAGTGCGCCTGAGAGGGCCGCGCGATGGGACAAGCAAAAGCGTAACATCGATAAAAATCGGCATAGAAGAGACCGCCCGGCCGGGATGACCCGACCGGGCGGCGTCTTTGTCGCTTTTGCTGGGGCCCCGCACTCAGCCGCCCTTTTTCCGCAGCCAGAGGATCCGCGCGAGGTACAGCGCCAGCATCACGCCCCAGGAGGCGGCCTCGGCGTAGGCGATGATCATGTTGCCGCACACCCCGGCGAAGCTGTAGGAGAAGAGGATGCGGCAGCCCAGCGCGGTGATCCCGCCCAGGCTGGAATACAGCACATCCCCAACTCCCTCCAGATACCCCCGCAGGGACATGCAGATGCCGTACACCACATAAAAGCTGGCGATCCGCGCAAAGAAGCCTCCGCCAATCGCCACCGCCTCCGGCCCGACCCCGAACAGGGCGATCAGCGAGCCGCCGAACGGGATCACCAGCGCCGTCAGCCCAAGCGAGACCGCCACCATCAGGGTGAGCCCGGCCTTGACGATCCGGGGCGCGTCCTTGCGGCGGCCCGCGCCGCAGCTCTGGGCCACGATGGTGGAGATGCCGGAGCCGATGTTGATCATGGGCAGAAAGATGATCGTGTCGACCCGGTAGGCGGTGGTGATCGCCGCCACCGTCTGGGTGCCGAAGCCGTTCATAAAGTTCTGCAGCACAAGGTTGCCCGCCGCGTTGGTGCAGGACTGCAGCATCGGCGGAACCCCCAGGGCCGCCCCCTCCCGGAGCACCGCCCGGCCTGCCTTCCAGCCGGCCAGCCGAAAGCGCAAAAACGCGTACCGGCGGCTGTAGCGGAGGAGAAAGACGGTCATAGCGGCCTGAGAGAGCACGGTCGCGAGGGCGGCCCCGTTCACCCCCATGCGCAGGCCCGGCACAAACAGCAGGTCCAGCGCAACATTGACGACCGACGAGAGCAGCACCGAGAAAAAGGGCGCGCGGCTGTCCCCCGCCCCCCGCAGCGCCGCCGTGTAGACGTTGTACACCGCCATCACCGGGATGCCGGTCAGGATGATCCGCAGGTAGCTCTCGGCCATCCCGAAGGTGTCCGCCGGGGTGTCCAGCATCCGCAGCAGCGGGCCGGAAAAGGCGATCCCCAGCGCGGCCGCCGCCAGAAACGCCGCCCCGAGCAGGACAGTGAAAACAGAGAGGGCCCTGGTGATCGCCTCATGCGCGCCGCTGCCGAACTGCCGCGCGAACAGGATCCCCAGCCCCAGCGTAAAGCCGGTGAGGGAGAGCAGGAACAGATCGGTCACGCTGCCCGCGACCCCCACCGCCGCCAGCGCCTGTTCGCCCACGGCGTTGCCCACGATAAAGGCGTCCGCCCAGTTGTAAAGCTGCTGGAGGATCCCACTCAGGATCAGCGGGACGCAGAACTTGATCAGAACCAGAAGATACGCCTTCTGGTCTTGCTGCCGCGGCATGATCGGCACCTCCTCCCGGCAGGGTCGGAACAGACAGCGGAATGCCAGCGAAATGCGGTTATTTTAACAGGCGCTCATGATCTCTTCCGCCGTAAATGACCCGTGCTACGGTAACGGTTTTTTCATTCTCGTCGACATAATAGAACATACAATAGTTCCCGACCACAGCTTTTCGGTATTCCCGTTTCAAGGGGCGAATGGGCAGATAAACCGCATACAGATAGGGAAAATCGGTCAACTGCTCCGCGGTTTCAATCAGTCGGGTTGACAGGCGCTGTGCGGCTGCCGGGTTTTTCAGCTCCTGGCTGATGTACCGTGCGATCTCGACCATGTCCTGCCGGGCCAGCGGCAGAAACTCAAGCCTGACCATCCTGCTCTTCCCCGATCGCATTCCGCATGGCCTGCATGACTTCCTTTGCCGTGTATCTCTGGCCAGTCAGCTCCGCTTCTCTCTCGGCCGCCTGCAATTTGTAGTAGACCTCACTGTCAAAATGCAGCTTCTCATAGGCATCCATGCTCAAAACGACCATATCACCCACGCCGTTTTTGGTCAAAAAAACCGGTTTTGCCGTTTCATGCACCTGCTTCGATATTTCAGCGAACTTGTTCCGCAGATCAGACACCGGGCGGATCGAATTCATAAAGACCACCTCCACTGATATCTTATCATAATTGCGCTAAAAAATCAACGACAAAAGCCCCATCGTCTCCTTGACGATCCGGTCACCGGAGTTGGTCGCTGCCTCTTCAAAGCAAAAAACCCGGCCATGCGAGATGACCGGGCTTTTCTGGCTCCCCCTGTTGGGCTCGAACCAACGACCCTGCGGTTAACAGCCGCATGCTCTACCGACTGAGCTAAGGAGGATTATTGAATGCTTTGTTATTATACTCTGCTTTGCGCGAAAATGCAAGCCCTTTTTTGCGGGTGCCGGGCTTTTTTTGCGGGCGCGGCTGGGCCGTGGGCTGAACAGCGGGCGGGGGCCGCGGCTCCCGCACCGCCGCGCCGCTACGGCGCGGCGGTGAAGAGCTCGGCGAGGGCCGCGCCGACCAGGTCGCCCGCGTTGAGGGCCTCCTCGATGGTATTGGCGTGGCCGCCCACCTCGATCAGCAGGCTGCCGGTGGTGAGGTCCTGGTTGTAGTAGCGGTAGTCGAAGAGCACCGGGCGGGTCAGACCGGGGCTGCGGCGCTCCATCACGGCCTGCCAGGCCGCCGCGAACCGCAGGTTCTCGCGGAAGTTGGGCAGGTTGCCGCCCTTGTCCGCCCCGCAGATGATCATCACCTGGGCGCAGGGCTTGCCGTCGATCTCGGCCAGCGGCTTGACCCGGGTGCCGTCCGGCTGCTCGATCGCGTCCCGGTGGACATCCAGCACCACCTTGATGCTGGGGTACTCGGCCAGGTACCGCCGCACCGTCTCGTTCGATTTGGCGTAGCTGCCGTTGTAGCTGGGGTAGTCGTGCAGGGTGGTGTCCTGCAGGGTGACGATGCCGGCCGCGTTCAACTGGGCGGCGATCCGGGCCCCCACCGCCGCCATGTTGACCGCCGTGTCGGTGCTGCGGCAGGTGAAATCGGGGTCGTACCAGCCGTTGTCGGCCAGCTCGTAGGTCTCGGTGGCGTGGGTGTGCATGATCAGCACCTGCGGCGCGTCGCTGGCCGGGTCGATGGCAAAGGGCAGCCCTTCGGTGATGATCTGCGCCACCTCGGCGTCGGGCAGGGCGGTGCAGTTTTTGATGCTGGCCGTGCCGCAGGGGATGTAGCCATCCCCGCTGCCCTGCTGGTAGTGGGCCGAGACGATTTTGCCCGCCCCGGCGGGCGGGTCGCTGGCCGGGGCAGGGGTGGCGGCGGGCGGCGGGATCTCGCCGGGCAGGGGGCTGGGATCGGCGGCGGGGCGCGCGGGCTGGGCGGTCGGGCCGGGGGCGGAATTGGCATTGGGGTCGCTCTGGGGCCCGCTCTCATCCCTGTCCGCGGACGCGCCGCTAATCGCCGGGGCGGCGGGCTCGTCCGCATCGGGGGCCGGGGAGGGCTGGGCCGCCGCGGGTTCGGCCTCGGCCAGCCCCTGCAGGGCGGCTTCGGCCGCGGCGGCGGGGCTGGCGAAAAAGCTGCCCGCCGCCAGCGCCGCGCCGCCAAGGCCCGCCGGGCGCAGGGTCTGCCGGGCGCAGAACCAGAGGGTGGCGGCCAGCGCCGCCGTCAGGGCCGTCTGCGCCGCCCGCCGCGCCCATCTCCTGCGCATATCGCACCGCCCCCTTTGCCGCCGTCCCGGCCCCTCTCGCTTACAACTCGCTTATAAGAGGATATGCGGCGGCGGGGCGGCGGTATGCCGGGGCCGGGGGCAGGGGGGTTGGCGGGCGTGGCGCGGCAAGGACGGACGCGGGACAGTTCCACCGACACGGGCCGGGGCGGCGGGCAATCCGGCCCGTGTCGGGCGGGCTGGCGACAGCACCGGTGCCCGGCGGCCGCCCAGCACCCGTGCTGCCCGCCTCAGCTGGCCAGATAGCTGATCTCCGGGATGGTCAGCCGCTGCTGCAGCGCCTTGTTGATCGCCAGCGCCAGCAGGCGGGAGCCCTTGCGCACCACGCTGTCCAGGTCCCGCGGGGTGAGCACGAGGCCCTTTTCGCCGCACAGCTCCCCCGCCTCCATCATGGTGGGCAGGCCCACCGCCAGCACCGGCGCGCCGATGGTCTCGCGGGTGATGCACCTGCCGCTCTCGGGGCGGGTGGGCGAGAGGCCGGTGTCGGTCAGCTGCACCGTGCGGCCCAGCCGGGCGGGCTCGCTGCCCGCGAGGCTGTCCACACACAGCACCGCCGCCGGGCGCAGGCTGCGCACCAGCCCGGTTAGCAGCTGGGCCAGCGGGATGCCGGTGGCCCCGGACACCCCCGGCGCGATGGCGGCCACCTCCCGCAGGCCCAGGCTGGCCGCGGGCGAGTGGGGGGCCACCCCGCGGGTGACCAAAATCTGCCCGGCGGTGCGGGGGCCCAGCGCGTCGGCGGTCACCCGGCGGTTGCCCACCCCCACCACCAGCACGGGGCCGCT
>DKVN01000158.1:0-1916 GCA_002491225.1 Faecalibacterium sp. UBA7177
GTCCCCGATGTCGTTCGCTGCGGGGCGGATACGCAGAAGCCGCGCCCGGCTGCAAAGGGCAGCCAGGCGCGGCGGCCTGCGAAACTATGCTGAAGAAATCGCTTACTTCGCCACGGTGTCCTTGAGGCCCTTGCCGGCCTTGAAGGCGGGCACCTTGGAGGCCTCGATCTGGATCATCTTGCCGGTGCGGGGGTTGCGGCCCATGTGGGCGGCGCGCTCGCGCACCTCGAAGGTGCCAAAGCCGACCAGCGAGACCTTGTCGCCCGCGGCCAGCGCGCCGGTCACGGCGTCCAGCATGGCGCTGACGGCCTTTTCGGCCTGCTTCTTGGTCAGCTCGGCGTTCTCGGCGACCTGCGCGATCAGTTCAACTTTCGTCATGTTTGTTGTCCCTCCATTGATAGATTGGGTTGGATTCGGGAAGCCCGGCGCAAAACGCGGCACAGGCTTCTATCAGCACAGAGGCCCTGGCACGACCGCTCAAGACGGGTCCCGGTTCTCTGAAGACTGCAGCTGTTGTTTGGCGGCGCGCCAGTAGCGGTCGAGCGCGTCGGGGCTTGTCCCCTTCAGGGGCTGGCCCTCGGCGACGGCCTGCGCCTCGCACGCGGCCACACGGGCGGTGAAGCGGGCGGTGGCCTGGCCCAGCGCCTCCTCGGCGTCCACCTTGGCCATCCGGGCCACGTTGACCGCGCTGAAGAGCACGTCCCCCGCCTCGCCGGGCAGGTTTTCGCCGCTGGCGATGGCGGCGCGCAGCTCGGCGATCTCGCTCTCAAGGTCGGCCAAAGCGGCGTCGATGTCCGGGTAGGCGAAGCCGTACCCGGCGGCCCGCTTTTGCACCTTGGCGGCCCGCATCAGGGCAGGCAGGCAGGCGGGCACGCTCTCGAGGTCGGCCTTTGCGGTGTCGCGGCCTTTTTCCCTGTTTTTGAGGGCGTTCCAGTTTTGCAGCACCTCGCCGGTGGTGGCGGCGACGGTATCGCCAAAGACGTGGGGGTGGCGGTAGATGAGCTTTTTGCAGATGCCGTCGCAGACATCATCGAAGGTGAAGCGGCCCGCCTCGGCCTCCATCTGGCAGTGCAGGGCCACCTGCAGCAGCACGTCGCCGAGCTCCTCGCAGAGCAGCTCCGGGTCGGCAAGGTCGATGGCCTCGACCGCCTCGTAGGTCTCCTCGATGAAGTTCATGCGGATGCTGCGGTGGGTCTGCTCCCGATCCCACGGGCAGCCGCCCGGCGCGCGCAGCAGCGCCACGATGCGGATGAGATCCGCGGCGGTGTAGCGCTCCTTCTGCTCAAACTCGATCATCCGGGCCGGCCTCCCTCCCTGCGCGGGCGACATGGGGGCCGCGCGCATTCGCAACACGCATTAGATTGTACTCCATCACAGGGCCGTTTGCAAGTATTTTGCGCACAAATCCGGCAGAAAATCACCTTTGGGGGGCTCGGAATGGGCTGAAAGGGCGATTTTGCGCGCAAAAGGCCCGCGGGCCGCCGTGCATGGGATGTGGGGACGCAGGGTTACCTTAGAGCTGCGCGCCGCAGTTGTTGCAGAAGAGGGCGTCCGGCTCTACCTCGGCCCCGCACTGGGGGCAGAGATGGGGCGCGGCCCCGGCGGCGGGCGCGGCGGGGGCGGCACCGTCGGCGCGCAGGGCGTCGATCTCGGCCTCTACCTTGGCGATGGCATCCACATACTTTTGCACCAGGGCATCGTTGTGCTCGCCATTGCGCACCAGGCTGTAGACCAGCGCGCCTAACTGCCGCTGGGCCTTGGCGAGGCGGCTCTGGGCGGCGGTGAGGTCCAGCTGGCGCTTGCCGCGCTGGGCAAGGTCGGCCGCGGTGCGCTTGGCGGAATCGGCCAGGGCACCGCCCCGGTCGAGCAGGTCGTTGAGGTCAAATGACATGGAGAATTCCTCCTTTTCGGTGGGG
>DKVN01000158.1:2212-6464 GCA_002491225.1 Faecalibacterium sp. UBA7177
CCGCGGCGGCTGGCTCAGCCCAAAAACTCCCGCAGCATGCTGGTGGGGGGCACGACGTCGGTGTTCATGGGCAGGCAGAGGCTGAACCGGCCGGCGAGGTCGTTGAGGGTCTCGCTGTTGGGGTTTTCGGGCGGGAGCATGCCGGCCAGCGAGCTGATGAGCGGCGAGAGGACGCAGATCTCGTAGCTGAAGGAGGTGTCGAGCAGCAGGTCGGCCTCGCACTTGAACACCTTGATGTACTGATCCTCGCCCATGCAGACCCGGCCCCACATGCCGAGGGTCTTTTCGAGGCTGTGGCCGCGGAACTTGTTGTCCCGCACCATGCGGCGGGCCAGGCGGATGTCCCGGGTGGGCAGGATGCGGTGGCCCTGGTAGGAGTACTCCTCCCGCAGGCCGGCGTAGATGCGGTAGACGCTGCCCTTGGGCAGGGTGCTGATGAGCAGCGGATTGAGGGCGTGGATGCCCTCGACGATGCAGATGCCGCCGGGCACCGAGACGTGCTCGACCTCCTTGGAGCGGCGCTCGGTGGGGAAATCGAAGACGGGCAGGTCGGTCTCGCCGGTCTCGACGATGTTGTTGAGGCAGCGGTGGATCTCGGCGATGTCGAGGGCGGTGACGTTTTCATAGTCCTTGGTGCCGTCCGGCAGGCGGGGGTAGTCCTCGACGTCCTTGTAGAAGTTGTCGAGGCTGATGACCTGGCTGGGGTAGCCGCGCATGCAGAGCACCTCGGCGATCTTGTGGGCGGTGGTGGTTTTGCCGGAGGCCGACGGCCCGGTGAGCATGACCACCTTGCAGCCCGAGGCCAGGATCTGGCCGGCCGCGCCGAAGATGCGGCTGTCGTACTCCATCTCGCAGTGGCCGATGAAGCTTTTGGGGCTCTCAGCGGCGGTGCTGATGAGGCTGGTCTCAACCAGCCGTTTGGGGATCCAGATAGCGGGCATAAAACTCCCTCACTCCTTTCTTGCGTTCAAGGACGGCATCGAAGCCGTCCAGGTAATCCTTTGGGTATTTATAGTTGAAGATGCGACGGATCACCCTGCCGCCCGGCCCGCGCAGCTTGGTGGAGCCGCCCGCACCGGCCGAGAGGATGGTGTGCACCTCTTCCATAATATAGATGTTGTACAGCCCCTCCCGCTCCGGCAGGGCCCAGCCGGTGTTTTCGAGGTTTTGCAGGGTGTTTTTTTGGCGGTAGAGGTAGTAAGGCCGGTAGCCTGCCGCCGCGAGGGCGCTGCACTGGCTCAGCATGGCGGCGACATCGGCGCTGCCGTCAAGCGGCTGCTGGCCGATGACCAGCCCCGAGGCCCGCTTGAGGGTGAGGGTGTGGACCGTGATGTTCTCAGGCGCGAGGGAGAGGGCGGTAGAAAGGCTTTGAGCAAAGCCGGTGACCGTATCCCCCGGCAGACCGGCGATGAGGTCCATGTTGATGTTGGCGTGCCCGGCGGCGCGGGCGGCGGCGAAGCAGTCGAGCACATCCTGGGCTGAGTGGCGGCGGCCGATGCGGCGCAGGACCTCATCCGAGAAGGTTTGGGGGTTGATCGAGACCCGGGTGGCGCCGTACTCTTTGAGGACGGCCAGCTTTTCGGGGGTGGTGCAGTCGGGGCGGCCGGCCTCGACCGTGTATTCCTCGGCCGAGGCGGGGTCGAAGAGATCGCGCACGGTGGCCATCAGCTGGCGCAGCTGGGCGGCCGAAAGGCTGGTGGGGGTGCCGCCCCCGATGTAGATGGTGCGCAGCCGCAGCCGGCACTCCTCGGCCAGGGCCCGGATGGCCGCTAATTCCCGGCAGAGGGCGTCGAGGTAGGGCTGCATGAGCTTTGCCTCCCGCTCGGTGGAGAGGGAGACGAAGCTGCAGTAGCTGCAGCGGGAGGGGCAGAACGGGATGCCGATGTAGAGGCTGTAATCCCGCGGGGCACTGGCGGCGAGGATAGGGCGCTGAAGGTCCGCGATCTTTTGGGCGAGGGCGAACTTTTCGGCACTGCAGTCGTAGTGGCAGCGGAAGAAGGCCTCGATCTCGGCCTCGCTTTTGCCTGCGGCGCGGGCATCGTGAATGATGCGCACCGGGCGCACCCCGGTCATCATGCCCCAGGGGGGGCGCAGGCCGGTGACACGGCGCAGCAGGTCATACGTTAAGCGGCAGAGGGCGTACTCGAGCTCGGCCTCGTTTTGGGGGCGGGGGGCGGTGGCGAGGTGGACGGTTGGGGCCGCGGCCTCGCCCGGCTGTGCGGGGTTTGGCGCGGCATGGGGCGTGCCGGACGATGCGGCGGGCGCGGCATCCGGCGCGGGCGCGGGGGCCAGCCGCACAGCAGCCAGCAGCCGTTTTTGGCCCGCGCGGGCCAGCACCAGCGGGGCACGCGCACCGCCCCCGGCGCGCGGTGGGCGGGCGGGCAGCAGCTGGGCCCCGGGGTAGAAGATCCGCACCAGGTGCTCGAGCTCGTAGGGGCTGGGCAGCCCGGCAAAAAACATCTGCATGGGCTTATCTCCCCGCCAGGAAGGCTTTGGAAAGATAGGGGTTGTGCGCCTTTTCGCAGCCGAAGGTGGAGAACTCCTCGTGGCCGGGCAGCACCTGCACCCCGTCCGGCAGGGGCAGGGCGGCCAGTTTTTGCAGGCTGCGGCGCATGGCGGCGGGGTCGCTCTCGGCAAAATCGGTGCGGCCGATGTCCTGCGCGAAGAGGGTGTCGCCGGTGAAGAAGGCGTCGCCGCAGAGGATGCAGCAGGAGCCGAGGGTGTGGCCGGGGGTGTGAGTGATCTGGAAGGTCAGCTCGTCGAGGGCGAGGGTCTCGCCGTCCGCAAAGCAGTGGTCCGGGGCGGTGGGGGGCAGCATCTGGGTGCCCTGGGCGTCCTGGGCGAACATGCAGAGGGTCGCGCCGTGCGCTTTGCGCAGCGCCTCGAGCGAGGGCACATGGTCAAAGTGGCCGTGGGTGAGCAGGATGTGGGTGAGGGCCGCGCCCTGCTCGGCGAGGACGGCCTCGATGGCCGCGGCGGGGGCGGCGGGGTCGATGACCGCGGCGTGGCCCGCGGCCGAGAGCACCAAAAAGCAGTTGGTGTAGTAGGGGGGCGCGCCGGTGAGATGCACGAGCTGCATGGGGGTTCACTCCTTTGTTGGGGTTTTTCCGCTTGCTGGCGGCATGTCGTTCGCTGGGTGGGGGTCAGGTCCAGTCGTCGGTGTCGAGGATGAGGGTGACGGGGCCCTCGTTGACCAGCGCGAGGCGCATGTCGGCCCCGAACTCGCCCTGCTGCACCCCCTTGAAGCCCTGCCGCTGGATGGCGGCGACGAAGGCGTTGTAGCAATCGACCGAGAGAGGGGGCTTGGCCGCGGCGGTGTAGCCGGGGCGGCGGCCGTGGGAGCCGTCGCCATATAAGGTAAAGTTGCTGACCACGAGGGCCGAGTAGCCGAGCTCGACCGCGCTGCAGTTGAGCTTGTCGTTCTCGTCCGGGAAGATGCGCAGCTCGGCGCATTTTTTGGCCAGCTTTTCGGCCAGGGCGGGGGTGTCCCCCACCTTGACCCCCAGCAGGATGACCAGCCCGGCCCCGATGGCACGGGCCGCGCCGCCGTTGACCGTAACGCTGGCGCTGGAGACGCATTGCAGCACTGCGCGCATGGGCGTCTCGCCTCCTTTGCTCTGTGATGGTTTTGGGGGATGTTTCGGCTTGCGGTATGGGCGGCCGTTGGGGCCGCTCAGCTGCGGGTAACGCTGACGATGTCCCGGATGCGGCGCAGCTTTGCCACGACATTGTCCAGATGCTCGGTGTTGGCGATGCCGACCGTGAGGGTGATGCTGGCCCGGCCGCTGCCGGACTGGCGTGCGTTCATGGCGTAGATGGGCACCCGCATCTCGGAGAGGGCGATGGCCACGTCCCCGACGAGACCGCTGCGGTCGAGCGCGTCGATATCGAGGGTGGCCTTGTAGCTGTCCTGCACGCTCTCCTCCCAGCGGGCGGGCACCCAGCGGCCGGCGTTTTCGGGGTCGTCGAGGCCCTTTTGCACGTTGGCACACTCTTTTTTGTGGATGGACACCCCGAAGCCGCGGGTGATAAAGCCGATGATCTCATCGCCGGGCAGCGGGCTGCAGCACTTGGCAAACTTGATGGGGCAGTTGTCGATGCCCTCGACCACCACACCCTCGGTGGCGTGGTGCTTTTTGAGCTGGATGTCGGCGGCGGGGGCGGCGGCAGCGGTTTTTTGGGCCTCGGCCGCCCGCAGCCGGGCGTACTCCTCCTTGATGCGGGGCATCACCCGGCTGACCTGCAGGCCCCC
>DKVN01000158.1:6833-7726 GCA_002491225.1 Faecalibacterium sp. UBA7177
CTCCCGGCGCTCCTTTTTGAACCAGTTGCGGATCTTGCTTTTGGCCTGGCTGGTCTTGACCGTTTTGAGCCAGTCCCGGCTGGGGCCCTTGTCCTTGGGGCCGAGAAGCACCTCGATGATCTCGCCGGTGCCGACCTTGTGGTCAATGGGGACGATGCGGCCGTTGACCTTGGCCCCGATCATCCGGTTGCCGACCGCCGAGTGGATGGCATAGGCAAAGTCGATGGCGGTGGCCCCGGCGGGCAGGTTGATCACATCCCCGCGGGGGGTAAAGGCGAAGACCTCCTCGGGCAAGAGGTCGCTTTTGATGTTGCGCAGGATGTCGCCCGCATCGCTGGAATCCCGCTGGCTCTCGAGCAGCTGGCGCACCCAGGCGAGCCGCTCCTCGAGCCGGTCGCTGCCCGAGATGCCGGCCTTGTATTTCCAGTGGGCGGCGACCCCGTACTCGGCCATCTGATCCATCTCCCAGGTGCGGATCTGCACCTCGAAGGGGATGCCCTCGTGCCCGATGACGGTGGTGTGCAGGCTTTGGTACATGTTGGGCTTGGGGGTGGAGATATAGTCCTTGAACCGGTTGGGCAGCGGGTGGTACATATCGTGGATGACCCCGAGCGCGTTGTAGCACTCGGCCACCGTGTCGAGGATGATGCGCACGGCGTAGACGTCATAGATCTCCTCAAAATCGCGGCCGTGGATATACATCTTGCGGTAGATGCCCGAGACGCTCTTGACCCGGCTTTTGAGGGTGGCCCTGGGCATGCCGTTTTCGGCCAGGCGCTGGCGGATGACCTCGGCGGTGTTTTCGACAAAGGCCTCGCCGCCGCTGGAGTCGAGCAGGTTTTTGATCTCGTCGTAGCCGACCGGGTCGAGATAGCGCAGGCTGCGGTCCTCCA
>DKVN01000086.1:0-5475 GCA_002491225.1 Faecalibacterium sp. UBA7177
TTTCGCCAGCCTTTTCAAAGGCTGCGGGGGCAAGGGGGCAGCGCCCCCTGAAAACCCGGCCGAACCCGGCCGCTTACAGCTCGCCCCGGCGCTTTTTCTCGGCCAGCTTCAGCAGGGCGATCACGGTCTTGGAATCCTTGATCTCGCCCGAGAGCACCATCTCCACCGCCTTGTCCAGCGGCATCTTGACCGGGGTCAAAAACTCGTCCTCGTCCAGATGCATCGCCGTCTCGTGCAGGCCGGTGGCCGCCCAGGTCCAGATCACCTCGGTGCAGTAGCCCACCGTGGGGTAGATGGGGCCGAGGTCGGTGTACCGGTCGGCCACCAGGCCGCACTCCTCCTCCAGCTCCCGTTTGGCCGCCGTAAAGGGGTCCTCTCCCTTTTCCAGCTTGCCGGCCGGCAGCTCCCAGAGCTCCTGCCCCATCGCGTAGCGGTACTGCCGCACCAGGTACACCTCGCCCGCCTCGGTCAGGGCCGCCACACAGGCCCCGCCGTGGTGGTGGACGATCTCGCGCCTGGCGGTGTCGCCGTTCTCCAGCCGCACCGCGTCGATGGTCACATCAAATACCCGCCCGGTAAAGATCGTCTCGTTCGAGAGAAAGGTCTCGCTGTGTGCCATCTTCAGGCGCCTCCCTAATCCTGATCGGTTTTCTCTTCGGTTTCCTGCGGCTGCTGCGGCGAAACGCGGGTGCAGCGGGCCTTGCGCACCCGCCGCTCGGCGGTCTCGAGCGGGGCAAACTTCACTCCGCCGTACTCCACCGCCGCGTCCTCCCCCGGCTCCGGGATCCGGCCCAGCATCGCGGTGATCAGGCCGCCCACCGTGTCGTAGCCCTGCTCCTCCCTGTCTGCCGGGGGCTCGAGGCCGAACGCCTCAAACAGGTCGTCGAGGTCAAGATCCCCCACCGCGACAAAGCCGTCCTTGCAGGGGGTCAGCGGGGCCTCCTCGTCGTCGTATTCGTCCTGGATCTCCCCCACGATCTCCTCGAGGATGTCCTCCATGCTCACCAGCCCGGCCGTGCCGCCCCACTCGTCCACCACAATGGCGATCAGGGTACGCTGGCGCTTAAAATCCAGGAGAAGCTGCTGGGCGCTGCGGCTCTCGGGCACATAGATGGCCGGGCGGGCCAGTCTGGTCACCGGCTGATCCCCCATCTCGGGCTCGCTCAGCAGCCGCAGCAGGTCCTTGACATACAAAATGCCCACCACGTCGTCCACCGTCCTGCGGTAAACCGGCAGGCGGCTGTTGCCGCTCTCGAGCGCCAGGGGCACCACCGCGCGGCAGGGGGTGTCCTGCTCCACCGCCACCATGTCCACCCGGTGGGTCATAATGTCCCCCGCGGTGGCGTCGGCCAGCTCGATGATGTTGGTGATCATCTTTTTCTGGCTCTCGTCGATCACATCCTGCTCGTCCGCGTGATCCATCAGCTCCAGCAGCGACTCCTCGGTCACCGGCTGGGCGCTGACGGCGTCGGCCAGGCGCAAAAGCCCCTGAGCCGGTGTGCGCAGCAGATGGTTTGCAAATGCCTCGCGTATCGGATGGCCATCCGGGTCCATAACTGTCCGTTCCTCCAAACTTGAGTAAGATCACAGATCACAGCCGGGCAAAGCTGCCGAAAGCCTGATCGTATTAGAGATAGAGATACGCTCTCATTGTATCCAAAATCAGGCGCTGTGTCAAATCCGAACGGGGCAGGGCGGCACCGCGAATCGTTTTACAGCCTCCGAAGCATCCCCGGCCCGCATTTGGCCAGAAGCGCGGCGCTCGCACCCGCCAGCACCGCCATCAGGGCAAGGGGCAGGGCAGCCGCTGCCCAAACCCCGAGGCCGCTGCCCAGGTAGCAGAGCAGACCGCAGACCCCCAGCACCCCCATGGGAATGAACATCCCCAGCATGCTCGCCATCGACTGCTTGACCACCAGCGTCTCATTCACCGCGTCCAGCTTGGGAAAACAGAGGCCCATGAGCATCCCAAACACCGCCTGAAACAGGGTAAACAGCAAAGAAAACACCAGCAGCACGCCTCCCTGCCAGAGCGGCAGCCCGAGGGCAATGGTCAGGCAGACCCCGGCGGCCGCGGTGCAGGGCAGGCTGAGCAGCAGCTGAAAGCCCACCTTGGCCCACAGCAGGGTGCTTTCCCGAATCGGGGCCTCGCGCAAAATCCAGAGATTCCGGCCCTCCAAACTCACCGAGGGCGCGGTGATGAGGCAGGTGCACAGGCAAAAACCCATCACCCCCGCCGCCATGGGCAGGGAGGGAAAACCCTCCGCCATACCAAGCATCCCGCGCAGCTCGTCTTTCATCACCAGCGCCGCGATGCCCGCCGCCAGCAGCAGGATCAGACCGATCCCGGCGTTCCAAAAGTACATGGGGGTGCCAAAAAAGCGCCGCGCCTCCTTTTTGAGCAGGGCCTTTTTCTGGCCGGAGGCGGTCTGGGCCGAGAGCTTATAGTCATTCCGCGCCGAGCGGGCGGCAAAGGCCGTGACCGCCTTGCGGTAGACCCTCCCCAGCCCCAGCACCATCAAGGCAAACGGAACCGCGCAGCAGGCGGCAAAGGCAAGCAGCTGCCCCCAGTCCCCCAGGATCCCTTCCGCCATCCAGAGCATCGGGGTAGCCCAGGAGAGGGCGTCCCGCACCCCGGCGGCATTGGCGGCCAGCCCGCTTATCAGGTCATTCAGATGAAAGGAACCCCAGAACACCGCGGCGAAAAAGATGCCCATGACGATGTTCTGCCCCAGCGCCCCGCGAGAGACCTTGGCCGTGAGAAAGGCCGCCAGCGCCCCCAGCAGCACCGCCAGCGCGGTGCTCAGCAGCGGCAGGGCCAGCGCCGCGAGCAGGAGCCGCACCCAGAAGAGACCGCCGGTGATTACATTCTCGCTCATCAGGGCGCACGCTGCCCCGGCGGGAAGGATCACAAAGCAGCAAAACAGCAGATTTTCCAGATAGACGGCGCTCACCCGGCTGAGCATGAGCAGGCTCTCGCTGACCGGCATCGAGAGCAGCAGGTCGTTGTCCCGCCCGCCAAACACCACACCCTTGACGGCGAGGGTGGTAAAGAGCAGCCCGCCCACCAGGGCCCCCATGCCCATCAAGACAAACACCAGCACCTCCATCCGCACCGGCGCCAGCACCTGCAGGAGCAGATAGCTGTACAGGCCGGACAGATAGAGCCCCAAAAAGGCGATGAGCAATACCGCTCCCACGCCCGAGACGGCCCTTTTGCGGCTGTTCCCCCGGACATTGGTGGAGGAGAGCAGCATACACTGGACACTCACCTTCAAAAGGGCAAAAAACTGTTTCATCGCTCCCCCTCCAGTTCCAAAAACACGCTTTCGAGCGAGGAGTCCCCCACCAGCGCGGCCGTGGGGCCGCACTTCACCAGCCGCCCGTCCTTGAGGATGGCGATCTCATCGCACAGCTTTTCCGCCACCTCCAACACATGGGTGGAGAAAAAGACCGCCGCGCCGCCCCGGCAAAGCTCTGCCAAAAAGCCCTTCATGATGTGGGAGGCGGAGGGGTCCAGCCCCACAAAGGGCTCGTCCAGAATCAGCAGCCGCGGATGGCGGATAAAGGCCGAGATCAGGGCCAGCTTCTGCCGCATCCCGTGGGAGTAGCTGCCGATGGGGGAGCCGAGGCTGCCGGTCAGTTCAAAGGCGTCCGAAACCCTTGCGATCTCCGCCGTGCGCTGCTGCGCCGGAATGTCATAGAGGTCGGCAATAAAGTTCAGATAGTCGATGCCCTTCATAAATTCGTACAGGTCCGGGTTGTCGGGCAGAAAGGCGGTGACCCGCTTGGCCCCCACCGGGTCCTTCTGGATGTCATGGCCGTCGATGGTGATGGTCCCTTCGGTAAAATCCATCACCCCGGCGCAGGCCCGCAGGGTGGTGGTCTTGCCCGCCCCGTTGTGCCCGATAAAGCCGTAGATGGTCCCGGGGCGCACATGGATGCTCAGATCGTCCACCGCCTTTTTTCCGCCGGGATAGGTTTTGGAGTAGTGTTCAATGCGCAGCATAAGAGGGGTCTCCTTTCTCTTGACAGGGATCTCTTGACAGGGGCATTGTATCCCTTCCAGCAGGGGGAAAGTCAAGGGGGGTCCGCAGCTTTTGACAAAAAATATCTGCCCGGATGAAAGAAAGACAAAAATTGTTCGGGACATGAATCCGTTCTTCAAAAAAACTATGCCAAAAAACTGTCAAAGAGCGCCGCTTCGCCTTTACATTGCCGGATTCTTTTGATAAAATGATAGATACGGAATCGCGCCTTCCGGGGGGAAGTACTGCCCCCGGACCCCGCTTCTGAATTTTGGAGGCCGCCCGCCCCGCCGCCTGCACGGCAATCAGGCAAAAGACGAGCGGCCGCCGGAAAACTGGAGGAAGAACAATGCCAAGAGCCAAACAGTCCATGGATGGCAACACCGCTGCTGCGCATGTAGCCTATGCGTTTACAGAAGTGGCTGCCATCTACCCCATCACGCCGTCCAGCCCCATGGCGGACAGTGTGGACCAGTGGGCCGCCGTAGGCCAGAAGAACATCTTCGGCACCGAGGTCAAGGTGATGGAGATGCAGTCTGAGGCCGGCGCGGCTGGCGCAGTGCACGGCAGCCTGGCCGCCGGTGCGCTCACCACCACCTTCACGGCTTCGCAGGGCCTTTTGCTGATGATCCCCAACATGTACAAGATCGCAGCCGAAAACCTGCCCAGCGTATTCCATGTCTCGGCCCGTACCGTGGCCACCCACGCGCTGAACATCTTCGGCGACCATTCCGACGTCTACGCCTGCCGTCAGACCGGCTTTGCCATGCTGGCCGAGTCCAACCCGCAGGAGGTCATGGACCTGTCCGCCGTGGCGCATCTGGCCGCCATCGAGGGCAAGGTGCCGTTCATCAACTTCTTTGACGGCTTCCGCACCAGCCACGAGATCCAGAAGATCGAAAAGTGGGATTATGCCGACCTCGCCGACATGGTCAACTGGGACGCCATCAAGGAGTTCCGCAATCATGCGCTCAACCCCGAGCATCCCTCGATGCGCGGCAGCCATGAGAACGGCGACATCTTCTTCCAGCATCGTGAGGCCTGCAACAAGTTCTACGACGAGCTGCCTGCCGTGGTGGAAAAGTACATGGCCAAGGTCAACGAGAAGCTGGGCACCGACTACAAGCCCTTCAACTACTACGGCGCGCCGGATGCCGACCGGGTCATCATCGCGATGGGCTCGATCTGCGACGTGGCCGAGGAGGTCATCGACTATCTGACCGCCCAGGGCGAGAAGATCGGCCTGATCAAGGTCCGGCTCTACCGTCCCTTCTGCGCGGACAAGCTGATCGCCGCCATCCCCGCCACTGCCAAGAAGATCGCGGTGCTCGACCGCACCAAGGAGCCGGGCAGCCTCGGCGAGCCCCTCTTCCTCGACGTTGCCACCGCCCTGCGCGAGGCCGGCAAGAACGACATCATCCTCACCGGCGGCCGCTACGGCCTGGGC
>DKVN01000086.1:5796-5975 GCA_002491225.1 Faecalibacterium sp. UBA7177
CTGGGCAGCAAGGACACCCCGCCCTCCAGCGTCTTCGCCGTGTATGACGAGCTGAAGAAGGACGCCCCGAAGCCCCGCTTCACCATCGGCATCAAGGACGACGTCACCAACCTCTCGCTCGAGGAGAAGCCCGCGCCCAACACCGCGGCCGAGGGCACCAAGGAGTGCAAGTTCTGGGG
>DKVN01000047.1 GCA_002491225.1 Faecalibacterium sp. UBA7177
GCCAGCTCCTGCGGCATCCCCTTGCGGGTGGCCTTGTAGCCGTCGTACAGTTTATGCCGGAAGGTGGGGGCCCGCAGGTCCCAGGCGATGGCCACCTCGTCGGGCGCGTGGTCCCGCAAAAGGCCGTGCAGGATGTTGAGAAAGCCGAAGATGGCGTTGGTGAACTGCCCGTCCTTGGTGGAGAGCAGCCGGATGCCGTAAAAGGCGCGGTTGACGATGGAATTGCCGTCCAAAACCAGCAGCTTCATAAGCGTTGGGTCCTTTCTTGCAAAGCAGGAGATGTGATGATTTTCAGTATACCACATTTTGCCGGGATGTGATAGAATAGAACAGTTAGTGAAAACGAAGGGGGTGCGCCGCGATGCAGCTGGGCAGCATTTCGATCGCCGGGCGGGCGGCGCTGGCCCCGATGGCCGGGTTTACCGATGCCGCCTGCCGCCGCCTGGCGGCCCGGCACGGGGCGGCCTACACGGTCAGCGAGATGGTCAGCGCCAAGGCCATCACCTTTGGGGACAAAAAGAGTGTCCGGCTGCTCTGGCAGGGCGAAAACCCGGCCCCCTTCGGGGTGCAGCTGTTCGGGGCCGAGCCCCAAACGGTGGCCAGAGCCGCCGCGATGATCGCGGATCGCCCCTTTGACTTTTTCGACCTCAACATGGGCTGCCCCGCCCCCAAGATCACCGCCTCCGGCGCGGGCAGCCGCCTGCTGCTCGACCCCCGGCTCTGCGGCGAGATGGTGCGGGCGGTGGTATCGGCTGCCGAGGGGCGGCCGGTGACGGTCAAGCTGCGCACCGGCTGGGACGCGGAGCACATCACCGCCATCGAGGTGGCCAAGCGCTGCGAGGAGGCCGGTGCCGCCGCCATCGCGCTGCACGCCCGCACCCGGCAGCAGATGTACGAGCCGGGCATCGATGCCGGGATGATCCGCGCGGTGAAGCAGGCGGTGCGCATCCCGGTGCTGGGCAACGGGGACATTGCCAGCGCAGAGGATGCGGTGCGGATGGTGGGCGAGACCGGCTGCGACGGGGTGATGATCGGCCGGGCGGCGCTGGGGGACCCCTGGCTGTTCGAGCGGGTCAACGCCGCGCTGGCCGGGCAGCCGGTGCCGCCGCTGCCCACCCTCGGCCAACGGATGCAGGCGCTGCGGCAGCAGGTGTACGAGATGTGCGAGGAAAAGGGCGAGTGGGCCGCCATGCCCCAGGCCCGCAGCCAGGCCCTGCATTATATGAAAGGCCTGCGCGGGGCCGCCGCGCTGCGCCGGGCCTGCTGCCAATTGCAGCATTTTGCGGATCTCGACCGGCTCATCGAGCAGGTGCTCGAGAGCCAGCGGGCGGATAGCTGAGCCGCGGCACAGGGCAGTGAGCGGCAGGATGAGACAGCCGCCCCGGCCTGCCCCAGCGTCCCAAAACGTCTGCCGCTGCGGGACAAGCCGCGGGGCCCCGGCGGCCCCGCCTCACCCCAGCCGCCCGTGGGTCAATTCGTCGAGGTTTTGGGTGTAGCAGGGCAGCATGTGGGCCATAAAATACTCGGCGGCGGGGCAGTGCATCCCGTGCAGGGCCGCCTCCTGCGCTTCGCGGGCGGCCGCAAACTCGTGGCTGCCGGCCGCCCCCTCCTCCAGGCACTTGATCAGGGCGCTCAGCCGGTCGGCCGCCTTGAGCAGGGCCTTTTCCGCCTCGGTCAGCTGTGTGCCGCCCAGCCATCCGGCCATCTCGGCCTGCAGCTCCTCCGGCAGCAGCCGGGCCATCGTCTCGGCCCCAGCCGCCTCCAGCGCCTTGCAGGCGGTGCGCATCGCCTCGGTCTGGTACTTCACCGGGGTGGGCAGGTCGCCGGTCAAAATCTCGGGCGCGTCGTGGTAGAGCGCCGCCACCGCCACCCGCTCGGGGTGGATCGCCTCCCCGCTCTCGCCCAGGATGCGGGTGGCGATCAGGCAGAGCAGATGGGCCAGCAGCGCGGCGTCGGCCGTGTGCTCGCTCAAAGATTCCGGCCGGGCGGTGCGCATCAGGCTCCACCGGGTGATGTACTTCATCCGCGCCACCAGCGCGCTGAACGGGTAGGTCGCTTCCATAAAACTTCCTCCTGTTTTGTATAAAATAGCGCTATCAATACAAACTGTATTTTTCCGCCGGGCCATTGCCGTGCCATCGGGGCGGGGCTGCGCCCCTTTTCGGCGCTTCCGCCCTCCAGTATACCACACCCAATGTCCGATCAGGCGGCCTATTTGCCGCGATTTTGCGTTTTGCGAGGTGATCCCATGCTGCAAGCGTCCCCCAAACAGAACAAGTTCGCCCTCAGCTTCGGCCTCTGCGCCCTGTCGGCCTTCTGTATCTTTCTGCCCTTTTTGCTCATCGACAAGGGCTTTTTCCTCTACGCGGGGGATTTCAACAGCCAGCAGATCGCCTTCTCCTACCACCTCAACCAATTTTTGGAGCAGGGCGGCGGCTCGTTCAGCTGGGCCACCGACCTTGGCAGCGGCTTTGTCAACAGCTACTCCTTCTACCTGCTCGGCTCCCCCTTCTTCTGGCTGGGCAGCTTGCTGCCCGCCGCGGCCCAGCCCTACCTGATGGTGCCGCTGCTCTGCCTCAAGTTCGGCACGGCGGGCGCGGGCGGCTACCTCTACCTGCGGCGGTATGTCCGGGACGAGAACTACGCCGTCTTGGGCGGGGCGCTCTACGCCCTCTCGGGCTTTGCGGTCTACAACATCTTCTTCAACCACTTTGTGGATGTGGTCGCCCTCTTCCCCTACGAGCTCTGGGCCCTCGACGAGACGGTCTACCGCGGGCGGCGGGGGGTCTTTCCGGCCTTTGTGGCGGTCAATCTGCTCTGCAACTACTTCTTCTTCGCGGGGCAGATCGTCTTTTTGTTCCTCTATTTCATCTGCAAGTGCGCCGCGCGGGAGTGGCGGCTCACCCCGCGGCTCTTTGGTGCCCTCGCCTTCGAGAGCCTGCTCGGCTGCGGGCTCGGCTGCGTGCTGGCCTGGCCCGCGGTGCTCAGCCTCGCCCAAAACCCCCGCACGGTCGACCTTTCGAGCGGCTTTGGCTTCCTGCTCTACCACAATGTGCAGCAGTATTTTGCCATCTTCGCCAGCCTCTTTTTCCCGCCCGACCCGCCCTATCTGCCCGCCATCTTCACCGAGGGGGTCATCAAGTGGACCAGCCTCTCGGCCTACCTGCCCGCGGTGGGCTGCGTGGGGGTGCTGGCCTACCTGCGCGCGGGCCGGGGCAGCTTTCTGCGCCGGGCGCTGCTCAGCTGCGCCGTCTTTGCGCTGGTGCCGGTGCTCAACTCGAGCTTTTACGCCCTCAACTCCAGCTACTACGCCCGCTGGTACTACATGCCGGTGCTGCTGATGTGCGCCGCCACCGTCCATGCCCTCGAAGAGCCTCGCATCGAGGCGCAGCTGCCGGACGCCTTCAAGGCGGTGGCCGGATGCACCGCCGCCTTTGCCGCCTTCGCCCTCATCCCCAAGGAGGAGGACGGGGTCTGGAGCCTCGGGGTGGTCAACAACCAGCCCCAGTTCTGGCTGAGCCTGGCGCTGGCGCTGGGCGGGCTGGCCCTCTTCTGGGGGGTCTGGCGGGTCTGGCAGGGCAGCGCCCGGCTGCCCCGCGCCCTGCTGGCCCTGGTGATGAGCTTTGCCTGCCTGATGGGGGTGGTCGAGATCGCCATCGGCAAGTTTGGCCAGTGGGAGAACGACGCGGGCTATGTGCAGCAGTGCTACCACGAGGCCCGCAGCTTCGATTTGCCGGACGACGAGGGCCAGTACTACCGCACCGACAGCTACGGCTGCTACGATAACCTCGCGTTGTGGCTCGACCATCCCAGCCTGCAGTTCTTCAACTCCACCGTGGCCCCCTCGATCCTCGAATTCTACCCTGCGGTGGGGGTCACCCGGGATGTCAACTCGAAGCCGGACATCGAGCAGTACGCCCTGCGGGCCCTTTTGGGGGTCAGGTACCTGCTGTGTGACGAAAAGGATCTGGACGAATTCCGCGAAAAGGCGGACGAGGGCTGGACCGCGGTGGATCAGCAGGGCGGCCTCGTCCTCTTTGAAAACGAGAACTGGCTGCCGATGGGCCTGAGCTACGACCATTCCCTCACCGAGGAGGAGTTCGAGCAGATCCCCAAAAGCGGCCGGGCGGCGGTGCTCTGCAAGGCGGTGGTGCTGCGCGGGGAGGACGCCGCCGCCCTGACGGCGGACGGCCTGCTGGAGCCGCTGGGCGAGCGCGCGGCCGACAGCCGCGGGTACAGCGCCTTCCAGCAGGATGTGGCCGAGCGGCGGGCCGGTGCGGTGCGCAGCTTTGCGGCCGACAGCCGCGGCTTTACCGCCGCCATCGAGCTGCCGCGCGAGAAGCTGGTGCAGTTCAGCGTGCCCTGGGACGAGGGCTTTACCGCCACGGTCAACGGCCAGCCGGCCGAGATTTACAAGGTCTCGCACGGGCTGATGGCGGTGCGCTGCCCGGCGGGCGCAAGCGAGATCCGCTTCACCTACCGCACCCCGGGCCTCGCCGCCGCGCTCTGGGTGGCGGGGGGCTGCGCGGTGCTCTACGCGGCCTACCTCGCGCTGCTCTGGCGGCGCGGGCGGCGGGGCGGCAAGGCCGGGCGCAAACCCCGCCGCATCCGCCGCGGCCCGGCGGCGCAGGCAGGCGCCCCGGCGGCGCAGGCATCCCCGGCAGGCAGCCCGGTATCCCCGGCCTCTCCGGCCCCGGCCGCACCGCCGCACCCGATGGCCGCGCCGCCAACCGAACCACCCAACACGCCCAACACCCCCAACCAACAGAAACGTGAGGAACCATCATGACCGACTACGCAAAACAGATCGCAACCGAGCTGAACCTCCCCCAGCCGCAGGTGGCGGCCGCCATCGGCCTGATCGACGACGGCAACACCATCCCCTTCATCGCCCGCTACCGCAAGGAGGCCACCGGCTCGATGGACGACCAGGCCCTGCGCATGCTGGACGAGCGCCTCAGTTACCTGCGCGGGCTGGATAAGCGCAGGGAGGAGGTGGCGGGCAGCATCGAGGCCCAAAACGCCATGACCCCCGAGCTGCAAAAGGCGATCGAGGCCGCCGCCACCCTCGCCGAGGTCGAGGATCTCTACCGCCCCTACAAGCCCAAGCGCAAGACCCGCGCCAGCGTGGCCAGGGCCCGGGGCCTCGGCCCCCTGGCCGAGCTGCTGCTGGCCCAGGACCCCGCAACCGACCCGCTCGCCGAGGCCGCGGCTTACCTCAATGAAGAGGTGCCGGACGCCGAGGCCGCCCTCGCCGGGGCGCGGGACATCCTCGCCGAGGCGGCCAGCGACGACGCGGCGGTGCGGGGCGAGCTGCGCCGCTTCTACCACGCCTTCGGCCTCGTCAGGAGCAAAGCCGCCAGGGAAGAGGACAGCGTCTATGCCCTCTATTATGACTTCTCCGAGCCGGTCTCCAAGATCGCCGGGCACCGGGTGCTCGCGCTCGACCGCGGGGAGCGGGAGGGCTTTTTGAAGGTGACGGTCGAGGTCGATCCCGAGCGGGCCGGCGCGCTGGCCGTGCAGCTCTTCGCGGGCAACAAACCCGGCGCGGCCGCGGCCGAGGTGCGGGCCGCCGTGCTGGACGGCTACGCCCGGCTGCTCCACCCCAGCCTCGAGCGGGAGATCCGCGCCGCGCTGACCGAACAGGCCGACGAGGGGGCCATCGCCCTCTTTGGCGAAAACCTGCGCCAGCTGCTGCTGCAGCCGCCCATCCGGGGCAAGGTGGCCATGGGGCTCGACCCCGGCTACCGCATGGGCTGCAAGGTGGCGGTGGTGGACGCCACCGGCAAGGTGCTGGACACCGCGGTCGTCTACCCGGTGCCGGAGTTCAGGCGGGTGGAGCAGGCCAAAAAAGCGGTGCGGGCCCTGATCGAAAAGCACGGGGTCGAGATCATCGCCATCGGCAACGGCACCGCCGGGCGGGAGACCGAGCAGTTCGCCGCCGACCTTATCCGCGAGATGGGCGGCGGGGTGCAGTACATGGTGGTCAGCGAGGCGGGGGCCAGCGTCTACTCGGCCAGCAAGCTGGCGGCCGAGGAGTTCCCCCAGTATGACGTCAACCTGCGCAGTGCGGTCAGCATCGCGCGGCGCTTGCAGGATCCCTTGGCCGAGCTGGTCAAGATCGAGCCCAAGGCGGTGGGGGTGGGGCAGTACCAGCACGACATGCCCCAAAAGCGGCTGGAAGAGGCGCTGGACGGGGTGGTGGAGGCCTGCGTCAATACCGTGGGGGTCGACCTCAACACCGCCAGCGCCCCGCTGCTCGGGCGGGTGGCGGGGCTGTCCAATGCCACCGCCAAAAACATCGTCGCCTACCGGGAGGAGCAGGGGGCCTTTACCAGCCGCGCCCAGCTCAAAAAGGTCAAGGGCCTGGGCCCCAAGGCGTTTGAGCAGTGCGCCGGTTTCCTGCGGCTGCCGGGGGCCAAAAACCCGCTCGATGCCACCGCCGTCCACCCCGAAAGCTACCCCGCCGCTGCCGCCCTGCTCGACGCCTGCGGCCTCGCAGCAAAGGACATCGGCGGCGAGGCGATGGCGGCGCTGCCCGCCCGGGCCAGGGCGCTCGGCATGGCAAAGCTGGTCGAGCTGACCGGCGCGGGCGAGCCCACCCTGCGGGATATCCTGGCCGAACTGCAGCGCCCCGGCCGGGACGTGCGGGACGAGCTGCCCCCGCCCCTTTTGCGCAGCGACGTGATGGGCATCGAGGACTTAAAGCCCGGCATGGAGCTTTCCGGCACCGTGCGCAATGTCATCGATTTCGGCGCGTTTGTGGACATCGGGGTGCATCAGGACGGGCTGGTGCACATCAGCCAGCTGAGCGACCGGTTCATCAAGCACCCCACCCAGGCGGTGCGGGTGGGCCAGGTGGTCAGGGTGCGGGTGCTGGACGTGGATCTCAAGAAAAAGCGCATCTCGCTGAGCATGAAAGGGCTGGCGCAGGCATGAGCGGGCAGGGGAATGCGCCCACCCCCGCGCGGGTCGCGGGGCAGGCGGCGGCGCGGGCAGACGGGCAGGCCGCCGCACAGGCGGCACAGGCCGAGGGGGCCGCGACGGCCGCAGGGCAGGGGGTCCGGCCCGACGACCGCGCCCTCCTCGCCGCCGGGGGCTGGCGGCTGGACGAGGACCCCGAGGGCCTGCTGCCCGGTCTGCGGGCCTTTCTGCTCGACCTCGACGGCACCGTCTACCTCGACGAAAGCTGGATCGAGGGGGCGCGGGAGTTTCTGGCCCGGCTCACCGCCACCGGCCGCCGCTGGTGCTTTTTGACCAACAACTCCTCCAAAAGCGCCCGCGCCTATATTGAAAAACTGGCCCGCATGGGCCTTGCCATCGACCCGGATACCCAGCTGCTCACCTCGGGGCAGGCCACCGCCCGGTATCTTTTGCGGCGCTGGCCCGGCCAGCCGGTCTACCTGCTGGGCAACCCGGCCCTGCGGCAGGAGTTCGAGGCGATGGGGGTGCCGCTCGAGGAAGAACACCCCGCGCTGCTCGTCTCGGCCTTCGACACCAGCTTCGATTACCCCAAGCTCTGCCATTTCTGCGCCCTCGTGCGCAGCGGGCTGCCCTACCTCGCCACCCACCCGGACTACAACTGCCCCACCAAACACGGCTTTGTGCCGGATATCGGCGCGCTGCACGCCTATGTGCAGGCCTCCACCGGCCGGATGCCGGACGAGATCATCGGCAAGCCGAACGCCGGTATCGTCGACGAGGCCCTTGCGATGCTGGGCGCGGCGCGGGCCGAGGCCGCCATGGTGGGGGACCGGCTCTATACCGACATCCCGGCGGGCAACCGCAACGGGCTGTGCAGCATCCTGGTGCTCAGCGGCGAGACCCACGCCGCCGACCTCGCCG
>DKVN01000019.1:0-375 GCA_002491225.1 Faecalibacterium sp. UBA7177
GCTGGCGATGGGCCTGTCGCTGCGACCGGTGGACGAGCTGGCCCCCGCCACCGAGGGGCTGGAGCACAGCGTCATCGCGGACAAATACTACGACCCGCCGCTGATCAACATCATCAAGTACGCCTGCAACCGCTGCCCGGAAAAGCTGGTCAAGGTGACCCCGCTCTGCCAGAACTGCCTGGCCCACCCCTGCGCCGAGGTCTGCCCCAAAAAGGCGATCGACTTTCGCAACGGGCGCAGCCACATCGACCAGGACAAGTGCATCAAGTGCGGCAAGTGCGTGGCCGCCTGCCCCTACCACGCCATCGTCAAGATGGAGCGCCCCTGCGCCAGTGCCTGCGGCATGAACGCCATCCACTCGGACGAGCTGGGCCG
>DKVN01000019.1:708-2365 GCA_002491225.1 Faecalibacterium sp. UBA7177
TTTGGCGCGATCGTGGACAAGGGCCAGATCTTCCAGCTGATCCAGTCGATCAAGCGGGGGGATCAGGTCTACGCCATCGTGGCCCCGGCCTTCATCGGGCAGTTCCCCGGGCTGACGCCGGACAAGCTGCGGGCCGCCATGCAGCAGCTGGGCTTTGCCAACACGGTGGAGGTGGCGGTGGGCGCGGACCTCTGCACCATCGAGGAGGCCAAGGACTTTATGCGCGAGGTGCCCGAGCACCAGCCCTTTATGGCCACCAGCTGCTGCCCCAGCTGGAGCGTGATGGCGAAAAAGCTCTTCCCCGAGATGGCGGGCTATATCAGCATGGCGCTGACCCCGATGGTGCTGACTGCCCGGCTGGTCAAGAAGAAGTTCCCCGGCAGCCGGGTGGCCTTTATCGGCCCCTGCGCCGCCAAAAAGTTAGAGGCCAGCCGCCGCACCATCCGCAGCGACGTGGATTTTGTGCTGACCTTTGAGGAGCTGATGGGCCTGTTTGAGGCCAAAGAGGTGGATTTTGGCGAGCTGGAGGCCACCACCGACCTCAAGGAGGGCACCGCCGCGGGCCGCGGCTTTGCGGTGAGCGGCGGGGTGGCCCAGGCCGTGGCCGACACCATCCACCAGTGGGAGCCGGACCGCGAGGTCAAGATCGCCAGCGCCCAGGGCCTGGCCGACTGCAAAAAGCTGCTGATGATGGCCCGCGCGGGCAAGTACAACGGCTACCTGCTGGAGGGCATGGGCTGCCCCGGCGGCTGCGTGGGCGGCGCGGGCACCCTGGCCGACCCGGCGCGCGCCGCCGCCGAGCTGGCCAAATACAAAAAGGAGGCCCCGATGCAGCAGGCCATCGAGAGCCCCTACGAGATCGACCTCTCGATGCTGAGCGAGTGAGCTGCAATCAATCCCATAACCAGGCGAGGCCCGGCCTCCCCCACACGGGGAGGCCGGGCCTCGCTCATTTTATGCCCTTTTTATGCTCTTTGCAGCCCCCTGCCTGCCGGTTCAAAACCGCTTACAGCCGCGTATCCCACTTACCGCAAAAAACGGTGTCGCTGGCGGTGCCGGTAAATGCGCTCCTGCCGCAGACCTTTTCGATCGCGGCCCGGATGCTGGCGCGGGTAGGGCCGTAGGCGTTGATAAAGGTGCGCACCTGCGGCACATCAATGAGGTGGTTGGTGTAGTTGAGGCTGATGCCGATGGTCGGCACCTCGGTAGCGTACCAGGGCAGCTCGCTCGAGTGATTGCAGCTCCAGCGCAGCCGGACATTGTTCTCCTGCGCGTAGCCCTTGACATTGATCACCAAAAAGACCACGTCATATTTGGCGCGGAACTCGTCCATCCGGCCGCACTCCATCATGGTCATCATGTTGGCGGGGCTGGGGCCCTTTTCCACCTCGAGATCGTGGAAGTTGGGGGCCACCTCCACCGCAAACTCCGCGCGCTCCAGCTCCTCGATGACCACATCCTTCACCGGGTCGCCCTTGTATGCCTTGCTGGTGGGGGTGGACTGGATATACACCAGCCGCGCCCTGTGTTGTTTGGCCGGGTCGATGGGCAGGTTGTGCTTTGTATCCTTGACCAGCGTGACGCACCGGTCGGCCGCCTGCTCGGCCAGCCGCAGATGCTCCGCGCAGCCCACCACCGTCTCCTTCAAGGCCGGGTC
>DKVN01000019.1:2703-3090 GCA_002491225.1 Faecalibacterium sp. UBA7177
AATGCGGTGGAGCGCGTCGCTCAGCCGCTCCTCGGTGATGGTGCCGTTTTTGACCCCCGCCATCATGTAGCCGAAGTCCTCGTCCGCGTCGTTCGAGAAGAGGAACATATCGCAGCCCGAGGCGATGGCCTTGGGCACCGCGACCTCCCGCTTTTCCATGCAGGCGATCCCGGCCATGTGGGAGGCGTCGGTGATCACCAGCCCGTTGAAGCCCATCTGCTGCCGCAAAAGGTCGGTGAGCAGCTCGGGCGCGAGGGTGGCGGGCATGATCTCCTCTTCCCTGATGCCGGGGCGCAGCTTGCGGCTCATGGCCGGCAGGGCGATGTGCCCCACCATGATGCTCTCGAGCCCCTCGTCGATCATGGTCTGGTAGACCTTGCGGAAGGA
>DKVN01000019.1:3436-5955 GCA_002491225.1 Faecalibacterium sp. UBA7177
CCGTCGCCGGGGAAGTGCTTGCAGCAGCAGGCGACATTGCTCTGGTGGATGCCCTCGATATAGGCGCGGATGTTTTCGATCACCTGATCGGCGTTGTCACCGAAGGCGCGAGTGTTGACGATGGTGTTGCGCCAGTTCATGTAGATGTCGGCGCAGGGGTTGAACATCCAGTTGACCCCGACGCTGGACGCCTCCCGCCCGGCCACATAGCCCATGTCGTAGGCGGTCTGCCTGCCGCCGCCCGCCGCCGCCTCGGCCGCGGTGGCCACAAAGGTGCCGTCCGAGAGGCAGCCGTCGCCGCCGTTGTCGCAGTTGGCCGCGATCAGCAGCGGGATGCGCGAGCGCTCCTGATAGGTCTTGTTCTGGGCATACACCCCCTCGCGGTCCCCGCCCTGCCAGCGCAGGCCGCCCTGGTGGAAGCGGTCGAGGGTGTTCTGGATCTCATCCGGGTCAAGGCTGTGGCGCATCTGCACAAACAGCTGGCCCACCTTTTCCTCCAGGGTCATCGAGGCGATCGTATCCTCCACCCATTGGATGCCCTCATCGTCCAGAAAAAACGGTTTTTGGCGCAGATCTACCATCTTGCTGTCTCCTCCTTTTTCGTCTTTCTTATCGCCCATCCGCCGGGCGCAAGCTCTCTTTTTCAATTCTATCACAAAAAAGCAGTAAGGCAAAGAAATATTTTTGGGAAAAACAGCAGATTTTTTGGCAGTTGCCCGCTCAGGCCCTGCTCCCCCTCACCCTGCGCGCTGCCCTCACCCCGCCCGCTGTGCGGTGCGGTACTCCTTGGGGGTCAGCCCCGTGTATTTTTTGAAGGTGCGGGTAAAGTAGTTGACATCCGGGATGCCGCACTGCTGGGCGATGGCCTGGATCTGCAGCCCGGTGGTCTCGAGCAGCAGCTTGGCGTGGTTGATCCTGCGGCGGCCGACATACTCGGTCAGGGTCATGCCCATCTCCTTTTTGAAGAGGGAGGACAGATAGCTCGAATTGACATTCAGCGCCCGTGCCAGCGCGCTGAGGCCGAGGTCGCTCATCAGATCGGCCTCCACCAGCATCAGCAGCTTGCGGATCAGCTGCGAGTGCCCCTCGCGCGAAAATTCCTGCACGATCTGGCAGTAGTGGCGCACCATCCGGGGGCCCAGCGCCCGCAGCGCCTCGGTGCTGGGGGCCGCCTCGATCTGGCGGGCCAGCTCGCTCGAAAGCCCGTCGATGTAGACCGGCGGCACCTGCCCGTACTCGGTGGCCTTGCGCAGCAGGGTGTTGAGCACGATAAAGTAGTTTTTCATGCCGCGCAGCGGGGCCGCGGTCCGCTGCTCCATCTGCCGGGCCGAAAACCGGTTGTACACCACCGCCGCCGTGTCGGCCTGCCCGGCGGACACCGCCCGCATCAGCTTTTCCTCGTCGGCGTAGCGGTTGGCCAGCGCCTCGATCGAGAGGCTGGACACACCATGCGCGCTGCGGGCGAGGCCCTGGGGCTGCAGCGGCTGGCTTTGCAGCGGGTTTGCGATCTCCTCCACCGTGACCCCGCCGCCCCAAAGCTCGCCGCCGAGGGTGTACAGCAGCACCAGCAGCTGGTTCTCGTTTTCGAGATGGGGCACCTCGCGGTAGTATTTTTCCAGCGAGGGGAGGATCCGCTCGGGCTGGGGGAACTTGGCGGCGTTGGCCCGCAGCAGCGCGTCGGTCACCGGCTGCAGCAGATACGGCCCGACGACCGCGATCACCGGCGCGTCGCCCCCCGCAGCCTGAAAGCAGAGCAGGTTGCAGTCCAGCTCGTCCTGATAGCGGTAGATGACCCCCGGCTTGCAGAGCGGGGCCAGCTGCGCGTACACCTCGCGCACGCTGATGCCGGGCTGCAGCAGCCGCCGCATCTCCAGCGAGGGGATGCGCTCGGCCTCGCCCTCCCCGGCACACAGCAGGCTCATGGGCAGAAAAAAGTTGTCCAGCAGCTTTTGCGCAAAGCGCAGCTCGCGTTCGTGTTCCATCCGGGCGTCCCCCATTCAAGCAGTCCTGTATAGTTGGTATTATCCCATACTTTCTGGGTAAGTTCAACAAAAATCTGGCATTTCTTTCTCCGCTTCTCATGCAAGCCGGGCATGGCAGCCGGAAAATTTTTGGAAGACGAGAAAAATATAAAAATTATGATAGTTCTGCAAAAAATTTTCACTGGTAATGCGGACCAAAATGGATTATACTTTTTTTAACGAAAATGCCCAAAACTCTTGCCCTCTTTTTTTATTTTTCAACCAACTTCGCCAAACACCGCCGAATCGAGGGCCGGCCCCGCCTCTGCATTGGGCAAACGCGTAGACAAACGGATAAAGGAGGAAGATGAAGCATCATGCGCAATGTCATTGAACTGGATCAGGGCTGGAAATTCATCCGCGAGGACGCGGGCCTGCCCAGCGCCCTGCCGGAAAGCTGGCAGGATGTCGACCTGCCCCATTCCTGGAACGCGGTGGACGGCTGCGACGGCAACGGCAGCTACTACCGCGGCCGCTGCTGGTACGCCAAAACCTTTG
>DKVN01000061.1:0-7094 GCA_002491225.1 Faecalibacterium sp. UBA7177
ATGGCCGCCGCGATCACCGTGGGGCTGTGCCGGTTGCCGACATCGTTCTGGACGATCAGCACCGGGCGCACCCCGCCCTGCTCCGAGCCCACCACCGGGCTCAGGTCCGCGTAAAAAACCTCTCCGCGATGCACTTCCATGTACCGTGTCCTCCTGTTGCAGATTGCCGGGCCGCGGCCCGGCAACTACAGTATGCCCCGGGACCGGCGCGGTTAATCAGGGGGGAGGAAGCGGCAGGTTGCCGAAAAGGCCCGCAGGGGCGCGGCGCAGGTGAGACAGGCGGGCGAGGGTGCAGGTCTCCGCTCCGGCGAGCCCCGCCGGTCAGCCCTGTTCGAGCAGGACGACGGCGGTGGCGATGCCGCCGTCGTGGGTGATGCTGAGGTGGGCAGTGAGGCGGTTTTCGCGCATCCAGTCCGCCGCCGCGCCCGAAAAGGCGAGATAGGGTGCGTCGCTCTCGCGCCGCAGCGCCTCGATCTCGGCCAGCGCAAAGCCGCCGAGCCCCCGGCCCGCCGCCTTGAGAAAGGCCTCCTTGGCCGCAAAACAGCCCGCCGCCCCCTCGGCGGCCCGCCGCCCGCCGCGGCCGGCCAGCATCGCCCGCTCGGCCGGGCCGTAGACCCGGGCGCAGAAGGATTCATGGGCGATTTTTTCCGCAAAGCGGTCGACGGCGGCATTGTCGATGCCGATGCCAAAGATCATGCGCGCGCCTCCTTTTTCTCATCATGGATCATCAAATATCATCCAATGAACGGTGCGACCAAAACGCCCGCCGCGGCGCAGCTCAGTCCTCGTCCGCGCCGAAACGCGGCACCGGCTCGCGGGCGAAATAGTCCCTGCAGAAGGCCGCGAAATGCCGCGCCGCCTTCTGGTTGGGCCCATTTTTGGCCCGGCAGAGGTAGAGCTGCCCCGGCACCGGCAAAACAAGCCGGCGGATGCGCAGCTCGGGATTGGTGATGCGAAAGGCCATCGCGGAGGTGAGCGGCTCGATGCCGATGTCCCGGGACATCGAGTTGAGGAAATCGATCGCGTAGCTGGAAAACATCAGCCGCTGCACCTGGATGTGGGCGAGGGTACAGCAGTAATCGAAAAAGCGCACCAGCACGTTTTCCTGCGGGCTGGTGATGATCTTCTGGCCGTCCAGCTGCGCAAAGGGCAGCGGGCCGGGCTCGGCGGCCAGCGGGTTGCTGCGGTGGATCGCCGCGTACATCTGGTCGGCCGCGATCGGCTCGTACAGCAGATCCGTCTTGTCGAAGGGCTCGATGAAGATGGCCAGATCCAGCCGGCCCGAGGCTAGCCCCTCCTGGCAGGCCTCCATCCGGGCCTCCTGCAGCTCGATGCTGATCTGGGGGTAGGCGTTGAGGTACTCGACCAGAAACTGGTTGCCGATGCCGTTGGCAAGCCCGTAGGGGAAGCCGATCCGCAGCCCGGCCCCCGGGGCCTGTTCGACGATGCGCAGCGCGGCGGTGTGGGCCTCGCAGATGGTGCGGATCTGCGGGATCAGCTGGCAGCAGAGCTCGGTGGGGATCACCCCGTCCTTTTTGCGGACAAAGAGGGGCACCCCGAACTCCTGCTCGAGCGACTTGATCTGGCGGCTGAGGCCCTGCTGGGTCAAAAACAGCTGCTCGCTCGCCTTGGAGACGTTTTGAACCTCGTAGAGCTTGAGCAGCGAGTAGAGGGTGCGGATCTGCATACCATCGCCTCCTCTGTTTAAGATACAATACTTTGTTGTGACAGTCAATCCTTTTGTTGTTTTGCGACAAAAAAATTTTTTCTTATAATGAAAATATAGGAAATTTGGGGAATTTTGCGGCAGCGCCCGGCGGGCCTGCCTGACCGACACAACCGCCGCGGCGGCAAAACCGCGGCCAAACCAAAAGAAGCGGAGGTATCGTGATGAGTTTGCGACCCAAGATCGTAAAGCTGGCCAAAATGATCGGCGGGGTGCCGGGGATGCTGAACAAGATCGACGAGGACGCCCCGGAGTACTACGCCCTCGAATGCGTTGTGACCGACGAGATGGCGGACATCGCCCTCTGCGCCGGGCTGCGCAAGCCCCGCACCATGCAGTATCTGGCCGACAAGTCCGGCAAGAGCCTGGAGGAGACCACCCGGCTGGCCCACGAGCTGGCCAACACCGGCGTGTTTACGGTGTGGACCGACCGGGACGACGACCTTGAGCGCTGCTATGTGGAGATCTTCGCCCCCGGCACCCTCGAGCGGATGGTGGGCAACCGGGAGCAGCTGGCCAGGTACCCCCAGATCGGCAAGGCCTTCAACGCCTACACCAGCAAGCTGGGGGCCTCGCTGGCCTCCACCCTGCCGATGGGTTCGAGTTTGATGCGGGTGATCCCGATCGAGTCCTCGATCGACGGGGACCCGCAGGCGGTGGATTTTGAAAAGATCAGCTACTACCTGGACAAGTACGATGTCTTTTCGGTGTCCGACTGCTCCTGCCGGGCCTCCCGCCGGATCATGGGGGAGGGCTGCGGCCATCTCGAAAAGGACATGTGCCTGCACCTTGGGCCGGCGGCCGAGTTTTACGCCGAGACCGGCAAGGCCCGCTATGTGACCAAGGAGGAGGCCAGGGAGATCATCAAGCGGGCCGAGGAGAACGGCCTGATGCACTCGATGCCCAACATCCACGAGCCGGGCGATTCCGACTCGATCTGCAACTGCTGCGCCTGCTCCTGCTTTGGGCTGCGCATCGGGCTGATGTACGGCGCGCGGGATGCCATCCGCTCGAACTATGTGGCCAAGGTTGACGAGGAAAAGTGCGTGGCCTGCGGCCAGTGTGTCGAGTACTGCACCGGCAACGCCCTCAAGCTGGGCCAGAAGCTCTGCACCAAGGAGCCGCTCAAGGCCGAGCCCGCCTACAAAAAGATCAACACCTCCAGGTGGACCAAGGCGGACTGGAACGTCGATTACCGCGAGAACAAGGTCGATACGGTCGAGACCGGCACCGCCCCCTGCAAGACCGCCTGCCCGGCCCACATTGCGGTGCAGGGCTACCTGCGGCTGGCCGCCCAGGGGCGCTACCGGGACGCGCTGGCCCTGATCAAGAAGGAGAATCCCTTCCCCGCCGTCTGCGGGCGGATCTGCAACCATGTCTGCGAGACCGAGTGCACCCGCGGCAGCATCGACGAGGCGGTGGCCATCGACGAGGTCAAGCGGTTTATCGCGGATCAGGACCTGAACGCCGAGACCCGGTATATCCCGCCGATGGTCAACCAGACCGGCGAGCCCTATCCCGAGAAGATCGCCATCATCGGCGCGGGCCCCGCGGGCATGAGCTGTGCCTTCTATCTGGCCCAGAAGGGCTACCACCCGGTGGTGTTTGACAAGGCCAGCCGCCCCGGCGGCATGCTGATGAACGGTATCCCCTCCTTCCGGCTGGAGAAGGACGTGGTCGAGGCCGAGATCGACATTTTGAAGGAGATGGGGGTCGAGTTCCGCTGCGGGGTGGAGGTCGGCAAGGACATTACCATCCCCCAGCTGCGCGAGCAGGGCTATAAGGGCTTTTACATCGCCATCGGGGCGCAGGGCGGCCGGGCCCTCGGGGTGCCGGGCGAGGAGGCCGAGGGGGTCGTCTCGGGCATCCGGTTCCTCACCGAGCTCAACCAGGGCAAAGGTGCCGCGCTCAAGGGCCGCACCCTCGTGATCGGCGGCGGCAACGTGGCGGTGGACGTGGCCCGCTCGGCCATCCGGGTCGGCTCCGAGACGGTGAGCATGTACTGCCTCGAGGGCCGCGAGATCATGCCGGCCGCCGCCGATGAGGTCGCCGAGGCCGAGGGCATCACGGTCGAGAACGGCTGGGGGCCGAAGGAGATCCTTGCCGAGAACGGCAGGGTAAAAGCCGTGGTCTTTAAGAAGTGCGTCTCGGTGTTTGACGAGAACCACCGGTTCCACCCGGTGTACGATGAGGCCGAGACGGTGACGGTGGAATGTGAGAATGTACTGCTCTCGATCGGCCAGTCGATCGAGTGGGGCGAGCTGCTGACCGGCACCAAGGCGGTGTGTAACCGCAACGGCACCATCCAGGCCGACCCGCTGACCTGCCAGACCGCCGAGCCGGACATCTTTGCGGGCGGAGACGTGGTCACCGGGCCCAAGTTTGCCATCGACGCCATCACGGCGGGCAAGGAGGCGGCCATCTCGCTGCACCGGTACGTCCACGAGGGGCAGAGCCTGACCCTGGGACGCGACCGACGCATCTACCACGCGCTGGACAAGGGCAACGCCCTGATCGAGGCGGGCTCGTTTGACACCACCCCCCCGCCAGAAGCCGGGCTACAACGCGGCCAAGGCCCGCAGCTTTGGCGACACGCGGGTGACCTTTACCGAAGAGCAGATCCGCAGGGAGACCGCACGCTGCCTGGGCTGCGGCGCAACCAAGGTGGACGAGTACCTCTGCATCGGCTGCGGGCAGTGCACCACCAAGTGCGCGTTTGATGCCATCCACATGGTCAAGCGCAACGACGCCTGGGGCATGGAGTTTGAGTCGCTGCCCTTTGCGGTGGCCAAGCATGTGGTCAAGCGCACCGGCAGCATCGTGGCCAACAGCCTGGGCGGCAACAAGGAGAACGGCCATGCATGAGGTGGGCATCATCAGCGCCATGCTGCGACAGATCGACCGGATCATGCAGCAGGAGCAGCTGACAAAGGTGGAAAAGATCGTGATCGAGGTGGGGGAATTATCCGGCGTGATCCCGCACTACATGGAGGAGTGCTACCCCGCCGCGGTGTACAAGACAAAGTTTGCCGACACAAAATTAGAGATGATCACCATCCCCGGCATCGTGCGGTGCGAGCGGTGCGGCCGGGAGTTCAACGGCTACCAGTACGACCTGTGCTGCCCCGGCTGCGGCAGCCGGGAGCGGCTGACCCCGCTGTCCGGCCGGGAGCTGGTGCTCAAGGAGATCATCGGGAGCTGACCGGCCAGAGGCCGGGCTGCCGGGTCATCCGACGGCCCGGCGGTCGGCCATCAAAGCCAGCCATCAAAGGAGAGAAACCGAATGGAACCAGTCAAGATCATTGAGGTCAAGGAGAGCGTCTTTGCGGACAACAACCGGCGGGCCGACGCGCTGCGGGCGCAGCTGAAGGAGAGCCGGACCTTTCTGCTCAACCTGATGTCCTCGCCCGGCTCGGGCAAGACGACCACCCTGCTGCGGCTGATCGAGCGGCTGCGGGGCGAGCTGCGGATCGGGGTGATGGAGGCGGATATCGACTCGGCCGTCGACGCCGAGACGATCAGCGCCGCGGGGGTCAGGAGCATCCAGCTGCACACCGGCGGGATGTGCCATCTTGACGCCGAGATGACCCGGCAGGGCGTCGAGGCGCTGGGGGTGGAGGGGCTCGACCTCGCCATCCTCGAGAACGTGGGCAACCTGGTCTGCCCGGCCGAGTTTGACACCGGGGCGGTGAAGAACATCATGATCCTCTCGGTGCCGGAGGGGCACGACAAGCCGCTGAAGTATCCGCTGATCTTCACGGTCTGCGACGCGCTGATCATCAACAAGATCGACGTGCTGCCCTACTTTGACTTTGAGATGGACAAGGTGCGCGAGTACGCCCGGATGCGCAACCCCAAGCTGAAGCTCTTTCTCATCAGCGCCAGGACCGGCGAGGGGGTGGATGCGCTGGCCGATTGGCTAAAAGGGGAGGTCAAGGGCTGGATCGAGAGCTAAGGGCGGCTGGTTTGGATGCTGCCTGAGACGGCAAAAGGGTTTTGAGGCGGCAGGGGGCGCGGCAAAAAGCGCTTTCTGCCGCTTTTTGGCTTGCAAAGCGGCTTTGGGCATGCTATAATAAGCGGCACAAACGCTGTGACAAAGGAAAGTACGCCAGCGCCGAACGCTCAAGAGAAGGGCCCCGGATGCCGCTGCTGTAAAAGGCGGCCACACCCGGCTGGAAGGGCCCGCGCGAGACGCTGCTGCCATTGGGCTGCCCCCTGACGGGGCGCGGCCGGGGCGGGGCGCGGAAGTTCCCTTTCGAGCGGCCCGGCTGAACAGGGCGGTTTTTGCGCAGCTGCGCGCCAAACTGCCAGTAGGCCGGGACGGCATCCCCCGTTAGCGGGAGCACGAGTGTTTGCCCGTGTTTACGCCGCCGCGCTGCTTTTTTGCGCGGCCGGGCGCGGATACAAGGCAAAAAGCTGGGTGGTACCGCGGAGCCTTTTGGTTGTTTTTCGGCTTCGTCCCTGATCTTGTTCGGGGGCGGAGCCTTTTTGTTTGGCTGTGTCCCCGGCAGCGCCCTCTCCCCCGAGCGGGGCGCAGGGCCCGGCCGGGCGGACCCCCGGCCCCGGCCCATCCGCCGCGTGTTTTCCCGCGCGGCGGTTTCAACCCAACAACACAAGGAGGAGAGCAAACACTATGAAGCAGGCTTTGGAAGCGATCCGCACGGCAGCCCGCGAGGCCATCGCCGCCGCGGCGGACGAAAAGGCCGTGGACGAGGCGCGGGTGCGGTTTCTGGGCAAAAAGGGCGAGCTGACCGGCATGCTCAAGCAGATGGGCCGCCTCTCGGCCGAGGAGCGCCCGGTGATCGGCGCGCTGGCCAACGAGATCCGGGAGGAGATCACCGAGACGATCCGCCAGCGCTCGGCCGCTTTGGCCGACGCGGCCCTGAACGCCCGGCTCGCGGGCGAGGTGATCGACGTGACCCTGCCCGGCCGCCGCCCGGCCCAGGGCGGGCGGCACCCGTTCCAGCAGGTGCTGGGCGAGCTGAAGGAGATCTTTTTGGGCATGGGCTTTGATGTGGTGAGCGGCCCGGAGGTCGAGCTCGACCACTACAACTTCGAGATGCTGAACATGCCCAAGAGCCACCCCGCGCGGGACACCCAGGACACCTTTTATATCACCGAGAACATCCTGCTGCGCACCCAGACCAGCGGGATGCAGATCCGCACGATGGAAAAGACCAGGCCCCCCATCCGCATCGTGGCCCCCGGCCGGGTCTACCGCAGCGACGCGGTGGACGCCACCCACTCGCCCCTTTTCCACCAGATCGAGGGGCTGGTGGTGGACGAGGGCATCACCTTCAGCGACCTGAAGGGCACCCTCGAGGTGTTTATCAAAAAGCTGTATGGGCCGGATACAAAAGTGCGCTTT
>DKVN01000061.1:7308-10119 GCA_002491225.1 Faecalibacterium sp. UBA7177
TGGGCTGCGGCATGGTGCACCCCAAGGTGCTGGAAAACTGCGGCATCGACCCCGACAAGTACAGCGGCTACGCCTTTGGCGTCGGGCTCGAGCGGATCACCATGATGCGCTACAACATCGATGACATGCGGCTTTTGTACGAGAACGACCTGCGCTTTTTGAAGCAGTTCCACTAAACGAGGGGAGGAGAGATACGCCATGAAAATGCCTTTGGAATGGGCCAGAGAATTTGCCGCGATCGACTGCACCCCGCAGGAGTACGCCGACCGCATGACCATGAGCGGCAGCAAGGTGGAAGGGTGGGAAAGCCCCGCCGACGAGATCGAAAACGTGGTGATCGGCCGGATCGAGAGCATCGTGCCCCACCCGGATTCGGACCACATGGTGATCTGCCAGGTGGAGGTGGGCCAGAGCGCCCCGGTGCAGATCGTGACCGGCGCGGCGAACCTCAAGGTGGGGGATCTCTGCCCCGCCGCGCTCGACCATTCCCGCCTGCCGGGCGGCAAGAGGATCACGAGCGGCAAGCTGCGGGGGGTGGAATCGAACGGGATGCTCTGCAGCCTCGGCGAGCTGGGGCTGACCACCCACGACTTCCCCTACGCCATCGAGAACGGCATCCTCGTGCTGGATAAGCGGGACTACCCCGACGGCATGCCCGCCCCCGGCACCCCGGCGGTCAAAGCGCTCGGCCTCGATGACGTGACGGTGGAGTTTGAGATCACCCCCAACCGGCCGGACTGCCTCGGGGTCAAGGCGCTGGGCCGGGAGACGGCCGCCACCTTTGGTCTGCCGTTCAAAGATCATGTTCCGGCGGTGAAGCCCGGACATGGTGATGTACACGACCACCTCAAGGTGTATATCGACAATCCCGACCTCTGCTACCGGTACTGCGGCGCGGTGGTTGAGAACGTGCGGGTGGGGCCCAGCCCCAAATGGATGCGGGACCGGCTGCGCGGCTGCGGGGTGCGGCCGATCAACAATCTGGTCGATATCACCAACTATGTGATGCTCGAGTACGGCCAGCCGATGCACTGCTTTGACCACAAGTATGTGGCCGAGGGCGAAATCCATGTGCGCAATGCCCGCCCGGGCGAGTCGATCGTGACCCTCGAGGGGGCCGAGCATACTTTAAGCGAGGAGATGCTGATCATCGCGGACGCCAAGGGGCCCATCGGGGTGGCGGGTGTGATGGGCGGCGAGTACAGCGGCACCTACGAGGACACCACCGCCGTGGTGTTTGAGAGCGCGATGTTCAACGGCCCGTCGGTGCGCACCACCGCCAAGAAGTTAGGCCTGCGCACCGAGGCCAGCGGCCGGTACGAGAGGGGGCTCGACCCCAACAGCTGCGGCGAGGCGCTGGCCCGCGCGCTGGAGCTGGTGCAGCTGCTGGATGCGGGCGACGTGGTGAACGGGGTGATCGACGTCTACCCCGCCCCGCGCGAAGCGCGCCGCATCCCGCTGCAGCCCGAGGCGGTGAACCGGCTGCTGGGCACCGATCTCTCCCGCCAGCAGATGGTGGACATTCTGCTGCCGCTCGGCTTTGTGATGGAGGGGGACGAGGTGGTCTGCCCGACCTGGCGCTGGGATATGGAGCGCAGCTGCGACATTGCCGAGGAGGTGGCCCGGTATGTGGGCTACAACAAGCTGCCCAGCACCCTGATGCGGGGTCGCGCCGAGGCCCGGCCCACCCCCCGGCAGTGCTTTGACGAGAAGATGATGAACACCCTCGCGGGCTTTGGCCTCTGGGAGTGCGAGACCTTCAGCTTCTACAGCCCCAAGTGCTTTGACGCGATCCGGCTGCCCGCCGACAGCCCGCTGCGCAATGCTGTCGTGCTCTCGAACCCCCTGGGCGAGGACACCAGCATCATGCGCACCACCGCCCTGCCGAGCATTCTGGAGGTGGTGGCCCGCAACTGGGGCGCCCGCGCGCCGGAGTGCGCAGTGTATGAGCAGGCCACCGAGTACCACCCGAGCCCCCTGGCCCACGAGGTGGCGGACAACGATTTCAACGACTATCCGGCCCTCTGCAAAAAGCTGGCCGCCGAGGGCAAAACCCCCAGCGACCTGCTGCCGCGCGAGAACCAGAAGATCCTGCTGGCGGCCTACGGCCCGGCCTGGGATTTCACCGCCATGAAGGGGGTTGTGGAGCAGCTGGCCGAGGCGGCCGGCATCCCGGCGCTGCGGGCCGAGCGCAACGCCGAGGGCACGAGTTACCACCCCGGCCGCGCGGCCGACCTCTACGCGGGCAAAACCAAGATCGGCACGGTGGGCGAGGTGCACCCGGCGGTCTGCACCGGGTACGGCATCAAGGCGCGGGTGGTCGCGGCTGACCTTGACCTCGACGCGCTGTTTGCCTGCCGCGGGGCCTGCCCCCAGTGCGTGCCGCTGCCCCGGCACCCGGCCACCACCCGCGACCTCGCGCTGGTGGCGGACGAGGCGGTGCCCGCCGCCGCGCTCGAGGGCTGCATCCGCGAGGGCGCGGGCCAGCTGCTCGAGCGCGTGAGCCTCTTCGACATCTACACCGGCGACAGGCTGGGCGCGGGCAAAAAGAGCCTGGCCTACAGCCTCGTCTTCCGCGCGGCCGACCGCACCCTCACCGACGAGGAGGCCGACGGGCTGGTGGGCAGCATCCTCAAAAAGCTGGAGGCGCTGGGCGTGAGCCTGCGCAGCTGAGCGGCGGAAAAGGCGCTGTCAAACAAGCCCTCAAACAAAAAACGAACCGGAACGCCACAGGGGCCGCCCGGCGGGAAATTCCCGCCGGGCGGCCCCTGTTTTTTGCTGCGTTTTGTCTTTAAGTTACAATCGTACCCC
>DKVN01000022.1 GCA_002491225.1 Faecalibacterium sp. UBA7177
GTTGGTCAGCGCCGAGCCGAAAAAGACCGGGCTTAAGCTCCCGCGCAGCACCGCCGCAAGGTCGAACGCCATGCCCGCGCCGTCCAGCAGCTCGACGTCCTCGGCGAGCTTCTGGTGCAGCGGGGCGGTGATGAGGGCGTCGAGGGCCGCATCGCCCAGGGTCGCCTCGATCGTCTCGACCTTGCGCACCCCGTTGGCCCGGCCCTCGCTCTGGAAGGCGAGGATGCGCCCCGCGGCGCGGTCGTACACCCCCTTGAACTCTTTGCCGCTGCCGATCGGCCAGTTCATGGGGCAGGTCTCGATGCCGAGCACCGTCTCGATCTCCTCCATGAGGTCGAGCGGGTCGCGGGCGTCCCGGTCCATCTTGTTGATGAAGGTGAAGATGGGGATCTGGCGCAGGGTGCAGACCTTGAAGAGCTTGACCGTCTGCGCCTCGACCCCCTTGGCCGCGTCGATGACCATGACCGCCGCGTCGGCCGCCATCAGGGTGCGGTAGGTGTCCTCCGAGAAGTCCTGATGGCCGGGGGTGTCGAGGATGTTGACGCAGCAGCCGTTGTAGTGGAACTGCAGCACGCTGCTGGTGACGCTGATGCCGCGCTGCTTTTCGATCTCCATCCAGTCGCTGACCGCGTGCCGGGCGCTCTGCTTGCCCTTGACGCTGCCCGCCTGCTGGATGGCCCCGCCGTAGAGCAACAGCTTTTCGGTGAGGGTGGTCTTGCCGGCGTCCGGGTGGCTGATGATCGCGAAGGTGCGCCGGCTGGCGATTTCGTCGCGGAGAGAGGTGGGTTCGGGCATGGTGGGGGCCTCCTTGGGGCTTTGGGGTGAGATGGAAAAACCGCCACTCGGCCAAGTGACGGTTTCAAGGTGACGGTTTTCCATCGTGAATAACTAAAACCCGCTGGGTCAACCGCTTGTCGCAGTTCCCTTTACAGTATAGCGCGGGCGTTCGGTTTTGTCAAGCCGGACGCCCGCGTTGTTGCGCATTGGCGCAAAGATTCGCTTGCCTCAGGCCGCGGCGTCCGCGTCCTCGGGGCTGACCGCCGCGTCCTCCGGGTACACCGGGCCGCCCTCGCCGGGGGCGGCGCTGAGGGTCCCCTCGTCAAAATCCGCGGGCGGCTGGGCGGCGGGAGCGGTCTCATCGGGCGGTGCCTCGCCATCATCCCCGGCGTCCGGGGCCTGTTCATCGGTGGGGCGGTAGTCCTCCCGGTTCTCCTGCCCGGTCTGCCAGCCCTGCGCGAAGGCGCGCTGCAAGCGCTCGTCTGCGTCGTACTCGGGCACCGGGGTGTCGGGGGCCGCCTCGCTGCCCATCAGCCAGCCCTCCTCGTAGGCGCGCGCCAGACGGTAGTTCTGCTCCTCCACCCATGCGTCATCGTCCGCAAGGTAGATCTGGTGCTCTACCTGCCCGGCCAGCTGGTCGGGGGTGGCGTCCCAGTCAAAGATGTTGTAGATGGTCAGCTCGTAGTGCTCGGTGTCCGAGTCGCAGTAAAAATCGACATAGCGCATCTTGACATCGAGGCCCCGCAGCACCCCGCGCACCGCGGCGCAGGCGTCGGCGAATTCGGCGCTGTCCGCAAAGGGGCCGCGCAGGGTGGCGGTGACCCCGACATAGTCCTCGGCGGTCAGCTCGGTGATGGTCATGTCGGGGTCAAACTCGGGGGCCGCGAGGCTGACATTGACGCTCAGGTTGCGCAGGCCCAGCCCCCGCAGGGCGGGGTAGGCGGTGTCCACCAGCTCGTTGGCCAGGCGGGTCTCGGTGAGGTCGCGGCTCGGGCCATAGTAGCGCCAGAGGCTGGGCAGCAGGCTCAGCCCCACGCTGGCCGCCAGCAGCACCAGGCAGACAAAGACGCTGAGCAGGTCGTACCTGATCCGCACGCTGCTCTGGTGGGTGCTCCACCAGAGGATCTCGCAGCCCAGCGCCACCAGCACCAGCGGGGCGAATTTGGCCAGGGTGAGCAGGTCGAAATCCGGCAGGATCAGCCCCGCGCAGAGGGCCGCGCCGGTCAGGATCAGGGCAAGGCCCATCGTGAAGGTGCCCACCCGGCGGGTGCGGGGCTTGGGGGCGTTTTGGGCCGCGGGGGTTTTGGGGGCGGGGGTGTCCGGCGCGGTTGGCGCGGCTGGCGTCTCCGGCGGCTCGGGCGGCTCGGGTACCGGCCCGGCGGGCGCGGGGCCGAGGCCGAAGGTCTCGTTGTGTTCGGTCTGTGTCATGGTGTGTTCTCCTGTTGTGAGGGTGTGTGGAGGGGCCGCGCTCAGCGGCCGGGGGTGCAGAGGAGCCAGAGCACGCCGAGCAGGAAGCCGGGCAGCATGCCGAGGGTGTGCAGGTGTTGTCTCAGTTTCATGGCGGTCACTCCTCCTCGTCCCAGGGGGCGGGGGCGGGGGCCTCGCCGCGGATGCCGCTCTCGGCCGCGCCGCCGCCCTTGCCGCCTTTGCCGCCCCGCACCAGCCAGAGGCCGAAGCCGATCAGCACCGCCGCCAGCGCGAGGGTGGGCAGGCTGCGCAGGATGTCGGCGAGGAAGGAGAGGCCGGGGAAGGCGTAGCTGAGATCCCAGAGCAGCGGCGAGAGGAAGTTTTCGTACAGCATCACCGCGCCGAGGGCCACCAGCGCCCAGCCGATCAGCCTGTGGCCGCGGCTCAGCAGGGCCGCGAGGCCGCTCTCCAGCCCGAGGTGAACGAGGTAGTCGTCCGGGGGGTTGGTGCCCTGGCGGATCTGCTCGTGCAGGTTGAGGCCGTCGAAAAAGCTGTACATATAGATCACCGGCAGCACCACGCCGAGCACGCCGGCGCAGGCGGTGAGAAAGATGCCGAAGCAGAACATCCCCACCAGCGAGAGCCCCCGCTTCATGTACCCCTGGTACATCTGGGCCGCGCCGGGGACCAAGGCCCAGCACATCGTAAAAAATCCGCTCTTTTTCATGGCGTTA
>DKVN01000079.1:0-197 GCA_002491225.1 Faecalibacterium sp. UBA7177
AGGATCATCGCGTCCACCCAGACATAGCCGGTGCGCACCACCGGCGCGAGCAGCGGGCTGTGCGGGGTGCGCCAGCTCTGCTGCCAGAGGTGGAACCACCCCACCAGAAAGACGGCCAGTACCCGGAACGCATCCGCCCCCACCGGCCGTGCCAGCGGGTCAGCCGGTGCGGCGGCCCGCCGCCAGAGCCAGCGGGC
>DKVN01000079.1:522-8640 GCA_002491225.1 Faecalibacterium sp. UBA7177
CATCCCGCTCAGAACACCCACTCGCCGTTCTCGAAGATCAGCACCGTCTCGCCGGTGCGGGTAAGGCCGGTGATGCGCATGTCGGCGCTGCCCACCATCACGTCCTCGTGGATCACCGAGTCGTTGAGCCCGGCGGCGTCCAGCGCGGCGCGGCTCATCCCCGCCCCGCCCCGGATGTTGATGGGGTAGCCCGCCCCAAAGGCGATGTGACAGGCGGCGTTCTCGTCAAAGAGGGTGTTGTAAAACAGCAGCCCGCTGCGGTTGATCGGGCTCGAGGCGGGCACCAGCGCCACCTCGCCGATGTGGCAGGCCCCGGCGTCGCTTTCGAGCAAACGGCCCAGCAGCGCGTCATTCTTCTCGGCGCTGTGCGCAACGACCTTACCGTCCCGGAAGGTCACCGAGAAGCCCTCGATTACCTCGCCGTTGTAGGCGTAGGGCTTGGTGCCCTTGACCACCCCGTTCACCCGGTCCTTATGCGGGGCGGTAAACACCTCCTCGGTGGGCACATTCGCGATGAACTCGGCCCCATTTTCGGCAATGCTCGACGCTCCCTCCCAGACCGCGCCGTCCGCGAGGCCGACGGTCAGGTCGGTGCCGTTTGCGCTGGTGAGGTGGATGCTCTCGAGATCCAGCGCGTTCAGCCGCTGCTTGCGGGCGGTACTGCGGGCCACATGCTCCCGCCAGGCGGCGACCGGATCCCCCTCGGTGACCCGGCAGACCTTGAAGATCTCCTCCCACAGCCGCTCGACCGCCTCCTCGGCCGCAAGCTGCGGGAAGACCGCCTTCGCCCAGGCGGCGGTGGGGATCGAGACGACACACCACTGGATCTTATCCTTCATGGTGTACTCCTGCCAGGGCTGCATAAAGGTGCGGCGGGCCACATTCACCCGGTGAATTTTATCCGCGTCGAGGCCCTTGTAAATTTCGGGGTCCTCGGCGTAGATGCTCAGCACGCAGAGCCCCTCCTCGCTCTCGGCGTAGTCGAGGTAACTGCGCAGCTCGCTGGGCATCGGACGGCAGAGGGTGTCCTCGTCCGCCTTCTGCATCCGGATGCGGCTGGCCAGCTCGTCCTCGTACCGCAGGATGACATCCCGCGCCCCGGCGTCGAGCGCCGCCTCCATGCAGGCCCGGCCAAACGCCGCCCCCTCGATGGGGCAGCGGATGATGAGGGCCTGACGGGGCTGCACGTTGACCCCGACCCTGACGATAAACTCGGCGTATTGCTGCAAAAACTGCTGGTTCATGGCTTCTTTTCTCCTTTTCTCTGCGTTCATCCCGCGCTCATCCTGCACCCGGCAGCGCCCGGCGGCACGGACAGCGCGGGATACAAGCGGCAGGGCGGCAGGCTGCCTGCCCGCCGCCCTGCGCGGTGTCACTTCTGAAAGCGCGTCAGAACGCGATCTTCTCCTCGATATACTGCTTCAGCCCGCTGATCGGGATGCGCACCTGATCCATCGTGTCGCGGTCCCGCACCGTGACACAGCCGTCGCCGGGCTTTTCGGCGTCGCCCACCGTGTCAAAGTCGACCGTGATGCACAGCGGGGTGCCGATCTCGTCCTGGCGGCGGTAGCGCTTGCCGATCGAACCGGCCTCGTCGTAATCCACCATGAAAGTCTTCGCCAGCTCGGCCCGCACCTCCTGCGCCTTTTCGCCCAGCTTTTTCGAGAGCGGCAGCACCGCCGCCTTGAAGGGCGCGAGGTAGGGGTGCAGCCGCAGCACCACCCGCACGTCCTCCTTGCCCTTGGCGTCGGTGAGATGCTCCTCGTCGTAGGCGTCACAGAGGAAGGCGAGCGCCACCCGGTCGGCCCCCAGCGAGGGCTCGATCACATAGGGGATGTAGTGCTCATTGGTGTCCGGGTCAAAGTATTCGAGGTTCTTGCCGCTGGCCTCCTGATGGCGGCCGAGGTCGTAGTTGGTGCGGTCGGCAATGCCCCACAGCTCACCCCAATCGGTAAAGGGGAAGGCGTACTCGATGTCGGTGGTGGCGTTGCTGTAGAAGGCAAGCTCGGCGGGCTCGTGGTCCCGCAGGCGGAGGTTCTCCTCCTTGATGCCAAGGCTCAAAAGCCAGTTTTTGCAATAGTCCTTCCAGTAGCTAAACCACTCGAGGTCGGTGCCCGGCTTGCAGAAAAACTCGCACTCCATCTGCTCAAACTCGCGGGTGCGGAAGGTGAAGTTGCCGGGGGTGATCTCGTTGCGGAAGGCCTTGCCCACCTGGCAGACCCCGAAGGGCAGCTTGCGGCGGGTAGTGCGCTGGATGTTGGCAAAGTTGACAAAGATGCCCTGCGCGGTCTCGGGGCGCAGGTAGCAGGTGCTGGAGGAGTCCTCGGTGACCCCGATGGCGGTTTTGAACATGAGGTTGAACTTGCGGATGGGGGTAAAGTCGTGCTTGCCGCAGACCGGGCAGACCAGATTTTCATGCTCCGCAATAAAGGCGTCCATCTCGTCAAAGGTCATGGCGTCGGTGTTCACCTCGGGGAACTCCTCGCCGATCAGCTTGTCCGCCCGGTGGCGGGCCTTGCAGCTGCGGCAGTCGAGCAGCGGGTCCGAGAAGCCGGCCACATGCCCGGTGGTCACCCAGGTCTGCGGGTTCATGATGATGGCGGCGTCGAGGCCGACGTTGGTGGGGCTCTCCTGCACAAACTTTTTCATCCAGGCGCGCTTGACGTTGTTCTTGAACTCCACGCCCAACGGCCCATAGTCCCAGCTGTTGGCGAGGCCGCCGTAGATCTCGCTGCCGGGGTAGACGAAGCCCCGGTTTTTGCACAGGGCGACGATGGTGTCAAAATTCTTTTCGCTGTTCTTCATGCTTTTTACTCCTTACCGCGACACTGGCTGTGCCGCCTGTTCTTCCGGGCAAAACTTTTCCGCACCGGCACTGTTAAGTATACCGAAAGCGCGGGGGCTTGTAAAGCAAAAAGCGGCCTGCGGCAAAGATTTTTCGCGCTCGTTTGCCCATTGGCGCAGCAGAGGCGGGGCGAACGCCGCCAGGCGCGGCCGCCGCTTGGAAAGCGTGGATTTTCATGGTATACTTTTTTATAAATCAGTCAGAATCTGCAAGGAGGTTTTTGGGATGAACCTGTTGGAGGAGCGCATCCAGCGCGACGGGGTGGTCAAGGAGGGCGGGGTGCTCAAGGTGGACAGCTTTTTGAACCACCAGATGGATATTGCCCTGTTCCGGTGGATGGCCGAGGAGTGGAAGCGCCGGTTTGCCGGAGTGCCGGTGAGCAAAATTCTCACCATCGAGGCCTCCGGCATCGGCATCGCGGCCATCGCGGGCGAGTGCTTCTCGGTGCCGGTGGTGTTTGCCAAAAAGGCCAAAAGCATCAACCTCGACGGCGGGATGTACACCGCCGAGGTGGAGTCCTTCACCCACAAAAACAAGAATCAGATTCTCGTCTCCAAAAAGTTTCTCGCGCCGGAGGATCAGGTGCTCATCCTCGATGATTTCCTTGCCAACGGCTGCGCCCTGCAGGGGCTCATCTCGGTCGTGACCGCCGCCGGGGCAACGGTGGCGGGCATCGGCATCGCCATCGAAAAGGGCTTCCAGCCGGGCGGGCAGGTCATCCGCAGCCTCGGCTACCGCCTCGAGTCGCTGGCCATCGTCGAGGAGATGGATCCGGCCCGCGGCAGCATCCGCTTCCGCCCGCAGCCGCAGGGCTGAGGGGGCCCGCGATCCCCGGCCACCCTCTGCCCGGTTGACAAAAACCATTGCGGAAAAAGTTTGCCTATGCGGCTGCGGTTTATGCTCCGGCATTCTGCGACCGCAGCTTCTCTCTGAGCTCTTCGATCATTTTTATTCTGGAGATGCGCGCCCCGGGATGGCACATGTCCAGCAGGATGCAGCCCTGTTTCCGAAGCTGGGCAAGATAGGAATTTTCCAGCACCCACGCTGTGCTTCCAAAGATGATGATTTTGGGCTTCAGGATCGCGATTTCCTGCTGCAGCGTCTGTACCGCAATGTCGCTCAGGGCCACTTTTACAAATTCTTTTCCAGATGCCGCATAGCCACTGGCTTTGTTGAGATTGGTGATCGCCGCCGCGGACAGATATCGCAGCGCATCCTCATACATCGCCGCAAGTTCCTGTGCTGGTTTTTGCGGCTCTTTGATCGCTGCGATCCAACGCCCCAGGTTATACCACGGCATCATGGTTTTGGTTTTCCCATCCCCTGCCATCAGATCATGCGCAAATGTCCGATACACATAACCGTTCCGATAATCCTCTTCTGACCAGTCATTGGCCTCTTTGAGGACAATGAGGATGCCATTGTCGGCATCGTAATTCTCTTCGGAAAGTATGCCGTACTCATTGATGCGGGGATCCCGATGCCCAAACGCTTTTTCATGCTCGTCCAGAAATGCCGGCTGCACCCGCTCGTACAAATTTCTCAGTTGTGCGGTCAGTTCCCTGTTTTTGGCAGCGTCTATCATTTTGTATCCTCCTTTTCGTGATACAAAACTGTAAAAAACTGGCTGTTGTTATGCCAGCACGGCATCCTCATACCGCAAAGCCGCCTCCCGAAAAGCCTGCCCCAGTTCTTTTCGCAGATCGGCGGGGCTCAATACCTCCACATACCGCCCGTACTGCATCGCCCAGCAGAGCATGGCCTCGCGGTTGACCGTTACCTCTGCGTCGATGGTGTCCTCAGTCTCGCCAAAAAGGCGAATCTCGCCGAACCAGTCCATCACATCGTTCAGAATGAGCTTCGCAAACCGAAAGGTAACCCGGACCGCCTCGCCGGAAAACAGATAGATGTGTTCCGCCATGTGCCGGGGCAGGCAAAGCCCCTGTTCGAGCCCCTGGACCCTGGCGCGGTCCTTTGCCGGGGTGTCCAGCAGGCGGATGTCGGCAATGCGGTCCAGCCGGTAGTGGGAGACCTCCTCGTAGGGGTCATAGTTGCAGATGAGGTAATACCGCCCGTTCACCGCCGCCATCTGGTAAGGGTTGATGAGGTACTCCCGCACCTCACCCTTCCGGTTTTTGCGGGGATGAAGCCGCCCCTCCGCCCCATACTCCAGATACCGAAACGCCACCTGCCGCCCCTTTTGGATGGCCTCGTCCAAAACTTCGATGGTGTAAAAGAGCTGGCGGTTGTCCGCCGCATCGGCGGGCAGGGTGCGGATATACCCGGTGCGGGCACGAAAATACTGGCTCGACAGCCCCTCTAACTTTTTCACCAGCGCCCGGCGCTGGCCAGCAGGGATGTGCCGGGAAAAGAGCAGCCCGTCGATCAGCAGCCGCAGCTCGCTGTCGGTAAAGGTGCGGTCCAGGTACCAGCCGGTGAGCAGGGTCTCCTCCTCGCCCCGGCGGTTTTTGCGCACCGTTTCGCTGTACTCCAGCTCGTACCCGGCGCTGATCAGGTCAGCCAGGTTGCGCCTGATGGATTTCCGGTCGGCCTTCATGCCGTACTCCCGCTCCAAAATCTCCCCGATCTGGCGCTGCGAGAGCCGGTGCTCCGGGTCGCTGTACCGCTTGAGAATGTCCAGAATGTTCATGATCAGCAGCTTTTTTGGCTGGGCGGATTCCATGGCTGTCACCTCGATCCTATTGTATCAGGCATACCCTTATCATACAAGGCGGGATGGGGAAAAATTTCCCCATCCCGCCTTGTATTTTGAAACCGGCCCCAATAAGAACAGGCCTACAAGCTTCCGCCGCACCCCCAAAAGCCAAAAGGGGCGGCGCGGGAAAATCCCGCGCCGCCCCCGGCGTTTATCTCGCTTTTCGCGGCAGCTTACAGCTCGGCGAAGTACTTGATGGTGCGGACCATCTGGCTGGTGTAGCTGTTCTCGTTGTCGTACCAGGACACGACCTGCACCTGGAAGGTGTCGTCGTCGATCTTGGTGACCATGGTCTGGGTGGCGTCGAACAGGCTGCCGTACTGCATGCCGATGACGTCAGAGGAGACGATCTCCTCCTCGTTGTAGCCGAAGCTGGCGCTCGCGGCGGCCTTCATGGCGGCGTTGATGCTCTCCTTGGTGACATCCTTGCCCTTGACGACGGCCACCAGGATGGTGGTGCTGCCGGTGGGCACCGGGACACGCTGGGCCGAGCCGATCAGCTTGCCGTTCAGCTCCGGGATGACCAGGCCGATGGCCTTGGCAGCGCCGGTGGAGTTGGGCACGATGTTCTGGGCGCCGGCACGGGCGCGGCGCAGGTCACCCTTGCGCTGGGGGCCGTCCAGGATCATCTGGTCGCCGGTGTAGGCGTGCACGGTGGTCATGATGCCCGAGACGATGGGGTAGGCCTTGTTCAGGGTGTCAGCCATCGGGGCCAGGCAGTTGGTGGTGCAGGAGGCGGCGCTGATGATGGTGTCCTCCTTGGTCAGGGTCTTCTCGTTGACGCTGTACACGATGGTGGGCAGGTCGTTGCCGGCGGGGGCGGAGATGACGACCTTCTTGGCGCCGGCCTTGATGTGGGCCTCGGCCTTGGCCTTGCTGGTGTAGAAGCCGGTGCACTCGAGCACCACGTCGACGCCCAGCTCGCCCCAGGGCAGCTCCTCGGCCTTGGGCATGGCGTAGATGGTGATCTTCTTGCCGTCGACCACGATATAGTCCTCACCGGCCTCGACCGTGTGCTTGCCCTCGCCGATGCGGCCGATAAAGCTGCCCTGCGCGGTGTCGTATTTCAGCAGGTGGGCCAGCATCTTGGGGCTGGTCAGGTCATTGATCGCGACGACCTCATAGCCATCGGCCTCGAACATCTGACGGAACGCCAGGCGGCCAATGCGGCCAAACCCGTTGATCGCTACTTTCACTGCCATAATGAATCGTCCTCCTAATCCTATCGTTTCTGGGTGGATAAACAGAACTGCCCGCACCCGCCGCACGGCAGGGCGCGCACCGGCTTTTTTGCCTAATATGTATTCTATACCCTTTTTCCCAAAACGACAAGGGGTTTGACAAAAAAGTAACACAGGAAGCAAAGGTTTGTCACAACTGCCAATTTCTGCCCGGCCGCCGCCGGATTTTTTGCCGCCTGCCCGGTACACTAAGGGCAGATGGCCGCCTTGGCGGCACAAAAAGCGCCAAAAATGGCCCCGCCGCCCTGCGGCGCGGCGGGGCAGCACGCGGGGTGGCGGCCTTGCGCTGCCCGCCGCCGCCCGCAGAAGGCCCTTCGCCTCCCGGCGGAGCAGCGCGCAGCGCGGCGGCTTGGAGGCCGCGATTTTTATGGCCGCTCTGTTTTTCCGCGCCGCCCGGTCGGGCAGTGCGCATCGGCCGGAAAGGAGGCCCTTCATGCTGGAACCACCTGATCTCTGTGCGCCCCGCGCCGCCCTGCGGCTGGCCGGGGCGCTGCGCGGTTCGCTGACCCCGCTGTGCGCGGCGCTCGACGCCGGGGCCGATTGCCCCGCCTTGAGCGGCGCGGCCCGCACCGCCGCCTGCCGCCTGCTGCGCACCGCCCAAAATCTCGAGTGCTGCGCCCGCCTGCAGCGCCCGCTGCCCCCCGTCCCCTGCGCCGACCTCGCGGCGGTGACCGCCGCGATCTGCGAGGCGGCCCAGCTCTGCTGCGCCCACCGGCGACTGCGGCCCGCCCTGCGGGCCGAGGGCGGGGTGCTGCCGGTGGCGCTGCCCGCCTGGGTGCTGGCGGTGGTGGCGCTGAACCTGCTGGATAACGCCCTGCTCTACGGCGGGCCCCAGCCCGCCGCGCGGGTCGAGGCGCGGCGGCAGGGCAAACACGCGGTGCTCACGGTGCGGGATGCCGGGCCCGGCATCCCCCCGGCGGCCCAGAGCCGGGCCTTCGCCCCCTTTGCCCCGCTGCCCGGCCCCCTGCGCGCCAAAGCGGCCCAGCCCCGGCCCGCCGAAGCGCACGGCGCGGGGCTGGGCCTGAGCCTCGCGGCGCTGGCGGCCAGGCGGGCGGGCGGGGTCTGCACCCTGGCCAGCCGCCCGGGACACGGCACGGCGGTGGCGGTGAGCCTGCCGCTCTGCGAGGGCGCGATGCCCGGCCCCTGCCCCACCGCCGCCGAGCTGCTGGCCGACCGGTACAGCCCGGTCTACCTGCAGCTCTGCGAGGTGTGCGTCCTGCCCGAGCCGTAGGCGGCGGGCCGGAGCGCGCTCAACAAACTGTCTAAAAACAAAGCGTATGCCAAAGCAAGATCAAATTTTTCCGACGGGCTTGGAA
>DKVN01000075.1:0-3513 GCA_002491225.1 Faecalibacterium sp. UBA7177
TCGGTGTTGACCGTGATGATGCCGCCGTCCATCACATGCACCGCCGGGATGCTGCCGGTTTCGAGCGCTTCAAGCGCCATATCGGCGGTGTAGGCCCCCAGCTCGGTGTAGTTGACCCCGCAGGTGGCGAAGGAGCCGGAGCGGACGAAGGAATCAGCCCCCGCGTAGTGGGGCACCCCGGCCTCGGCGAGGGTGTCGGTAAAGGCGGGCAGGGCGGCCATGACCCGGTTGTCGGTGGGGGTAAAGACGGCGTCGACCTGGTCGATCATGTTGTTGACCGCCGAGACGATCTCATCGTTGGTGTTGCCGGTGCCCTCCACGACGGCAATGTTTTTGGCGGCGAGGTACTCTTTCGCCTCGGCGATCGGCTTGGCGCTGTTGTCTTCCGAGAGGCTGTAGAGCAGGCCGACCGTCTGGATGTCCGGGTTCTGGGCCAGCATCATGTCCAGAATAAAGGCGGTGTTCAGCGCGTCCGAGGTGCCGGTGACATTCTCAGCGGTGAGGCCCGCGCCCTCGGGGTCCGAGATGGCGGCAAAGACCACCGGGATGCCGGTTCCCTCGGTGGCGGTCTGCATACACTGGGCCGCGAGGGTGGCGATGGGGATCACCGCGTCAAACCCGTCGCTGACCACCTGGGTGCCGATCTGCCCCAGCATGGTGGCGTCCCCCTGGCCGTTGAACACCTCGTACTCGATGGCCCTGCCGGTCTCGGCAGCCCTGGCGTCCAGCTCGGCCTCGATGGCCCGGCGGATCTCGTCCAGCGAGGGGTGGTCCATCTGCTGAACGATGGCGATGCGCACCCCCTCGTCCGAAGCGGCGGGCTGGGCGGCAGAGCCGCCCGCGGAGGCGGCGGAGGAAGCGCCGGAGCAGGCGGCCAGCGAGGCGGCCAGAGCCCCGGCCAGGAGCGCGGCGGTCAGATGCTTGAACAGTTTCATGGTGAACCCCTCTCTTTTCTGATGATTTTGGGTGGTGTCCGGCGGCGGGGCGTTTCCCACATCGTCCCGCCCGCCCTTTCATTGTCGGGGCGGCCGCATCTGCAGTATTGGCAAACAAAAAGGCCTGTCCCCGTACAAAACTCTTGTACAAGGACAGGCCGGAATGCTCCAAACCTGCGGTGCCACCTTGCTTGCCGGTATGCTCGGGCTTTTGCCCATTGACCGGCCGCCTCTGCGGGGCGCCAACACGCCCCTTGCTCTGTAACGGGAGTACCCGGCAAGGGATACTGCGCGCGCCGTCCCATCCGGCTGCGCGGTTCACCCCGCCCTCAGCGGCCCATTTGCTGCCCCGCTCTCTGCCCGTTTCCAGCCTCCGGGCTCTCTGGAAGTGCGCTGTGCAGTGTGATCTCCGCCTCATCGGTTTAGCTTATTAAAGCACGGCGAGGCGGGTTTGTCAAGAAAAAATTTTGCCTGCCCCGCCGGGGGAGGGCGGCGCGGCCCCGGCCGCGTTACGCCTGCCTGTCCCCTTTTGGCGCCTCCACCTGCTGTGCGCTTTCCCCCCGTCGGCAGCTGTACCGGGCCTTTTGCAGGTAGATGGGCCGGTGCTTGGTCTCGATATGCACCCGGGCCAGATACTCGCCCATGATGCCCAGCACCACCAGCTGGATGCCGCCCATCAGCAAAATCAGCACCACCAGGGTGGGATACCCTGGCACATCGTTGCCCCAGATGAGCTTTTGCAGAACCACAACAATCATATACACCAGCGAGCAGGCCGAGATCACCCCGCCCAGCCCGGTGGCAAGCTTCAGGGGCTTGGTGGAAAAGGAGATGATGCCGTCAAAGGCATAGTGAAAGAGCTGCCGGGTGGACCAGCTGCTCTGCCCCGCGTGGCGCGCCTGCACCTCGTAGGGGCAGTACCAGGTGTTGAAGCCGATCCAGGAAAAGATGCCCTTGGAGAAGCGGTGGTACTCCGGCATGGCGAGGATCGCCTCGGCCACCGGGCGGCGGATGACCCGGAAGTCGCTGGCGTCGGCGTGGAAGGGGATCTCGCACATCGCGTTGATCACCCGGTAAAAGCTGCGCTTGAGGAAGGAGATGCCCGCCCCCTCCAGCCGCTGCTGCGGGTAGGCGGCCGCCGCGTCGCACTCGGGATCCGCCTCGAGGTGCTCGAGCATCTGGCGCACCACCGCGATCGGCTGCTGTAAGTCCGCGTCCACAAAGGCGATATAGTCCCCCTTTGCGTTCTGCAGCCCGGCGTAGATGGCGGCCTCCTTGCCGAAATTGCGGCTGAAATCCACCACCGTGATGCTGCAGGGGGCCTCGTGCACCAGCTGTTTCAGCGTTTCGAGGGTGGCGTCCCTGCTGCCGTCGTTGATAAAGACGATCTCATATTCGAGCCAGGCCGACAGCGGGTCCAGCTCCTGCTGGACGCTTTCGGCAAAGTCGCGGACATTGTCCTGCTCATTAAAGCAGGGCACCACAAGCGAGAGGGTGGTCATACTCATTCCCCTTTTTTGAAGATCAGAAATTTGCTGAACAGATAGTTGAGCGCCAGCACAACGAACTGGATGATCAGCTTGGCCCAGGTGTCCCGCATCCGCAGCAGCTCCACCATCACAAAGACGCCGCCCACCTCGAGCACCATGGTCGAGAGCCGGGCCGTGACAAAGCGGGCAAACTCGGCCAGTTTTTCGCGCAGCCCGCGCGCTGTGCTGCGAAAGACAAACCGCGCGTTGACAAAGTACGCAAACAGGATGGCCAGCGCCACCGAGATGGTATTCTCGATGTTATAGTTCCAGTCGGTCAAGGCCCGCAGCAGATAGTAGCTGCCCAGGTTGACCAGGGTGGTACACCCGCCGAAAAAGATATAGAGGATCCCCTCGCGGTATTTTTGGTAAAGCTGCGTGATTTTTTGCATTCTGGCCTCCCCGGGCGCGTTTTTCTGCTGCGCCTGCCTTTGTTATTTTACAACACTTTTTGCAAATGCGCCAGCCTTTTTGCGCCGCGCGGCAAAATGGGGGCGTTTTGGGGCGAAAAAGGCATTGTAAAATGCGGCGTTTTTTGGTAGGATAAAGATGTATTTCTATGGGGTGGCTGGCCCCCCGTGCGCGGCCAGTTCGCCGCGCGGGGCCAAACCGGAAACAGCAGCATTCAAGGAGGACATTGCATGAAGACCGATATCGAGATCGCGCAGGCCGCGTCCATGCGGCCGATCACCGAGATCGCCCGGACCTTGGGCCTCGCCGAGGAGCAGATCAGCCCCTATGGCCGCTACAAGGCCAAGATCGACCACCGGCTGGCCGCCAAAGCGGACAGGCAGGGCAAGCTGATCCTGGTCACCGCCATCAGCCCCACCCCGGCGGGCGAGGGCAAAACCACCACCAGCGTCGGCCTGGCCGACGCGCTGTGTGCGCTGGGCAAAAAGACCATGCTCTGTTTGCGGGAGCCCTCGCTCGGGCCGGTGTTCGGCATCAAGGGGGGCGCGGCCGGGGGCGGCTACGCACAGGTGGTGCCGATGGAGGATATCAACCTGCATTTTACCGGCGATCTGCACGCCATCGGCGCGGCCAACAAC
>DKVN01000075.1:3828-5713 GCA_002491225.1 Faecalibacterium sp. UBA7177
CGCGGCCAACAACCTGCTGGCCGCGATGGTGGACAACAGTGTCTACCAGGGCAACCCCCTCAACATCGACCCCCGCCGGATCACCTGGAAGCGCTGCGTGGATATGAACGACCGGCAGCTGCGCTTTGTGACCGACGGCCTCGGCGGCAAGGTGAACGGCACCCCCCGCGAGGACGGCTTTGACATCACGGTGGCCAGCGAGGTGATGGCCATCTTCTGCCTCGCCACCGACCTTGCCGACCTCAAGGCGCGCCTTGCCCGGATCGTGGTGGCCTACACCTATGCGGGCGAACCGGTGACCGCCGGGCAGCTGGGCGCGGCGGGCGCGATGGCCGCCCTGCTCAAGGATGCCTTTGACCCCAACCTCGTGCAGACCCTCGAAAACAACCCCGCCATCATCCACGGCGGGCCCTTTGCCAACATCGCCCACGGCTGCAACAGCCTGATGGCCACCCGGCTGAGCCTCTCGCTGGCCGACTATGTGGTCACCGAGGCGGGCTTCGGGGCGGACCTCGGGGCCGAGAAGTTCCTCGACATCAAGTGCCGCGCGGCACACCTCTCCCCCAACGCGGTGGTGCTGGTGGCCACCGTGCGGGCGCTCAAGCATCACGGCGGCTGCCCCAAGGCAGAGCTCGGGGTGCCGAACACCGAGTACCTCAAAAAGGGCAGCGCCAACCTGCTGCGCCACATCGATAACCTCAAAAACGGGTACGGCCTGCCGGTCTGCGTGGCGATCAACGCCTTCCCCACCGACAGCGCTGAGGAGCACGAGTTGCTGCGCACCCTCTGCCGCGAGGCCGGGGTGCCCTGCGCGCTGAGCGAGGTGTTCGCCAAGGGCGGCGAGGGCGGCAAGGAGCTGGCCGAGGCGGTGCTAAGCGTGATGCAGGAGCACACCGCGGTGCAGTTTGCCTACCCGGATGATGCCCCGCTCACCGAAAAGATCGAGGCGGTGTGCAAAAAGGTCTACCGGGCCGATGGCATCACCTACGCGGCGGCGGCCAAAAAGGCGCTGGACGAGATCACCCGGATGGGCTACGGGGGGCTGCCGGTCTGCATCGCCAAAACCCAGTACTCCTTCAGCGACGACGCGGCCCTGCTGGGCGCGCCGGAGGGCTTTGTGATGAACGTGCGGGACGTGCGGCTCTCGGCCGGGGCCGGCTTTGTGGTGGCGATCATGGGCTCGATCATGACCATGCCCGGCCTGCCGAAAAAACCGGCGGCCGAGTCGATCGACGTCGACGCCGAGGGCCGGATCACCGGGTTGTTTTAAGGACGCGGCGTAGCGGGCAGGGCCTGCCGCGCCGTGGGTCTGAGGCGGTCTCGTTTTTGGAGCGGGCCGCCGCAAGGGAGGTCTACCTGTGGCACACCAAGCTGACAACAAACACGGCCGCAAAGCCGGAACCCGGCATTTTTTTGAGCAGGTCTTTGGGGCGATGCAGCACCCGCAGGCCGGTGCGGGGGCTGCCCCCGCGCCGGACGCCGGCTGGCCGGCGCCTGCCCCCTCCGAGCAGTTCTTCCGCTTTCTGGAAGAGATCCCCGGCGGGTTTTTGATCTATCGCGCCCAGGGCGACGAGGAGATCGTCTACGCCAACCAGGGGCTGCTGCGCATCTTTGGCTGCGAGACGCGGGAGGAATTCCGCGAACTCACCGGCAATACCTTCCGCGGGATGGTGCTGGCCGAGGACCTTGATGCGGTGGAGGCGAGTGTCGCGCAGCAGGTCTCGGCCAGCCATTATGACCTCGACTATGTCGAGTACCGCATCCGCCGCCGGGACGGCCAGATCCGCTGGGTGGAGGACTACGGGCACTTTGTGCGCAGCGAAAAGCTGGGCGATCTGTTCTATGTCTTCCTCGGGGACGCCACCGAAAAGCGGGTGCGGATCCA
>DKVN01000075.1:5746-9226 GCA_002491225.1 Faecalibacterium sp. UBA7177
CGTCTACGCCAACCAGGGGCTGCTTCGCATCTTTGGCTGCGAGACGCGGGAGGAGTTCCGCGAATTGACCGGCAACACCTTCCGCGGGATGGTGCTGGCCGAGGACCTTGATGCGGTGGAGGCGAGTGTCGCGCAGCAGGTCTCGGCCAGCCATTATGACCTCGACTATGTCGAGTACCGCATCCGCCGCCGGGACGGCCAGATTCGCTGGGTGGAGGACTACGGGCACTTTGTGCGCAGCGAAAAGCTGGGCGATCTGTTCTATGTCTTCCTCGGGGATGTCACCGAAAAGCGGGTGCGGATCCAGCTCGAGCGGGAGCAGAGCCTCAAGGACCTGATCGAGAGCTACGACAAGGAGCGGGCCCTCATCAACCGGGAGTACCTGCGGCGGCTGGAGGTCATCGAGGGCTTAAGCGTCAACTACGAGTCGATCTTTTACATCGACCTCGGGGAGGACACCATCCTGCCCTACCGGCTGAGCGAGCGCACCCAGCCCAGCTTTTCGGCGCGGTTCCAGATGCAGGTGTACAGCCTCTTTGTGCGGGAGTACATCGACCGCTGGGTGCTGCCGGAGGACCGGGAGCTGGTGCTGCGGACGATCGGCCCCGGCGAGATCCGCACCCGGCTGCAGGGCTGCGACAGCTGCTATGTCAACTACCGGGTAACCACCGGGCAGGGGCTGCAATACCTGCAGCTGCGGCTGGCCAGCGTGGGGGCCGAGGGCGCGCAGGTGGTGATGGGCTGCCGCCGGGTGGACGACGAGCTGCGCAGAGAGATGGAGCAAAAGCAGGTGCTGGCCGAGGCGCTGAACAACGCCAATCTCGCCATGGCCGCCAAGAGCACCTTCCTCTCGAACATGAGCCACGACATGCGCACCCCGCTGAACGCGATTCTGGGCTTTGCGGCCCTGGCCCGGCGCAGCGGCAATGACCCCGCGGCGCTGGAGCGGTATCTCGGCCAGATCGAAACCTCCGGCAAGCAGCTGCTGGAGCTGATCAACAAGGTGCTCGAGCTCTCGCAGTCCCAGACGAGCAGCCGGACGATCGCGGCCATCGAGTGCGACCTGGTTCAGGCCGCTCAGGAGGTCTGCTCCTTTTTGCGGCCCCAGGCGGCCGAAAAGGGCCTCGCCTTTTCGCTGGACTGCAGCGGCGTGACCCACAGCGCCGTGTATGCCGACCGGGAAAAGCTGAACCAGCTGATCCTGTATCTGGTCAATAACGCCATCACCTACACCAACGCGGGCTCGGTGGGCATCACCCTGAGCGAGCACGACCAGCTGCCCAACCGGTACGCGGTCTATCGGCTGACGGTGGAGGACACCGGCATCGGCATCAAAAAAGATTCGCTCGAGCGCATCTTTGACCCCTTCACCCGGGAGCGCAGCACCACCCTGAGCGGGGTGTACGGCATCGGGCTGGGGCTGACCATCGTCAAGGATATCGTGGACCTGCTGGGCGGCAGGATCGAGGTGGAGAGCCAGCCCGGCAGGGGCAGCGTCTTTACGGTGGAGCTGCGGCTGCGCCAGAACCGCCCGGACCCCACCGACGAGGTGGGCCAGGCCTTTTTCCGGGACCGCCCCTGCCAGAAGCTGCTGCTGGTAGAGGACAACGAGCTGAACCGGGAGATCGAGACCGAGCTGCTGCAGGAGGTGGGCTTCTCGATCGAGACAGCCGAGGACGGCAGGGCCGCGGTGGATCTGCTGCAGGCCGCCGAGCCCGGCCGGTTCGACCTGGTGCTGATGGATCTGCAGATGCCGGTGATGGACGGCTGGGCCGCGGCCCGGGCCATCCGGGCGCTAAAGGACGCGGACAAGGCGGCGATTCCGATTATCGCGCTGTCGGCCAACACCATGCCGGAGGACCTGCGCCGCAGCCGCGAGGCGGGCATGGACGCCCACCTCGCCAAGCCGGTGGATGTCTCGCTGCTGCTGGAGACCATCCGCGAGGTGATGGAGCGCCGCAGCCGGGGCTGAGGGGGCCGGGATGCGGCTCTGCAAAGCGTCGCGGCTGCCCGCCGGAAGGCGGCTGCTGAGGCGCGGCTGCAAGGCGCCGCGGCTGCCGGGATGCGGTCCAGAACAGCCACGGCCCATCTGCCCTCTGTATCCTCTGTAATCAAAAATAAACGCCTGACCGGCTCTTTCAAGGCCCGTCAGGCGTTTTTTCTGCTTTCTCCGGCGTGTTTCGGGGGCCGCCCGGCCCATCATCGGCGGCCGTCGGCGGCGCGAGGGGCGGCGCGGGAGGCTGCACCGGGGGCGGGTTTGGCATCTCGCTGAGCTGGTAGGCGAGTTTGGCGTGGTTTTTGCGCAGGCACTCCTCCGAGACCCGCTCGCCGGTGCGGGCGTCCAATATCACCCGCCAGATCTCGTTGTTGCGGTACACCCCGTCCGCCTCCTGCACAAAGGCCTCGCCGCGGCACTGGATGTGGTAGACCCGCGGCGGCCGGGCGCTGCAGCGCAGCTCGCCCCGCAGGTACTCCCCATCCACCCAGGTGAGCAGCTGGTAGGTGTCCGGCGTGTCGTTGCGAAAGCGGTAGTCGAGGTAGTTATAGAGGATCGAGGTGCCGGTGCCGAACGGGATCACCCGCCCATAGTCCGGGAAGAGGTCGACGCCGTCGTGGTGGTGATGCTCGGTGATGACGAGGCCTGTATGCAGCACCATCCAGTGGATCAGGTTGGTGAACTGGCACATCCCGCCGCCCATGCCATGGGAGGGCTTGCCGCGCGCGATCACCAGCCCCTCCCGGTACCCGGCCGCGGCGGTCAGATCGCCCACAAGCTCCCAAAAGGAAAAGGTCTCCCCCGGCCGGATGAGCACCCCGTTCACCCTGGGCGCGGCCAGCGCGAGGTTGACGGCCTTGTTTTCCTGCAGCTGCATGTCCACCTGCCCCAGCCGCCTGCGGATGAGCGAGGCGTGCTTGTAAACGCAGAAGGGCAGCGGCTGGGCCTGCTTTTGCCGGGCAAACGAGCCCCGCACCCGCCAGTTTTGCAGCCGCCGCCGCAAAATCTCCTTTTGGGTCGAGAGCGCATAGGTCAGCGGCGAGAGCTCGCAAAACAACCTGCGCCCCATCCATCCTCACCTCGTTTTCGCTGGCAGGGGCGGGCCGTACTTCGACCATCCGTGTGTCGGTTTCACGCACCCCTCTACTTATGATACGGATGAAAAGGCAAAAAGGTTTCAATTTTTTTCTGTTTTTTGCAAAAAAGGGGCAAACCCCGCACAAAACCGCGTCAGTACACGGTTTTACAGTGCCGCGGGCACTGCCCCGCCGGGCTGCAGCAGCCAAACCTCGCGGTAGCCCGCGGCGCTGGCCCAGGCCGCGGCGGCGGTGTAGGCGTAGCGCAGGGCGTTGGCGGTGTGGGCATCGGCGGTGATGGTCACCCGGCCGCCGCGCGCTTTCCAGGCCCGCAGCAAAAACTGCGCGGGGTAGGGCTCGGCCCGGTAGCCGCGGGCCATGCCGCCGGTGTTGATCTCGAGCAGGCTG
>DKVN01000015.1:0-883 GCA_002491225.1 Faecalibacterium sp. UBA7177
CCGCGCGAGAAAACTCTGCGCGGCGGGGGCGGCTTTACAAATCGCCGCAAATGTGGTAAAAATAGGGGCGGAAACGGCCTGCCGCCCCGCGGCTTTGGTTCCTTACGGAACCGCCGCCCCGCGGCGGCGAGCGAAACAAACCCACAGCACAAACCGCACAAAAGGGAGCGTACATAAACATGGAGCAGGATATGGAACAGGCAATGGCGCAGCCCCAAAACCACCGCCGCTGGACCCGCGGCGCCTATCTCGCCATGCTCTGCAACGGGCTGTGCGCCAGCAGCAGCAGCGTGGTGCTGGCGATCCTGCGGGAGCGGTACGGCCTCTCCTACGATTTCGCGGGTCTCTTGCTGGCCCTCGTCAGCGTGGGCAACATGGCCGCGGGCTTTCTGTCCGGCGTGCTGCCGGGGGTGCTCGGCATGCGCGGCTCGGTGCTGCTGCTCACCGGGGGCGCGGCGCTGGGCTACGGGCTGCTCTGCTGCACCGGCTGGCCCGCGGTGCTGCTGCTGGCCTTTATCCTCGTGGGCTTTACCAAGGGCAGCGCCACCAACAACAGCACCGTGCTCATCAGCCAGGCCGCGCCCGGCAAGGCCGGCACCATGAACCTGCTGCACGCCTGCTTTGCCACCGGCAGCCTGGTCTGCCCCTTCTTCATCGCCTTTTTTTCGGGCAGCAGCCTGCCCTGGTACGCCCCCATGGCGGCGCTGGCCGCCGCGGGCGTCGCGCTCTGGCTCATCTTCCTGCTGGCCAAACTGCCCGCCAAGCCCCGCGGCCAGCGGGCCGAGCGCAGCGACTGGAGCTTTCTGCGCTCCAGGCTCTTCTGGATGGTCGCCTGCATGATGTTCTTCCAGAACTGCTCCGAGATCACCTTCACCGGCTGGGT
>DKVN01000015.1:1173-8766 GCA_002491225.1 Faecalibacterium sp. UBA7177
ATCCGCGATTCCTTCAAGGCGATGGCCATCATGATCGGCGCCAGCATGGCCGCCTATGCCCTGCTTTTGCAGGCCAAAACCGGCCCCGCGGCCCTCATCTCGCTGGCCCTCTTCGGCCTCGCCATCGCGGGCACCAGCCCCACCGGCATCTCCAGCGCGGGCAAGCTGCTCTCCAACGCCTCGGTCGGGGTGCTGCTGCCCTTTGCCAGCCTCGGGGCCATCATCATGCCCTACATCGTCGGCGCGGTGGCCCAACGGGCCGGCATCGTGGGCGGGATGTCCTGCATCCTCGTCACCCTCGCCCTCACCCTCCTCTTCGCGCTGCTCTGCCGCCGCGAGATGCACCGCGCGCAGGCTGAGCAAAGCGCTTTGGCCGCCGGGTGAGCCCGGCCGCAAAAACAAACAAAAAGCACCCTCGGCAGGCCCAGAACCTGCCGGGGGTGCAGTGCGTTTATGGGCTTTGCGCTGCGCTTTTCTGCGCGGCGCGGCTTACGCCTTGCCGGCCGAGCCGAAGAGCTGGATCTTCTCGCAGACGGTGTCCTTGATGGCCGCCGCGCCGGGGGCCAGCAGCTTGCGGGGGTCGAAGCCCTTGCCCTCAAGGTCCTTGCCCGCCTCGATGTACTTACGGGTGGCCGCGGCAAAGCTCAGCTGGCACTCGGTGTTGACATTCACCTTCGAGACGCCCAGCGAGATGGCCTTCTGGATCATCTCGGCCGGGATGCCGGTGCCGCCGTGCAGCACCAGCGGGATGCCGCCGGTGGCCTCGTGGATGCGGCCCAGCGCGTCAAAATCGAGCCCCTTCCAGTTGGCGGGGTACTTGCCGTGGATGTTGCCGATGCCCGCGGCCAGAAAGTCGATGCCGAGAGACGCGATGCGGGCGCACTCGGCCGGGTCGGCCACCTCGCCCGCGCCGATCACGCCGTCCTCCTCGCCGCCGATCGCGCCGACCTCGGCCTCGATCGAGAGGCCCTTCTCGTGGGCCAGTTTAACCAGTTCGGTGGTCTTGGCGATGTTCTCGTCGATGGGGTAGTGGCTGCCGTCGAACATGATGCTCGAGAACCCGGCCTCGATGCAGGCTTTCGCGCCCTCGTAGGTGCCGTGGTCCAGATGCAGCGCCACCGGCACGGTGATGCCGAGGGTCTCGACCATCGCGCGCACCATCGCCGCCACCGTCTTGAAGCCGGTCATGTACTTGCCCGCGCCCTCGGAGACGCCCAGGATGATCGGGCTCTTCATCTCCTCGGCGGCCAGCAGGGACGACTTGGCCCACTCGAGATTGTTGATGTTGAAATGGCCCACGGCGTAATGGCCGTCCCGGGCCTTCTGGAGCATTTCGGTCGCGCTTACCAGCATAGTTGACTCTTCCCTTCCTGTTTGTTGCGGGCAGCCCGCGGCGGGGAAGCACTTTCCCCTGCCGTCCGGTTTTCGGGTCGCGGTCGGGCCGCCGGTGATCAATAAGTTTAGTATACCCCACCCGCGGGGCAAAAGCAAGAAAAAGCCGCGACGGCGGTTTTTTTACGCTGGAGCGCACACGGGGGCATTTGGCCAAAACCGAACACAAAAATCCGGCAAAGTTTGGCGAAAAAGTCCTTGACATTCCCGTCAATCAGCCCATTGTTTACAGTCGGTGTTTTCCACAGCCGGTGGAAAACATGGTGGAAAACTGGAAGGAAGTGGAAAACTTCGACCGAAAAGCCTGTGTTTTTCACACTTTCCACCGGGTTTTCAACAGGTGGAAAACAAAATCCCCCTTTACCCGGCGTATAATCCGCTTTACAGGGCCCCTCGCCGCCACAGGGCGGGCCGGGCCCGGTTTACCCGCCCGACGCAGGGCCCATACTCGCCGCGGGAGTGTCCAACCTGCGCCGTCCGCAGAAAAAATTGCCGCAAACGGGCGGTTCGGATGGAAATTTGTCCCAGTTGGTGGTATACTGGTCTGGATAGTGAGAATGGGTCGGTATGACCTGTCGGCGGGGCACCCGCCGCAAACCGCCAGAGGAGGGCCGCGCCGGGGCGTTGGCAGAACGCCCGACCGGACGGCGGACACGGGATCAAAGGAGAAGCAGATGGAACAGAAAACATCGCGCCCGGCCGGGGGCGGGCAGCTGGTGTATGGCAAAAACCCGGTGGCCGAGCTGCTCAGGAGCGGGGCCGGGGCGGATACGGTCTGGCTCAGCGAGGGGATGGCCCCGGCGGCCGCGGGCTACTACACCGCGCTGGCCAAACAGGCGGGGGCGGTGGTCAAGCGGGTGCATCCCGCCAAGCTGCGCAGCCTCTGCGGCACCGACAACCATCAGGGGGTGGCCGCGGCCGCCGCGTCGGTCGGCTATGTCACCCTCGACGCGCTGTTAGAGGCGGCCAGGGCGGCGGGGGAGCCCCCCTTTCTGGTGCTGGCCGACGGCATCGAGGACCCGCACAATTTAGGCGCGGTGATCCGCTCGGCGCTGCTCTGCGGGGCGCACGGGGTGGTGGTGCCCAAGCGGGGCGGCGCGGCCGTCACCCCCACCGTGCTCAAGAGCTCGGCCGGGGCCGCGGCCCGGCTGCCGGTGGCCCGGGTAGCCAACATCGGCGAGACGGTGCGCCGCCTCAAGCAGGAGAATGTCTTTGTCTACTGTGCCGACCTCGACGGCGCGCCGCTCGAGCAGAGCGACCTCACCGGCCCCATCGCGCTGGTGCTGGGGGCCGAGGGGGCGGGGGTCAGCCCGCTGGTGCGCCGCCTGTGCGATGGCAGCGTGCGGCTGGGCATGGTGCCCCGCGGCGCCGGGGTGGACAGCTACAACGTGTCGGTCGCGGCCGGCATCATCTTATACGAGATCATGCGCCAGCGCGGCGCGAGGGGGTGAGGCGGCATGCCGAACAGCAAGTTTGAACACTCGGTGGACGAGATCTTAAAAACCGTGCAGCAGCGCCAGGCCGAGCAGCACCCCTCGGCCAACGACGCCGCGGTGGATGATATCCTGGCCGGGCTGGGCCTGGGCGACCAGACCCTGCCCCGGCGGCCCGCGGCAAGGGCGGCAGCGCAGCCGAAACCGGCGGCCTCCGCGGCGCAACCCGCGGCCCGGGTGGCGAAACCGGCAGAGCAGCCGAAACCTGCGGCTCCCGCAGCAAAACCGGCAGAGCAGCCGAAACCTGCCGCCCCGGCGGTAAAACCGGCAGCGCAGCCGAAACCGGCGACCCCGGCGGCAAAGCAGCCCGCACAGGCCGCGCCCGCCCCGGCAGCGGTAAAACCGGCCCAGCCGAAACCGGCGAAGCCCGCAGCGCAGCCGAAACCGGAAGAAAAACCGGCAGTGAAACCCGCGGCCCCTGCCGCCCCTGCGAAAGCACCGGCGGCCGCGTCCGCCCCACGCAGCAAGGTGGCCCCGGCCCCCGCCCAAACGGCAGAGCGTACCTCTGCGCCGCAGCCGGAACCCGCCCCGGCCCCCGCGCCCGCGCCAAAGGCCGAGCGCGCCCCCACGCCGCGGCAGGAGCAATCCACCGCCGCTGCCCCGGCCCAATCAACCCCATCAACTCAATCAACCCAACCGGCCCCGCAGGAGCCCGAACGACCCGCCCCGTCCCTCACGCCCGAGCAGGAGCGCGAGCCGACCCGCGAGTTTGACCCGGTCAGCCTCCACGCGGCATCCCAGCCCAAACCCGCGGCGGCCCATTCTGCCTCCGCGCCTTCCCGCCCCGCGCCCGCGGTATCCCATTCCGCGCCCGCCGCGGCCGATCCCGCGTCTTCTCATTCTGCGGCCGAGGCACCCCAGCCCAAACCCGTGTCCGCCTCCATCACCACGCCCGCGCCCGCCCGCGCGCCGTCCGATGGCCCGACCGAGCGTCCGCTCCAGAGCGAGACCGGGGTGCTGCGGCTGAACGAGTTGGTGGATGAAGAATTCACCAAATTCTTCAGCGAGACGGTGGCGGTGGTACCCGAGGAGGAAGAGCAGCCCGAGCACGGCGGCTTTTTCCACCGGCTGCACGCCCGGCGCGGCCAGGCCCAGCCGGAGGAGGAGCCCGAGACCATCCGCCCGCAGGAGCAGGACGAGGCCACCGGCGAGGTGCGTCTTGCCGGGACGGACGCCCTGACCGACCTCGACGCCCCCCCGCCCGAGGAGGAAGAGCCCGCCCCCCGGCGGCGGTTTGTGCTGCCCCGCATCTTCGGGGTGGAGGCTCCCGAGGAGGACGGCCCCTTCGACGAGGCCGCGCCCGAGGACGCGCTCGACGATTACAACGACCTCAAGGACGCCCCCGCCGTGCAGGCGGACCTCGCCCGGATGCGGGCCTCGCTGCAGCTGCGGTGCGTGCTCACCGGCATTTTGGCGGCGGTGCTGTTTGGGCTGGGGCTGGCCGCGGCCGGGCTGCTGCCCGCCATCCCGGCCATCGACCCGCTCGTGGCCCCCGCGGCCTACCTCGGGGTCAGTTTGATTTTGCTGCTCGCGGCGGCGGCCGTCTCGCTGCCCACCATGCGCAGCGGGCTGGCGGGCCTCGTTGGCACCCCCAGCCCGGATACCATGCCCGCGCTGGCGGCGCTCGCGGCGGCGGCCCAGCTGGCGGCCTACCTCATCTGGCCGGACGCCTACCACCCCACCGGCTCCACCCTCTTTGCCGCCCCGGCGGCCCTGCTGCTCTTTTTGGACGCGGTGGGCAAGCGGATGATGAGCGGGGTCATCGAGCGCAACTTCGAGCTGGTCTCCTCCGGGGTGGACCATGTCGCCGCCTACCGCCTGCGGGACAAAAAGCTGGCCGCGCAGGTGGCCGAGGGCCTCGGCGAGCCGGAGCCCAGCCTGCTGGTCAACCGCCGCACCACCCTGGTCAAGGGCTTTTTGCGCCAGAGCTTCTCGGAGCGCTGGAGCGACCGGCTGGCCCAGCGCCTGGCCTGGGCGCTGGGCGGCTGCGGGCTGCTGGCCGCCCTCATCGCCGCCGTCAAGGGCGGCGGGGCGGCGGGCGCGGTGTCGGTGCTGGCGGCCACCTTGTGCCTTGGCGGGCCGCTCGGCTGCACCCTGCTCTCGGCGGTGCCCAGCCTGCTGATGCAAAAAAGCGCCTGCCGGGTGGGCGCAGTGGTGCCGGGCTGGAGCGCGGTGCAGGAGATGAGCCGCGCCAATGTCGTGGTGGTCGGCGCGCGGGACCTCTTCCCCTCCTCGAGCGTGCTGCTGCACGGCATCAAGACCTTTGAAAAGGAGCGGATCGACCTCGCGATCCTCTACGCGGCCTCGGTGCTGATCGAGGGCTGCGACACCCTGCGGGATGTCTTTTTGAGCATCATCCAGAACAAGACCGAGATGCTCTACCCGGTCGAAAACCTCACCCACGAGGTGGGCGGCGGCTTCATCGCCTGGGTCGAGCACAACCGGGTGATCATCGGCAGCCGGGAGATGATGCAGGCCCACGACATCGACATTCCATCGATGGACTGTGAAAACCGCTACACCCGCAACGGCCAGCGCCAGCCGATCTATCTGGCGGTGTCGGGCAAGCTGTTCGGGATGTTCGTGGTCAGCTACCGGCCGGACCAGGTGGCCGCCGACGTGCTGCACCAGCTGCTGCGCAGCGGCATCTCGGTGCTGGTCACCAGCGACGATTTCTCGATCACCGCCCCGCTGATCCAGCGGGTCTACAAGCTGCGGGAGGGCAGTGTCAAGGTGCTCAGCGGGCCCGAGCGCAAGGCCCTGGCCCCCGCCACCGCCTACCTGCCCGAGAGCGAGGGCTGCATGACCCATCTGGGCAGCTTCGCCTCCTTTGTCGGCGGTCTGCAGGCCGCCGAGGGCGCCGCCTCGGGCGAGCGCGCCGCCGCCCTGGTGCAGGCGGTGTCGGTGGTGTGCAGCTGCCTGCTGGCGCTGCTGCTCACCTTTACCGGCGGCCTCGCGGGCCTCGCCCTGCCCGCCCTCGTGCTCTACCAGGCCGCCTGGAGCGCGTTGGCCCTCGCCATGCCGCTGCTGAAAAAGTATTGAGGCAACGTACTTCGCAAGGAAGTCTGCACCCGCTGAGAGGCTGTTGCCTTTCAGCGGGTGCTGTGTTATGCTGGCCTCGGAGGCAAATCGGGATTTGGAGGAGGAAACGAAGAGAAATGCCAAAGGTAAAGCTCACGATTATGGACAGCAAATGCAGGTGCAGCTATTTTACAAGGGGACAGGAATTTCTCGTGGAAGATTTATGCCCACCGCTGTGTCACGAATTGTGGAATAGCATCTATCCACTTGTTTATGCATTGCAAAACGGTGCGCTGCTTGACTATGGACAGACGAGGGCAAAAATGTTCGATGCAGGATGTCCGGATGGGGGCAGAGTTCGTATTCATGGAGAAGTGGTGGAAGACTGACAACTTCCAGTTTATCGTTTTAACATACAGGGTACTTTCGAAGGCTCAGGAGGATCCGGATCATGGAACTGAAACGCATTTGTCTGCTCTATTTCAGCCCCACAGGCGGCACCGAGCGGATCGCCCGCTTCGCGGCCGGGGCGCTGGCCGAAAGGTTGGGCCTCGAGCAGACCGTGATCGACTTTACAACGCCGGAAAAGCGCCGGCGGGAGTACCGCTTTGGGCCGGATGAGCTGCTGGTCATGGCTTCCCCGGTCTACGCCGGGCGGCTGCCCAACAAGCTGATGCCGGAGTACCAGGCGAGGATCTTTGGCAGCGATACGACCGCCGTCCCGCTCTGCGTCTTTGGCAACCGCAGCCCCGATGAGGCGCTGCGGGAGCTGGTGCTGCTGCTGGAACACAACGGCTTTCGCATCGCCGGGGCCGCCGCGCTTGCCGGGCGTCATGCCTTTTCCGACAAGGTGGGCGCGGGCCGCCCGGACGAGGAAGATCTTGCCCAGATCGCGGCGTTCTGCGCTAAGGTGGCGGAAAAGCTGTCCGGGCCGCAGCTGCCGCTGCTGGAGCTCGACCGCGGCGAGATCGGCCCCTATTACATCCCCCAAAAGCTGGACGGTACCCCGGCAAAATTCTTAAAGGCCAAGCCGCTCACCGACCCGGGAAAATGTGACCGCTGCGGCGCGTGCGCCCGGGCCTGCCCCATGGGCAGCATCGACCCGAAGACGATGGAAACCACCGGCCTGTGCATCAAGTGCCAGGCCTGCGTGCGCCGCTGCCCCAACGGCGCAAAGCATTTTGAGGACCCCGACTTTTTATCTCATGTGGCGATGCTGGAGCAACACTATACCCGCCGGGCGGAAAACATCCTGCTGGTTTAGCCTGTTTGGCGGGCCAAAAACCAAGTCCCGGACGGGCTGTCCCGCGCCCTGACGACCTGCCGCTCTTTCCCATCAACCAACAAAGCCCGGAAGCGCCTCCCAAGCGCCTCCGGGCTTTTCCTGTCTGAAAATAATTTTCCCATGTCGGGGGCATGGTCCGATGTTTCGCATTTTTTGCGCAAGCAAAAAATCCAGAAACATTGCATCCCAAAAATGCGTCCGGCATTTTTGGGTGGGGCGAGCCCCCCATATCGGCCTTGGGGCTCGGGCCCCGCACGGTTCGCCTTTCGGCGTGCGGCGGGCCTTACCGGATCGACAGGCGGCTCAGTCCTCCTCCAGCTTGAGCACCGCGGTGAAGGCCTCGCTGGGCAGTTGGACGCTGCCCAGCTGGCGCATCTTCTTTTTGCCCTCCTTCTGCTTTTC
>DKVN01000015.1:9073-9597 GCA_002491225.1 Faecalibacterium sp. UBA7177
TCCTTCTGCTTTTCCAGCAGCTTTTTCTTGCGGGTGATGTCGCCGCCGTAGCACTTGGCCAGCACGTCCTTGCGCATCGCCTTGACCGTCTCGCGGGCGATCACCTTGCCGCCGATCGCCGCCTGTACCGGGATCTCGAACATCTGGCGCGGGATGTTCTCCTTGAGCCGCTCGGCCAGGCGGCGGCCCTTGGCGTAGGCCTTGTCCTCATGCACGATCATCGAGAGCGCGTCCACCATCTCGCCGTTGAGCAGCATGTCCAGCTTGACCAGCTTGGACTCCCGGAACCCCTTCAGCTCGTAGTCGTAGCTGGCGTACCCCCGGCTGCGGCTCTTGATCGCGTCGAAGAAATCGTAGACGATCTCGCCCAGCGGCAGCTCGTAGTGCAGGTCCACCCGCTCGGCGTCCAGATACTTCATGTCCACCATCGTGCCGCGCCGGTCCTGACACAGATCCATCAGCCCGCCCACATACTCGGCCGGGGTAAAGATGTGCGCGTCCACAAACGGCTCCTCCTGCCGGGC
>DKVN01000170.1 GCA_002491225.1 Faecalibacterium sp. UBA7177
CACAGGGGACGGTTCTTCTGTCTTCCGCTTCGCTGCGGACAGAAGGACCGTCCCCGATGTCGTTCGCTGAATTGCGGATGGCCGGATGGCGGCGCCGCCAAAACGCACAGCAGCCCGCCTGCCCCATTTGGGGCGGACGGGCTGCCATTTTTGCTGCTAAATTGCGGCGGGGCCTCAGCCGTTGTTGCGGCGCTTGGCCTCGATTTCGGCGATGGCGTCCTTGCGGGAGAGGTTGATGCGGCCCTGCTGGTCGATCTCGGTGACCTTGACGACGATCGCGTCGCCGACCGCCACCACGTCCTCCACCCGCTCGACCCGCTTGGAATCGAGCTTGGAGATGTGGACAAGGCCCTCCTTGCCGGGGGCGATCTCGACAAAGGCGCCGAAGTTCATCAGGCGGGTGACCCGGCCCTTGTAGATCGCGCCGATCTCGGGATCTTCGACGATCGTCTTGATGGTGTGGATGGCGCGGTTGGCGTCCTCGATGTCGATGGCCGAAACAAAGACATGGCCGTCCTCCTCGACGTCGATCTTGCAGTTGCAGTTGGCGCAGATCTCCTGGATGACCTTGCCGCCCTTGCCGATGACGTCCTTGATCTTATCGACGCTGATGACCATCGAGAGCATCTTGGGCGCGTACTTGGAGAGGTTCGCGCGCGGCTCGGGGATGACCGGCAGCATGATCTCATCGAGGATATAGAGGCGGCCCTTGCGGCACTTTTCAAACGCCTCCTCGATGATCTCGTAGGTCAGGCCGTCGATCTTGATATCCATCTGGATGGCGGTGATGCCCTTGTGGGTGCCGCCCACCTTAAAGTCCATATCGCCGTGGAAATCCTCGACCCCCTGGATGTCCAGCATGGTCATCCAGCGCTCGCCCTCGGTGATAAGCCCGCAGCTGATGCCGGCCACTGGGGCCTTGATCGGCACGCCGGCGTCCATCAGGGCAAGGGTGCTGCCGCAGATCGAGGCCTGGCTGGTGGAGCCGTTGGAGGAGAGCACCTCGCTGACCAGCCGGATGGTGTAGGGGAACTCCTCCTGGCTGGGGATCATGGGCAGCAGGGCGCGCTCGGCCAGGGCGCCGTGGCCGATCTCGCGGCGGCCGGGGCTGCGGGGCGCGCGGGCCTCGCCCACCGAGTAGGGCGGGAAGTTGTAGTGGTGGATATACCGCTTGTAGGGCTCGGTGCCGAGGTCGTCCATCAGCTGGCTGTCCTTGGTGTTGCCGAGGGTGCAGACGGTGAGCACCTGAGTCTGCCCGCGGGTGAACATACCGCTGCCGTGTGCGCGGGGCAAAAGGCCCACCTCGGCGGCGAGGGGCCGGATCTCGTTGATGCCGCGGCCATCGACCCGCTTGCCCTCGTCGAGCAGCCAGCGCCGCACGACGAACTTCTGCATCTTGTAGCTGATGAGGTCGAGGGTGGCGGCGTCGAGGTCGGGGTGCTCCTCCGCGATCCTGTCCATCAGAGGGGCGAGGGCGGCGTCCCGGACGTTCTTGTCGTCGGTGTCCATCGCGGCCTTGAAGTCATCGAGATGGGCGGCCATCACGGCATCGAGCAGGTCATGGTCGAGCTCGACCGGCTCGAACCTGATCTTGGGCTTGCCGATAGCATCCACGATGGTGTGGATGAACTTGATCACTTCTTTGATCTCGGCGTGGGCCTTTTTGATGGCCTCGAGCATGGTGTGCTCGTCCACCTCGTTGGCGCCGGCCTCGATCATGACGATCTTGTTTTCGGTGGCGGCGACGGTCAGCTGCAGATCACTCTTGCCGCGCTGCTCGAGGGTGGGGTTGACCACCAGCTCGCCGTCCACAAGGCCCATGAAGACCCCGCCGATCGGGCCGGCCCAGGGGATATCGCTGATCGAGAGGGCGATCGAGGTGCCGATCATGCCGGTGATCTCGGGGCTGCAGTCCTGGTCGACGCTCATCACGGTCATGGTGACGCAGACGTCGTTGCGCATATCCTTGGGGAAGAGCGGGCGAATGGGCCGGTCGATCACCCGGCTGGTGAGGACGGCCTTTTCGCCCGGGCGGCCCTCGCGGCGCATAAAGCTGCCGGGGATGCGGCCGACCGAGTAGAGCTTCTCCTCAAACTCGACGCTTAAGGGGAAAAAGTCGATGCCGTCGCGGGGCTTGGCGCTCATGGTGACATTGCAGAGCACGACCGTCTCGCCGTAGCGCACCAGGCAGCTGCCGTTCGAGAGGCCGGCCATTTTGCCGGTTTCGACCACGAGCGGGCGGCCTGCGAGGGTGGTTTCAAAGACCTTGTAGTTCGCGAAGGTCTCCTTGCGGGAAGAGAATTCCAATGCCATGTTGTTGCCTCCTGTTCTGATGAGTTTATCTTCCTTCGGGGGTGCTGGCATGGCTTTAGCAAGGAATCCGGCGCAAAAGGGCGCGGGGTTTTTCCGCGGCTTTTGCGCCCGATTCGCTGCTAAAACCGGCCGCCTCCCCGGGATGCCGGTGGTTTCCACGCATGATCCCCGCGGCAAAACGCGCCGCGGGGGCCATACAGGGGAAAAGGCAGGCGGGCCGCCGCAAACGCGGCGGTTCGCCTGCCCTCCAAAAGCTCTTTTACTTGCGCAGGCCCAGCTTGGCGATCAGGGCGCGGTAGCGCTCGATGTCCTTCTTTTGCAGGTAGGCCAGCAGGTTGCGGCGGCGGCCGACCATCTTGAGCAGGCCGCGGCGGCTGTGGTGGTCGTGCGGGTTGGCCTTGAGATGCTCGGTGAGGTGGTTGATGCGGGCGGTCAGCAGGGCCACCTGCACCTCGGGCGAGCCGGTGTCGGTCTCGTGCACGCGGGCGGATTCGATAATCGTCTGTTTGGCTTCCATGGGTCAGTTTCCCTCTTTCTCCCCCAAAGCTTTGCGGGGGTATATTCGCCGTCGGCTCAGTGTGGGCAAACCGGGATCTCCCTTTTGAAGGGCATACTCCCCAGACCGGGCCGCGGTCGCACCGATTATTATAACACAGGGGTTTGCAAATTACAACCGATTTTGTGCCCGGCAAGACCGCCAAAAATGCGGCGGGCGGGGCGGGCGGATTTGGGCGTTTCTTTGTTTTGGGCTCCATGGGGGCTCAGTGGGCCGCGCTGTACTCGTCCTCGGCGCTGGGCCGGGGATCGGGCCGGGCCTCCGGCTGCATGTCTCGCTGCGCGGGCGTCCCCTGCGCCGCTGGGGCGTCGAAGTTGATCCAGCGGGCGACCACCACCCGGGGCTTGTGCTGCACCCGGGCGCTGATGCTGAGGATGTACTCGCCGAGGATGCCGAGGAAGAACAGCTGCACCGCCCCCAAAAAGAAGATGCCGATGGCCACTGAGGCGTCCCCCACCGCGTAATGATCCCAGTTGAGCAGCTTATTGAGGAAGACGTAAACCGAGAGCAGCAGGCAGACAAAGCCGACAAAGCAACCCACAAAGGTGGCCAGCCGCATGAGCATCTTGGTGGAGCTGGTGAGCCCCTGCATGGCAAAATCGTAGTTTTTGAGGAAGTTGAAGTTGGAGCGCCCGCGGCGGCTTTTGGCGTGGTCGTAGGGCACCAGCACAAGGTCCATGCCGTACTCCCCCACCACCGTCTTGAAGAAGGGGGCCACCTCGTCGATCTGGGCGATCACGTCCAGAAAGCAGCGGTCGTAAAGGCCAAAGCCGTTAAAAAGGTCGATCTGCGGGGTGTCGGCCAGCGCGTCGATCATCCTGTAGTAGGCCCGGCGGCAGAGCCGCATCACAAAGCCCTCCTCGCTTTTGCGGCGCTGGCCCGCCACCACCTTTTTGCCGCTCTCCCACCAACGCAAAAAGGTGGGCAGCATCTCGGGCGGATCCTGCAGATCGCCAAAGAGCAGAAAGGCCGCGTCCCCCGAGGCGTACTGCAAACTCTGGAAGACGTTGCGGCTGAAGCCGAAGTTGCGGGCGTTGAAGACCGCCCGCACCCGCCTGTCCTGCCGGCAGAGCAGCTCGATCCGCTCCCGCGTCTTGTCCTTCGAGCAATCGTCGACATAGATGATCTCGTAGTCATATTCCGGCTCGGCGGCGAAGACGGCGGTCAGCCGCTGGTACATCTCGTCGACACAGTTTTCCTCGTTGTAGCAGGGGATCACGACGCTGATGCGCTTCATATCGTTTGGCACCTCCCTTGGGATGGTCTTTGCGCGGGGCCGCCCTCAGAGCACCGCCGCCAGATAGCAGAGGATGGGCAGGCAGCAGAAGGCCGCGCCCGCCGCCAGCCGCAGGCCGAGAAAGACCCGCTCGTCCGCATAGCGCTTGGTCTGCAGCAGCCGCAGCCTGCCGGTGAGGGCCGGGCAGTTGACCACGAGCAGCAGCACCAGCGCGGCGGCAAAGGCCGACACCCCCACCCCGATGAAGTACTGGTCCATATTTTCGTGCCCGGGCAGCAGCGAGGCGATGAGGCCCGGCAGGCTGTAGGCCACAGCCAGCGGCCGCCCGCCCATCAGGCCCGCGAGCAGCATGCTGGAGGCGGCCGCGCCGTCAAAGCACCAGAAGTACTTGAAGAGGTAGGCCAGCAGCACCCCGCCCGAGAGGATCAGGTCCAGCAGCAGGTTGACCCGGAAGATGCCGCGGTTTTGCACCATAACGAGAGCGATAAAGGGCACGAGGTAGAGGATCCAGTACGGATAGGTGTTGACCGTGAGGAAAAAGATGCTGTAGCTGACAAGGCAGAGGTAGACCGCCCACTGCCCCTCGCGGGGGCCCTGCCCGGCCGGGCGGCAGTAGCAGCAGAGCACCAGCGCCGCCATGCCGGCCACAAAGAGGTAGACGCTGCCCACCGAGAGGGGCAGCTCGCTGGCAAAGATGAACCAGAAGAGCCCGTCCCCCCGCACCTCGCTGTGGAAGAGCAGCCGGAAGAGCAGCAGCAAACTGACCGCGCTGCACAGCTGCAGCAAAATGCGGCTGATCCGCTTTTCGCGCAGCAGCAAAAGCGGCACAAAGGCCAGCAGGGTGAAAAACTTCATCGGGGCCGAGAGGGCAAAAAAGAGCAGAAACCGCCCGGTATCCCCCCGCAGGTACCCCTCGAGCCCGAGCAGCATCAGCGAGATGGCGATGATGTCGTACTGGCCCAGCAGCACCACCGCCGAGAGGAAGAGGGCCGAGGAGAGGGTCAGAAACCGCGCCCACCCAGCGTCCTCTTTGGCGAGGCCGAGTGCGCCGCAGACCCTGCCCAGCGCCCAGAGGGCCAGCCCGGTAAAAACGAGCAGCAGGCTTTTGGCCCAGGCGACGCAGAGGGGGTTTGTGAGGATCGAGACCCCCGCGAACCGCCGCAGCAGCCAGAGCGGGAGATTCCAGAGCGCAAAGACGATGTAGAGCGGGAAATCGTAAAAGACCGAGTCCCCCGTGTGGTAGCCCAGCGTCTCGACCGCGCCGTAGCTCTCGGCGTAAAAGCGGCCGAGTTTGCCCTCGACAAGATAGTCCCACAGATTGAGCGAGTGCTGCACCGTGATGAGGATGTCCGAATAGACGAGGGTGTAAAAGAGAAAGAGAAAGGCCGCCGCGAGGGCGATCTGCCCCCACGAGGGCCTTGCTGTGCCAAAAAGCCGGTCGGCGCGGGTTTGGGCCGGGCGCGCTTTGGCCGGATGGGTTGCCTGTTTTGCCATGCGATGTTCTCCTTTTTTTCGGGGGCTTTCCCGCCGCCCTGCAGGCGGCCGAAAAAAGCGTTTTTCCGCACTCTTTTGGGGGAGCGCCGCCCCTGCGGCGGTCTGGCGGGCTGTTTACGCGGGCGGCGTATACCGGTAATACGCCGCCTTCGCATCGGCGGCCGCAAAGGCGAGCTGCTGCGCCTCGGCGTCGGTCAGCGCGGCGCGCAGCGGCTCCTCCATGCCCAGCGGGGTGCAGAGCCAGACCGGCTGCTCCGGGCTGGCGCGCCGGGCCAGCAGGGCCGGAAGCCCCACGCTGCCCAGCTCGTCCAGGCTGACCGGGCAGACCTCGTCAAACCCGGCAAGGGCGCAGAATTCATCCCCCAGCAGATAATCGACCTCGGGCGCGGCCCAGACACAGTCGGCCGCGGAGCGGTCTCCCAGTGCTTCGAGGCAGACCGCGGCCTGCCGCTGCTCAGCGCGGTTTTCGCGCCAGATGCTGTGCTGCACCGGCCCCCACAGCACCAGGGCCAGCGCCCCGGCCAGCGCAAAGGCGGCCGCCTGGCGGCGCGGGCGGGAGAGGGTGAGCTTTTTGGGCAGCTGCACCGCCCCGGCCAGCCGCCCAGCCAGCGCCACAGCGCCCGGCACAAGCAGCGGATAGATGGGGGCGAGGTACCGGCTGTTGTAGATGCCGGACAGCTTCATGATCACCGGGGCCGCGCAGAGCCCGCAGGCCCCGAGCAGCACCAGCAGGCCGTCCCGCCGGGACAGCCTGGGCAGCCGACCGCGGCGCTGGATGAGCACCACGGCCGCCAGCAGCCCGGCCAGCAGGGCCAGCAGCAGAACCCGTTTTTCGCCCAGGTCCTGCCGCAGGATCAGATCGGCCGCCCGCAGCAGCCCGTCCAGCAGGGTGCGGCTTTGGCCCCCGTTGTTCTGCACCATGTTGGCCGCGTGCTGGAAGAGATAGGGGTAGGCCGCCCAGGACAGCGCGAGCCCCGCCGCGCCGCTGCCGGCGTAGAGCAGCAGAGCGCGCAGCGGCCAGCGCTCCAGCAGCATCCAGAGCCCCGCAAAAAACGCGAGCAGGCCGCCATAGACATAAAAGTAATAGTGGGTCTGGCTGCCCAGAAGCACCACCAGCCCCAGGCCGAGCGCCGTGCGCAGGCTGAGGGTCCGGCGCAGCAGCATCCCGCAGAGCAGCACGGCGAAGAGCAGCACCCAAAAGCTGAGCAGCGAATACATCCGCATCAACAGGGTGGTGTGGGTTGTGCAGGGCAGCAGCGCCCAGACCAGCGGCACGGCGAGGGCCGCCCACCGGCCGCCTTGCCCGGGTCCGAACAGCTGGGCGGCCAGCGCCCAGAGCAGCCAGAGGCAGCCCCCATAGGCCGCCAGATTGAGCGAGAGGCCCAGCCAGGGGGAAAAGCTGCCCGGAAACAGCGAGCTGACCGTGTGCAGCAAAAGATAGTAGAGCGGGGGATGCACATCCTCCCGCTGGTGCTTGTAGACCATGGGGTAATCAAAGCCGGTGCCCTCATCCACCTGCAGATAGGCCCGCATCCCGCTGCCCCAAAGCCAGCCGTCGTGATATTCCCCCTGAGACCAGGGGTCTCCCAGCAGCTTGAAGCTCTTTTCGTTGTTGGAAAGGCAGTAGCTGAAGAGCTCGTCATCCTGCAGGCTGTACCGGCAGGATGCCTGCAGAATGCCGAGCAGCAGCAGGGCTGCTGTCAGCAGGATGGCCGCGAGGGCCGCCGCATCGGGGCGGCGCCTGCCTGGGGCCGAGGGAGTTGCTTGCTTTGCCATGCCTTGTTCTCCTTTTTTGGGGGTGCCGCAGGGCGGCCTGGGCGGCCCGGCCCCCGATACGGCGGGATCCCGGCGGGCTCTTGGCGGGCTCGCTCAGGCCGGGCCCTGCACGCCGCCCCTTGCGGCAAAATATGCCTGCGCCTGGCTGGCGGCGTCCCGGATGCAGCCGCGCAGCTCGTCTAAAGTATCAAACCGGCGGCTGGGGCAGAGGTAGCGGTGAAACTCGAGCACCGGGGCCTCGCCGTAGGCATCGCCGGAAAAGCCCTGGATGAAGGTTTCGCAGGTGGGGCCCTCGCCGGTTTTGTTGACGGTGGGGCGGGTGCCAAGGCCGGTGGCCCCGGCGTACCAGACCCCCTCGATCTTTACCCTTGTGATGTAAATGCCGTAGCGGGGCATCTGGAAGCCCGCCGGGTAGACCTGGTTGATGGTGGGCACCCCGAGGGTGCGCCCCAGCCCCTG
>DKVN01000040.1 GCA_002491225.1 Faecalibacterium sp. UBA7177
CGCAGCAGCACCACCGCCAGAATCAACAGACTGGAGGTAAAGAAAAACTCACCCATTCCGCTCACCTCATCTTTGCGGCGGCGGCCCTTCGCGGCCCGCCGCCCCGGATGCCCGCCGCGGTATATCCCGGTGGGCAGAGGATGGTACACATCCGTCTACCAAACAGGATACCAGAGAGGTAGACGATTGTCAACCTCTTTGCCGAATTTGTCGAAAATTATTTGCCCGCCCCGCGGGACGCCATCCAAAAAGGGGGAAAGCAATTCGCATGCAGCCCAGTATCCGGGACGCCCGCCCCGCCGACGCGGAGCGCATCGCCGAAATCTACGCCCACTATGTCCGCGACACCGCCGTCAGCTTCGAGTACACCCCGCCCAGCCCGGCCGAGCTCGCGGCCCGCATGGCCGAAACCCAGCGCCGGTACCCGTACCTGGTGGCCGAGCAGTCCGGCCGGGTGCAGGGCTACGCCTACGCGGGGCCCTTTTCCGGCCGCGCCGCCTACGATTGGGCCTGCGAGGTCAGCATCTATCTCGACCCCGCCCTGCGCCGCCAGGGCCTTGGGCGGCTGCTGTACGAGGCGCTGCAGCGCCGCCTTTTGGAGATGGGCATCCGCAGCCTCTATGCCTGCATCGCCTATCCCGCCCGCGAGGACGAGTACCTCACCCGCGACAGCGAGCGCTTCCACGCCCGCCTCGGCTTTGAGACGGTGGGCCATTTTCATGAGTGCGGCAACAAATTTGGCCGCTGGTACGACATGATCTGGATGGAAAAGCCGATTGCTCCCCACGCCCCAAACCCGCAGCCGGTGCGCTGGCCGGAACGGGATGAAAAGGGCGTTTTTGCCGCAGATAGCCACACCGGGGAGTACCCAAACTCACCCCGCGCAGGGCGTTATGGCGGCGCAGCCTGCAATGGGATCCAACAATGAAGGAGGAATCATTTTATGAATCAGAAAAAACTTGGCTTCGGCCTGATGCGTCTGCCCCTCACCGACCCGGCGGACACCACGAAAATCGACTACGAGCAGGTCAAGCAAATGGCGGATCGCTACCTCGAGGCCGGTTTCCACTACTTTGACACCGCCGCCCCCTACCACAACTTCGGCAACAGCGAGATCGCCTTCCGGGAGTGCGTGGCAAAGCGGCATCCCCGGGACTCCTACACCCTCACGGACAAGCTGTCCTTTTTCATTGTCCAGAAGGCGGAGGAGCTGGAGGGCTTTTTCGCGGGCCAGCTGGAGCGCTGCGGCGTGGAGTATTTTGATTACTACCTGCTCCACGCCATGAACAAAGAGCGTCTGAAGCTGGCCGAGCAGATCGGCGCGTTCGATTTTGTGCAGAAGAAAAAGGCAGAAGGGAAGATCCGCCACGTGGGCTTCTCCTTCCACGACAAGGCACAGGTGCTGGAGGAGATCCTGACCCGCCACCCGGAGATGGAGTATGTCCAGCTGCAGCTCAACTACGTGGACTGGGAGAGCAGCGACGTGCAGTCCCGGCTGTGCTACGAGGCCGCCGTCCGCCACGGCAAGCAGGTGCTGGTGATGGAGCCGGTGAAGGGCGGGCTGCTGGTGAACATCCCGGAGGAGGCCAGGGCGGTTTTGCAGCAGGCCGCGCCAAAGGCATCCCTGGCCTCCTGGGCAATCCGGTTTGCCGCCTCGCTGCCCAATGTGGCGATGGTGCTCTCCGGCATGAGCAGCCCCGAGCAGATGGAGGACAACCTCGCCACTATGCGGGATTTTCAGCCCCTGACCGAAGAGGAAGAGCAGATCATTCAAAAGGTTACCGGGATCATCCTCTCCAAGGAGACCATCGCCTGCACCGGCTGCCGCTACTGTGTGGACGGCTGCCCCCAGAAGATCGCCATCCCCGATTACTTCAAGCTGATGAACGATATCGCAAAATTTGGCGACCCTCAGGTACAAAGATCCAAAATGAACTACAACCACTTCACCGATCGTCTGGGCATGGGAAAAGCCTCCGCCTGCATCCAGTGCGGCCAGTGCGAGAGCCACTGTCCCCAGCACCTGCCCATCATCGAATCTCTGAAGGATGTGGCCAAAACACTGGAAGCGTAAGCGCCGCGGGCCGGAAGAGACCGGGCTGATCCCAATCACACCGCTTTTACCGTGACCCTTACGGGATCGCCCGGCTGCTTTCCGATTTTTTCCCGAATGTCCTTCCGAATCCCAATGATATAGCAGATCGATCCGTCCTCGTTTTTCACGCCCATATTGACGATACTGCCGGAATAGGGCTCGCCGTCAAAGGTGATCTCTGCCTTCACCCGGCCTTTTCCGAATTCCCTGCATAGGTCATACGGAAACCGCACATAAGCGCCGCCCTTTTCGGGAACCGGCTCGATGACCGCGTCGAACTGATAGACCTTTTCGCTGATGTTTGCAGACGCTTTTCGATCCTGCGCCGAACCGCGCAGGATCTTTTCCATCGCTTTGCCCCTGGCAAGTTCGTCAATGAGTTTATCCAGATACCGGATCTCCCGCATCAGCGGCTCTTCGATCGTCTCCACCCGCACGCCGCAGACAACGCCGGTGATCCGCTCCCGAGCCGGGTTTAGCCGCGGAGCATTTTGAAAAAATTCCCCGTATGTCAGACAGCCCGCCGCGGCAGCTTTGATCTCCTGCGCGGTGTATCCGGTCAGCCAGGTGATCACCTGGTGTACTTCATCCAACGACCGCCCTTTTTTCTCTGCCTTGCTGACCAGAAGCGGATAAACCTTGCCAAAACGCATGCCGTAAACCTTTTCATTGCTCATGCCGCTTCTCGTGCCCCCTTTCAAAAAATGACCGGCCTGTTTTTGATGCCGTGTCTGAACCTATGGCATCATCATACCTCAATTGCCTGACAGACGCAATGGAAAGACAACCGGCGGCTGGAACTGTGTTAGAAAACTGTTCCCAAACCAGCCGAAGGCTGTTAGAAAGACCTTTGTTTTTCAATTAATTTTTTGACTATATGAGGCCAAGGTTGGAGCGATTTTTTGCGGGAAATTAGCAATACCTTGCAAAAGAAAAGACACGCAAAATCACCATAAAATAGCGATTTAACGTGTCTTTTTGTGGCAGGGGCAGAAGGATTCGA
>DKVN01000142.1:0-1513 GCA_002491225.1 Faecalibacterium sp. UBA7177
TCTGAATTTCATTGCGGATGCGCTCGGCCACCGTCTCGCTGGAGCCCCGGAGACTGCCCTCGTCCGCCTGGCCGTCCCCGGTGGTGTCCACGTTGGGGGCCACGTCGTAGGGGTAGAGCCGCACGATGTTGCGCAGGGCGCTGTCGCACTGCAGCGAGAGATACTCCTTGTAGTTATCGACATTAAAGGCCGCCTTGGCCGTGTCGGTGACCCGCCAGATCACCGCGATGGCGATCTCGACCGGGTTGCCCAGGCAGTCGTTGATCTTCTGGCGGCCGTTGTTGAGGGTCATGTTTTTGAGCGAGATGCGCTTGCCCATCATCGCGCTGGCCGCGGCGGCGGCCTCGGACTCCTGCCCGGAAGCGCCGCGCTGGCCGCGCACATCGCCGCTCTGGGCGAGTTTGGTGCCCGCCGCGGGGTTGACCGCGGTGCAGAACGGGTTGACCGCGTAAAAGCCCGGCCCGCGCAGGGTGCCGACATACTCGCCAAAGAGGGTGAGCACCAGCGCCTCCTGGGGCTTTAATACCTTGAGCCCGCAGAGCGGGATCCAGCCAAGGCAGAGCAGGACGACAGCCACACCGATGACCACCTCGGCGCCGATCGCGGACGAGGTGGACGGGCTGTTGGACGCCACCGAGATGCCCACGACCAGCAGCGCGAGGGCGAGGATGTAAAAGACCAGCTCCCCTAACAGCAGCTTCATGCCGTTCTTTTTGGTGGTAAGGATTTTTTCTTCCATGACCGATGCCTCCCCTTGATTTGATATTGACATGATATCATTTTCATATCTACCTGTCAACACTTTTCTGCACAAAGCGGCAGGTGTCACTTGGGGGCGGCCCGGTTTTTTATGCGGTTTTGCGGCGTGGAACGCCGCTCAGGCGTTTTTCCCCTGCCCCGCCAGCGCGGCGGCGATGAAGGCGCGGAAGAGCGGGTGCGCCCGGTTGGGGCGGCTTTTGAACTCGGGGTGGAACTGCACCCCGAGGTAGAAGGGCCGGACGGTCAGCTCGACCGCCTCGACCAGCCGCCCGTCCGGCGAGAGGCCCGAGAGGGTGAGCCCGGCGGCCTGCAGCGGCGCGCGGTAGGCGTTGTTGAACTCGTACCGGTGGCGGTGGCGCTCGGCAATTCTGTCCTTGCCATAGCAGGCGTGCAGCCGGGTGCCGGGTACCACCGCGCAGGGGTAGCTGCCCAGCCGCATGGTGCCGCCCTTGGGCAGGTTGCCCTGCTGGTCCGGCATGAGGTCGATCACCTTATGGGCGCTGTCCGGCGCAAACTCGCTGCTGTTCGCGTCCGAAAGACCCAGCAGGCTGCGGGCGTACTCCATCACCAGTACCTGCATGCCGAGGCAGATGCCAAAGCAGGGCAGGCCGTTTTCGCGGGCATAGCGGGCGGCGACGATCATGCCCTCGATGCCGCGGTCGCCAAAGCCGCCGGGGATGATCACCCCGTCCGCCCCGGCAAGCAGGCGGGCGGCGGCGTCCGGGCCGGTCAGCTCCTCGCTCTCGACCCAGCG
>DKVN01000142.1:1857-15855 GCA_002491225.1 Faecalibacterium sp. UBA7177
TCGTGCAGCCGGACATACTTGCCCACCAGCGCGATGGTGCAGCGCCCGGTGCGCCCGGCCATCCGGGCCAGCATCGCCTTCCACCCGGCAAGGTCGGGCTGGCGGGCGGGCAGGCCCAGCTCCCGGCAGGCCACCTCGGCGAGGCCCGCGCTCTCAAGCATGATGGGGCACTCGTAGAGGGTGGGCAGGGTGAGGTTCTGGATCACGCAATCCGGCTTGACATTGCAGAACATGCTGATCTTGCGGCAGACCTCGGGGTCGATCGGCTCGTCCGCCCGCAGCACGATGATATCCGGCATGATGCCCATGCCCTGCAGCTCCTTGACCGAGTGCTGGGTGGGCTTGGATTTGTGCTCGTTCGAGCCGCGGATGTAGGGCACGAGGGTGACGTGGATGTAGAGGCAGTTTTGCTTGCCCTGCTCGAGGCCCACCTGCCGGATGGCCTCTAAAAAGGGCTGGCTCTCGATGTCGCCGGTGGTGCCGCCGATCTCGGTGATGACGATGTCCGCGCCGGTGTTGGCCCCCACGTTGTAGATAAAGCTCTTGATCTCGCCGGTGATGTGGGGGATGATCTGCACCGTCTGGCCGAGGTAGGCGCCCTGCCGCTCTTTGTTGAGCACGGTCCAGTAGACCTTGCCGGTGGTGAGGTTGGAGTACTGGTTGAGGTCCTCGTCGATGAACCGCTCGTAGTGGCCGAGGTCAAGGTCGGTCTCGGCGCCGTCCTCGGTGACGAACACCTCGCCGTGCTGATAGGGGCTCATGGTGCCGGGGTCGACATTGATGTAGGGGTCCAGCTTTTGGGCCGCCACCTTCCAGCCGCGGGCCTTGAGCAGCCGCCCCAGGCTGGCCGCCGTGATGCCCTTGCCAAGGCCGGACACCACCCCGCCGGTGACAAAAATATACCGTGTTGCCATGCTCTGCCTTCCTCCCTCGCTTTTATGTCTTTTTAGCATCTTACCGTATTTTATGCGCCGCCTGCGCCGCCGGAGCCGGGACGCGGAGCTTTCAAAGCTGCCCGATCAGCTCCCGCGCGACCTCCTCGCGGGGGCGGCGGGTGTCCATGGCCAGCTGCTCAATATAGCGGTGGGCCTGCTCCTCGGTCATGCCGCGGTTCTGCACAAGGCAGCACTTGGCCTGGCTGACCAGGCGGATCTGGGCGACCTTTTTTTGCAGGCGGCGGTTCTCCTGCGCGAGGCCCGCGAGCCGCGCGCTGCAGGCGGCGCAGAGCCGGACTGCCTGCGCAAACTGCCCCGATGAAAAGGGCTTGGCCAGCACCAGCACCCCGTGGGGCCCTAAGCTTTCGCCGAGGGCCGCGGCGGCCTCGGCCCCCGCCAGCAGCAGCACCCCGGCGGTGGTTTTGTCCACCGCGTCCAGCGCTAAGGAGCTGCCGAACTCGTCCGGCAGGGGGGTGTTGATCAACACTAACTCGAAGCTCTGCCCGGTGAGCAGCCGCCGCGCCTCGGCCCCGCTTGCGGCAAAGGCAGGCCGCGCGCCGCCGCACCCGGCCCCGGTGAGGGCAGCGGTTAGCTGGCGGCCGGCGCTGCTGTTTGCGCTGACAATGAGCACCCGTTCCATCCAGCCACCTCCTTTTCGGGCCATTGCAAGCCGGCCCCGCCGGGGGCCGGGTTTCGCTTTTTATGGGGTTTTGCGGCTCAGGTCAGCAAAAAGTAGCGCTCCCGCTCGGTCTCGGCCTGCTGGCCGGCCATCCCCTCGATGCGGCGCAGCACCCCGGCGAGGTAGTTTTGGAGCAGGATGGGCGGCAACTGGCGGCGCAAAAAGTCGCTGTTCTTCGCCAGTTTCAGCGCCTCGGCGAGGCTGCGGGGCAGCGGGTCGAGCCCTTCGGCCTCACCCGGCACAAAGAGGTTTTTGTCCACCGGGGCAGCCAGCGCCAGCCCCTGCTCGATGCCCTCGAGTCCGGCCGCCAGCACCAGCCCGATGGCCAGGTAGGGGTTGCAGGCGGGGTCGGGGCTGCGCAGCTCCATCCGGCAGGAGGCGGGCGCGGCGGCCGGGATGCGCACCAGCTGGCTGCGGTTCTGGCGGCTCCAGCTGACAAAGCCGGGGGCCTCGCAGCAGCCAAACCGGGTGTAGCTGTTGGGGATGGGGTTCAAAAAAACGGTCAGCTCCCGCGCACGGGCCAGCACCCCGGCCAAAAAGCTGGCGGCCGGATTGCCCGCCTCGAGCGGGGCGGCAAAGAGGTTTTGCCCGGCGCGGTGCAGGCTGATGTTGAGGTGCAGGCCGCTGCCGCTTTCGCCCGCGATGGGCTTGGGCAAAAAGCTGGCAAACAGCCCGCTGCGGGCCGCCACCGCCCGCACCACCGATTTGAAGGTGACCAGGTCGTCCGCCGCGGTCAGGGCCGGGCCGTATAAAAAGTCTATCTCGTTCTGCCCGGGGCCGTGCTCGTGGTGGCTGTGCCGGGGGGCGAGGCCCATCTCCTCGAGGGTGAGGCAGATCTCGCGGCGGATGTTTTCGCCCCGGTCCAGCGGGGCAACGTCGAAATAGCCCGCCCGGTCCATCGGGATGTGGGTGGCGTCCCCCCGCTCGTCCGCCTCGAAGAGGTAGAACTCGCACTCCGAGCCGACGTTGCAGCTTAAGCCCAGCCCGGCAAACCGCCCGGCCACCCGCTTGAGGTAATCCCGGCAGCTGCCCGCAAAGGGCTCGCCGCCGGGCAGCCGGATGTCGCAGAACATCCGCATCACCCGGCCGTCGGCCGGACGCCAGGGCAGGATGCAGACGGTGGCGGGGTCGGGCCAGAGGACGAGGTCGCTCTCCTCCACCCGCAGAAAGCCATCCACCGAGCTGCCGTCAAAGCTGATGCCCTCCGAAAAGGCGCGGGGCAGCTCGCTGGCCAGCAGCGAGACGTTTTTTTGCACTCCGAACAGGTCGCAAAAGGCCAGCTTGACAAATTTGACATCGTTTTCCTCGACAAACGCGAGGATCTCCTGCTCGCTGTTGTTCATCGGCACGCCCTCCCGTCCGCGGCGCTTTTAGCGGCGCGGGGTTTTCTCTTTTTTTCCATTTTCAAGTAAAAAAGCGTTCGCCGGAAGGCCGGAGATGCCCCCAGCCTTCCGGCGAACGCCATTGTTCACCGGGTTTTATTATAAGGCCCCGCCGGGGGCTTGTCAATCAAAATATTCGTTGAGCGATGGTTGCTTTTTTGCTTTCTACCGGCTGCGGCTGCGCACAAAAGGCCCAGCAGCGCGGCGGCCGCGGCGGCGAGCGCGAGGCTGGCCTGCCAGCGGCCCGCGCAGCCCCGCAGAAAGAGGGTGACCGGAGCCCAGCGCATCACGGGGGCGAGCGCGGGGAAGAAGGGCGAGAGATCCACCAGCACCGGCGAGAGCAGCAGCCCCGCCGCCGGGACAAAGGGCATCAGCACCGGCAGGGCACTGCACAGCGCCCGGCAGCGGGCCAGCGCGAGGGCCAGCGAGGCCAGAAAGAGCAGGTAGGCCAGCAGCGGCAGCAAACACCGCCCGGCACTGCCCGCCGCGCCCAGTGCCAGCAGCCCCGCGCCCAGCGCCGGGAGCATCGCCCCGGCCAGCCGGGGCAGCAGCAGGATCAGCGGGCCCCGCAGCGGCAGCAGCCGCCGGGCGAAGGGGGTGTCGAGCCAGCGGCCGAGGTCGATGGCGGCAAAGAGGGCGTACACCAGCAGCAGGATGGCCAGCAGCCCGGTGAGCAGGTTTTCCATGCCGTCCGCCGCGAGCTCCGGGGCGCTCAGAGGGCGGCCATCCAGCGTTTGCATCGTTACCTGCACCCGCTCGGCCTCGCCCAGCGTCTCGCGCAGCCGGGGGCGCATGGCCGCGACCGTGTCTCTGTCCGCGATGCCGCTGCTCAGCAGGTAGCCCTCGGCCACGCCGGGGCTGACCAGCTCGACCAGGCAGGCCGCCGCCGTCTCCCGCACCATCGGGTAGGCGGTGGAGCCGGGGCTGACGAGCAGGGTGATGAGCCGGGCGGTGTCCCGGCGGGCCAGCCGCTCGTCGAAATCAGCGGGCAGCAGCAGGGCACAGTCCCACCGGCCGGAGGCCACCTGCCGCCGCGCCTCTTCCTCTTCCGCAAGGCAAAAACCGGCCGCGCCGCCGCCGCGCGCCTCGAGCCGGGCCCAGAAGGCCCGCCCGCCCTGCGCGGGCAGCACCACCCCCACCTGCACCGGGGCGGCGGTGTCCTCCGCCGGCAGCGCCCGGCGGGCGCAGAGGAGCAGCAGCGGGGCCAGCAGCACCAGCAGCCAGCCCCGCCAGCGGGTGGCGAGCATGGTTTTGAGCGATTCCGCAAAAAATTTCATGGCGCTGTCCCCTCCCGATCCGCCCGTTTTCGGTAAAGGGCAAATCCGGCCGCCGCCATGCCCGCCGCCGAGAGGGCGAGGCAGGCCCAGCTGCCCGCCGGGATGGGATAGCCCATCGGCCAGGCGGCCAGCTGCCGCAGCCAGGTGACGGGTGAGAGGGCAGCGAGCCGCCGCGCCCCGCTGGGCAGCAGCGCGGGCGGGATGACGCCGCCCGCCAAAAGCAGCCCGGCAAGCGAGAGCCCAAAGGCCACCGCGCCGCAGCCCGCCGCGCTTTGGGCGGCAAGACAGCACAGGGCGGCAAACAGCGAGCAGAAGGCCGCCATCAGCAGAGCGGCCGCGGCCAGAGCCAGCGGACGGACCTTGCCGCCCAGCCCCAAAGCGCAGGGCAGCAGGCCGGATGCCAGCAGCACCAGCAGCGCCAGCGCCCCCACCGTGACCCCGCCCGCAAAGGACGCGCCGCAGCCCCGGCCCGCGCAGCGCAGCCGCCGCTGAAAGGCCAGCCAGCCGCCGGTGTAAAGGGGCATCAGCACCGGGGCGGCCGCGAGGCCAAAATAGCCCAGCAGCGAGAGGGCGTAGTGCGGCAGGATGGGCAGCGGCCCGGTGGCCGAGACCAGCTCCTCGGTGAAAAAGCCGGACCGGTTCAGGGTGAGCAGCAGATACCGCAGGTTGATGCCCTGCACCACCTGCTCCCGGCTGAGGCCGGGGGGCGGGCTCTGCGCGTAGAGGTCCAGCACGGCATACACCCCGCCCTGCACGGCGGACAGAAGGTCCGCGGCCCCCTGCCCCACCCAGAGCAGCAGCAGCGATTCGAGCGGCTGGCTGCCCGAAACGATCAGCCGCAGGTCCGGGTTTTCGCCCTGCATGACCCGCTGCACAAACCGCTCCGGCAGGGCCAGCACCGCGGTGACCGAGCCGTCCGCCAATGCGGCGAGGGCCTGCTGCTCCTCCATCGCCGCGATGCGGCAGTATTGCGAGATGTCCTCCATGCCGCCCAGATACTGTTCGAGCAGCGCGGCGGTCTCATCCCCCGCGGGCGCGGCGACGGCCAGGGTAATCTGCCCGACCGCCGCCTTCTGGCGCAGCAGCTGCCCGGCCGCCCGCCCCGCTGCGAGCGGCAGCAAAAGGCAGAGCAGGGCAAGCCCCGCCAGCAGCCAGCATTGTCGGCGGAGCCTGCCCCACCCAAGGCGCACACAGATTTTGAAAAAACGGATGGTGTCCATCAAACAAACTCAGAGCAGACCGGCGGGCTCATACAGGCTCATCATGAGGCTGTAGGCCCACTCATCGGTGTTGTCGGAAAGCTTCTCGAACAGAGCCTCCAACTCCTCCTCATCCATCCCGGCCAGCATCCGGGGGGAGGATACGGATGGTTCGACCTTTTCGCAGGGGCCCTGATAGTACACAAGCCCCGCCGAGATGTACGGGTCGCCCCCGAGCCTGTACGAGATCTCCTCCAGCGCAAGATCCAGCGTATCCCTGCTGACGGCAAGCCGCCCCTCGATGCTCATCGAGACGACGCTGCCCGCCTGCATCCCCTCCCAGCGCAGGTTGTTGCCGGAGGCGCCGGGCTCGTAGCGCAGCTCAAAGGCCAGCTTGTCCTGGCCCGCCTGGATGCTGGTTTTGTCGGTAAAAACGCCGTCCCGGCCGGTGTGGCTGCCGGTGGAATCGAGCGAGAAGGTCTCGCCGTCCACCGTGACCTCGAGGCTCAGATCGTCCACATAGTTTTTGCCGCCGCCGAGGTAAAGCCCGACCTCCGCCTCGCTCTCCCCGACCCGGCCGGCGTACTCCACCGCGCACACCCGCCCGCCGCTCACCGCGACGGTCAGCTTCAGGTCTCCCAGCGCTTCCACCGCCTCCTGCAGGGTCCGGGCCGCCTTGTCGTATCTCGCTTCGGTGTCCAGCCCGGGCAGGATGCTGTCGACGCTCTCCTCATCCAGCCCCATGGCGGCCAGCATCCGCCGGGCTTCGGCATTCTGGTCAAGGGGCTGCGCGAGGTCCAGCAGGGTGTCAAGATAGTCCTGCAGGGCGTCCTCGGGGATGAGGACATGGTAAACGGCGGCGCTGAGGGTCTGGTCGTTGACCCGCATGCTCGTTTTGCCGCCCTTTTCCACCTCGACCGCGTCCAGCAGCCGCTTTGCGGCGGCCGCGGCGGTATCCCGCAGCTCCTTTTGCTGCCGCTCGTCGGGCCCGGCGCTCTCCTTCAGATCAAACAGATCGAAGCTGATCTGGCTGAGGTCGGCCTCCCCGGTGTTCAGGCCCAATCGGTCCAGATCCGCGCCGAGGGTCTCGGTGTTGAGGCCATAGACAGCACCCTTAGTCCACTCGGGGGAGGAAAGGTAGAGATCGTTGCCGTCCGCCTGGAGGTTCAGGGTCAGCAGGTCGAGCTCGTTCCAGAAAATTTTCGAGCTGGCGTCGATTTTTTGTCCCTGACGATCGGTATCGGCCTGCGCGCTGATCCCAAAGCCCTGCAGGGCGGACAGGTCGTAGTAGGCCGCCTCTCCCGGCTCGATATGGTTCAGCACCAGGCTGAACCGCCTGCTGGCCGGGTCGGTTTCGGCCAGGCCGGACAGTTCGGACAGGCCGAGATTTTTGCCGGCCGCGGCGTAGGCGGCCGCGCTTTTGGCGATTGCCCGTTCCAGCTGACGCCTGGGCGAGAGGAAAAAAGCGCAGGCCGCCACAACGGCCAGCACCACCAGCAGCACCACCGCCGCGGCCGCACCGAGGATCACCCTGCTGCCGCGGGGCTTTTTGCGCTCGGGCGCGGGCGCGGGGGCAAAGGCGGGCGCAGCTCCTTCTCCGGGCGCGGGCGCGAAGGTGTCGGCGAGCGCGGGGGCGGGGGCGGGTTCTGCAGCGGGGGCGGGCGCGGCGGATGGGGGCGTGGGCTCCGCCACGGGCGCGGGTTCCGCGGCGGGTGCGGGCGCGGCGGGTGTGGCCGCAGGTGTGAGCTCGGCCGCAGGCGCGGCGGTCACGGGTTCCGCAGCGGGCGCGGGTTCCGCAGCGGGCGCGGGCTCCGGCGCGGCCGCGGGCTCGGCGGCCGGGTCCGGCTCCCTGACGATCATCTCCCCGCAATAGGGGCAGAATCTTGCGTCCTCGTCAAGCTCTCTTCCACAGTTGGGGCAGAACATGATCCATTTCTCCTTTCCCATTCCATGCGGCGCCGCGCAGATATCCGCGCTGTTCCGCTTTTTTTACAAACGCTCGGCGGCCGGGTCTCTTTTGTCCGGGTCCTGCAGCCGTCCGTCCTGCAAACGCAGCACGGCCCCGCACAGCCGGTTCAGCTCCTCCTGTTGGTGGCTGCACCAGACAAGGCTGCCTCCCGATGCCAGAAAATCCTCCAGCCAACCGAGCAGCCGGGGCACATAGTCCGCGTCCAGCCCGGCGGTGGCCTCGTCCATCAACAGGATCTTCGGCCGCGCCAGCAGCGCCAGCGCGATGCTCACCCGCTGGGCCGTCCCGCCGGACAGCGAGCGGATCGGCCTGTGCAGCAGCTCCTCCAGCCCCAGCAGCGCCAGAAGATCGGCGGGCGGCGGCCCCGCAAGGCCGCAGGCGCGCTGCCAGAGGGTCAGCTGGCGGCTCACCGTCAGCTCCGGCATCAGCTCGGCGGTTTGGGGCACATACCCGAGGGTGCGGCGCAGAAACCGCCGGTTTCCCAGTACGCTGCGGCCCTCGTACAGTACCTCGCCGCTGTCCGGCCGCTCGACCTGTGCCAGCAGCCGCAGCAGGGTGGATTTGCCCGAGCCGTTGCTGCCCGCAAGGCCCAGGCACTGCCCGCCCGGCAGCACAAAGCTGACAGGGCCGAGCACCTGCCTGCCGCCGTAGCTTTTGCACAGCCCCCGCGCCTCGAACATCCCGGCCACCGCCCCTTCCCCTCTCTCCCCTGTTTTGTGCCGCGGCGCGCGGCCGCGCGAAAAATTGCCGGTTTGGCGCTGTGATGCGCTGCTATGCAATATACGCCGTATATGCCTTTCCGGCGCTGGGCCAGATGTCCGCCACACCCTTGGCGATCTGGCGTTCCTTTTTGCCATCCCACAGATAGAGGTCGCCTCTCCTGATGTACAGAAGCCGGCCGTCCCCCAAAAAGCGCAGGCTCGGGCGCAGGACGCCGTTTGCGATGGCAGAGGGTTCTCCATCCGTTACCTGCACCAGATCCACATCGTTGGTCCAGAGGTTGGTGTCGGTCACCGCGTAGGTTTCGCCGTTTTCAAGGGTCAGCACCTCATAGGCTCCGCTGACGACCGTCTCCAGCCTGCCGTCCTGATAAAGGCAGAACGCGCCCCGCTCGAGGCCATAGCCGTCCTGTTTGGTCCCGGTAAACAGGTACAGCGCATCCCGGCCCGAAACGCTGGCGGGATACGGCATGGAAAAACTGCCCTCGGCGATGACGGCGTTCAGGCGGAGGGTGTCTTCCTCGATGGCATAGCTTGCAAGGATCCGCTCGTCCCCCCGGTCGAGTTCGAGCACGACCTCTTCGCCGTTGAGCACGGCAAGATAGGGGATGCTGGTGACCCCCTCGAGGTCGATCTCGGCCTCCCGGTCGCCGAGGATCAGCCGCCAGCCGCCGTCGTTTTTGTCCCGCTCGACCTCCAGCAGGGTGTAAAGCTCGCTCATGTCGTCCAGATCGGCCAGATCCATCAGTTTCGGGCATTCCGCGTTTTCCTGCGCGTAGAGGAAGAGACCGTCCTTTTGGGAGGCTGCGCCGGTGCTGAGCCGGACCCCGGTGAGAATGGGGCCGCTTTCCGCTTCGCCGGTATAGTGATAGATGTCGTAGACCGTCTGGCTGCGCGGGGTATCCATCAGCATCTGGCGGAGCGTCTCCCGTTCGCTGGCCTGCTGCCAGGCCCGCGCCTCCTGCCAGGCCACAAGCGCGCCCGGGGAGGAGTCCGCGGGCGGCTCCCGCTCCAAAATGGCGGCGTCCTGCTCCCGTTTGGCGTCGGTCACATAGTCGTACAGGGTGTGCTCGGTCCTGCTCTCAATATAATAGTAGAAATCCACCTCGCCCGCCTTTTCCGGGAGCAGCATGATGAAGCAGACGTCCCTGACCAGCACGGTCTCCCCGCCGCCGGGGGCGCAGGCGCAGATGGCAAGGGTATTGCGGTCGTCCTCATCGTGACCGCCGCGCGCTTCCACGCCGTAGACAAGGGTTTCGGCGTCCCAATCGCTGTAGATGACCGAAGCGCCTTTCAGCAGCACCTCCCCCGTCGCATCCCCGGCGATGGGCATCCGGTACAGCGTCTCGGTAAGGTCGGTTTCGTCCAGCGCGGTATAAAAGAGGGTCTCCTGGTCCTCGCTGATCTGGTATTCGTCGCAGCCGTGGGCCAGGCAGAAGGCATCCTCTTCGCCCGCCACAAACAGATCCAGGCTGCCGCTGCTGCTGTACGCCGCATAGAGGATCCGGCCATCCGCCAGAACCTCAAAAGAGTCCACCTCTTCGGCGATGCGCACCGGCTCGCCGCCCCATTGGAGTTCACGCGACGAAGCGGCGCAGAGGTTGAGCTCCCCATCAGTATAGTACACCGTTTTTCCGTCGGGAGAAAACTGCACCCACAGCCCGTCGGTGTTGAGCTCACTGGCGAGGCGGACGGGTCGGGTGCTTTCCCTGCAGTCGGCCATGTACATCATCTCGCCGTACCCGGTGATGTAGACATACGCGGGCGCACCGCCCGAGGGGCCCGCATCCTGCCAAACCGCCAGGGCCGCCAGGCCGATCAGGGCGATCGCCAGCACACCGGCCAGGGCAAGCGCCGCCGGGCCGGCTTTTCTGCCGCTGCGTTTGGCGGAAACGCTCACCCGCGCGCCGCAGCAGGCGCAGAATTTTGCATGTTTGGGCAGTTCATTGCCGCAGTATTTGCAAAACACAGGCCCCGCCCCCCCCTTTTGGGATCCTATGGCCGCCAACCGGACGGTGATACGGCCTATTTACAGTATGACACACCTGTCGGCAAAAAACAAGAGACCGTTTCCTTTGCGGCGGCCCGGTCAAAACAAAAATCCCCGGCGTGTCCATCAGGGGACGCCGGGGATGCCGGTCAGGCTCAGGGGGCGCGCAGCGCCGCGCAAATGTGTTTGGAAAAAGCCCTCACTCCACATAAAAGAGCATCCGGGAGTAGCTGGGCAGCGGCCACCAGTCCTCGCCGCAGAGCACCTCGGCCGCGTCGGCGGCAGTGCGCAGGGCGGCCATCGCGGGCAGCACCTCGTCGTGGTAGCAGCGGGCCTCGTCAAGGCTGTCGGCCATCGCCTCGGCCTTGCCCACCGCGGCCTCCAGCTGCTCCACCGCGTCGCTCATCGCGTCGGTCTGGGCCGAGAGGGCGGTGAGAATTTTGGTTTCGGCCCGGCAGGAGATGCCCGCCACCACCGCCTGCTTGGCCGCGGCCGCGCCCGCGATCTCGCTCATGTAGCCGGCCGCCGCCGGGATCAGCTGGCGGCGGGCCATGTCCAGCATGGTCAGTGCCTCGATGTGCAGCACCTTGGCGTAGTGCTCGAGCTCCACCTCGTAGCGGCTGTGCAGCTCGGTCTTGCTCAAAACGCCAAAATCCTCAAAGAGGCGGATGTTTTTCTCGTCCATCAGGTGGGGCAGGGCGTCCGGGGTGCTGCGCAGGTTGTAAAGGCCCCGCTTTGCGGCCTCGGCCTCCCACTCGGCGCTGTAGCCGTTGCCGTTGAAGATCACCCGCTTGTGGTCCCGGATGGTGCGCTTGACCAGCTTGATGACCGCCTCGTCGAAGTTTTCGGCCCGCTCCAGCTCGTCGGCGTAGCCCTTGAGCTCCTTGGCGACGGCGGTGTTCAGCACCGTGTTGGCGTCGGCGATGTTCATCGAGGAGCCGGGCATCCGGAACTCGAACTTGTTGCCGGTAAAGGCGAAGGGGCTGGTGCGGTTGCGGTCGGTGTTGTCCTTGCCGAACTTGGGCAGCACGTCCACCCCGAGGTCCATCTTGAGCCGGGCGGGGGCGGTGTACTCGCTGTCCGACGCGATGGCGTCGATCACCGCCTCGAGCTCCTCGCCCACAAAGATCGAGATGATGGCGGGCGGGGCCTCGTTGGCCCCCAGCCGGTGGTCGTTGCCGGGGCCGGCCACCGTGATGCGCAGCAGATCCTGGTACTCGTCCACCGCCTTGATCACGGCCGCCAGAAAGAGCAGGAACTGCAGGTTGTCCCGCGGGCTCTCGCCGGGGTCGAGCAGGTTCATGCCCGGGGCGCTCATGCTCCAGTTGTTGTGCTTGCCGCTGCCGTTGACCCCGTCGAACGGCTTTTCGTGCAAAAGGCAGACAAGGCCGTGCTTTTCGGCCACCTTTTTCATCAGCTCCATCGTGAGGAGGTTGTCGTCCACCGCGATGTTGGCGGTGGCGTAGAGGGGGGCCAGCTCGTGCTGGGCGGGGGCCACCTCGTTGTGCTTGGTCTTGGCCGCGACCCCCAGCTTCCAGAGCTCCTCGTCCAGCTCCTTCATGTAGGCACTGACCACCGGACGCAGGGTGCCGAAGTAATGCTCCTCCAGTTCCTGCCCCTTGGCGGGGGCGGCCCCAAAGAGGGTGCGGCCGGTGAGGATGAGGTCCTGCCGGGCCTCGTAGTCCTCCTTTTTGATGAGGAAATACTCCTGCTCGGGGCCGACGGTGGTCGAGACGTGCTCGACCTGTTTGCCAAACAGCGCGAGGATGCGGCAGGCCTGCTTGGACAGCGCGTTCATGCTGCGCAGCAGGGGGGTTTTTTTGTCCAGCGCCTCGCCGGTGTAGCTGCAAAAGGCGGTGGGGATGCAGAGCACATCGTCCTTGACAAAGGCGTAGCTGGTGGGGTCCCACGCGGTGTAGCCGCGGGCCTCGGCGGTGGCCCGCAGCCCGCCCGAGGGGAAGGAGGAGGCGTCCGGCTCGCCGCGCACCAGCTCCTTGCCGGAAAACTCCATGATGGCGGTGCCGTCCCGCATGGGGCTGACAAAGCCGTCGTGCTTTTCGCTGGTGGTGCCGGTCAGCGGCTGGAACCAGTGGGTGTAGTGGGTGGCGCCCTTTTCCATCGCCCAGCGCTTCATCACGCTGGCCACCACGTTGGCCACCTCGATGTCGAGCGGCTGGCCCTTTTCCAGCGTCGCCTTGATGCTTTTGTAGGTGACGCTGGGCAGGCGCTCCTTCATCACATGCTCGTTAAAGACCATGCTGCCGAAGATCTCCATCACGTTTGCTGCCATAACTTCCCACTCCTTTTTTACGAAAAAACACGGGGGCGCGTGCCGCCCGGCAGGAACCAAAAAAGGCGCTGTGGGCCGTTTCGTGAACACCCGCAGCGTCTTTGCTGTAGCTGGTATTGATTATAGGTACTTTGCCGGGCCGGGTCAATGGGCAAACCGCCAAAATTCCACGCCCTTTTGCACCAAAAACTGTGCCGGGCCGCGGGGGGCGCACCGAATGCCCATTCGCCCTTTTGCCGGAAGTTGCTGGCTGCCTGTCAGATCACCTGGAACAAAAAGCACTTGAGGTAGGCGGTTTCGGGCACGCCCCAGAGGATCGGGTGGTCGGGGGCGGCGCCGCGCTGCTCGATCTGGCGCAGCTGGCGGTGGGCGTCGGCGGCCGCGGCCCGCAGCATCCCGGCGAACATCGGCTCGGTGACAAAGTGGGTGCAGCTGGCGCTGACCAGATACCCGCCCCGCGGCAGCAGCCGCATGGCCCGGTAGTTGATCTCCTTGTAGCCGCGCAGAGCGGCGGCCGAGACGTCCCGCGCCTTGGCAAAGGCGGGCGGGTCGAGGATGATGAGGTCGTAGGGGCTGCCGCCCTCCGCCTCCAGCGCGGGCAGCAGGTCGAAGACATCGGCGCAGCGGAACTCCATCCTGCCCGCAAGGCCGTTGAGGGCGGCGTTGGCGCGGGCGGTCTCGAGGGCGGCGGCGCTCACGTCCACCGCGGTGACATGCGCCGCGCCCCCCATCGCCGCGTTGAGGGCGAAGCTGCCGGTGTGGGTGAAGCAATCCAGCACGGTGCGGCCGCGGGCCAGGGCCGCCACCGCCCGGCGGTTGTACTTTTGGTCGAGGAAAAAGCCGGTCTTCTGGCCGTTTTCAAGATCCACCTCGTACTGCACCCCGTTCTCAGTGATGCGGGTGCGGGTGGGGCGCGGCGCGGCAGCGGGCGCGGTGCGCTCCCCTGCCTCGCCAGCCGCATCCGAAGCCGCGGCGAGCGCGCCCGCGCCCGGCCACCCGGCCAGCCAGCCCTTGCCCTGCGCAAGGCCCTCCTTCTCCCGCAACGGCACATCGTTGCGCAGGTAGATGCCCTCGATCTGCTGGCCATCCGCCCGCAGAAGCTCGGCCAGCGCGGGCAGCAGCCAGGCGTGGATGGACTCCATACCCGCCGAGAGTACCTGCGCCACCAGCACCGGGCCGAACCGGTCGACCGTGAGGCCGGGAAACTGATCCGCCTCGCCGTGGATCAGGCGGCAGGCGGCGAGATCCTGCGGGGCCAGCACCGCCTTGCGGTAGGCCCAGGCATAGGCCAGCCGCCGCTGCCAGAAGGCGCGGTCGAACCGGTCATTGGCGTTGCGGCTGAAGATGCGCACCCGGATCTTGCTGGCCTGGCTGACGAACCCGCTGCCGAGGTACCGCCCCTTGCTGCTGAGCACGTCCGCCACCCCGCCGTTTTCGGGCAAGGGGTCGGGCGCGACGGTGATCTCGTCGGCATACACCCAGGGGTGCCCGGCCAGGATGCTGGCCTCGGCCTTTTTGGTGACGGTATAGGCGGGATAGGGGCGGGCGGTCTTCATGG
>DKVN01000111.1:0-2188 GCA_002491225.1 Faecalibacterium sp. UBA7177
CCGGACACCTGCCGCTTCTGGGACGCGAAAACCAACGCGCATCTGGATAAAGACCTCTTCCGCCGGGATCTCGGCGGCGAGGAGGACGCCTATCAGGAGGTCATGCGCCGCCTGCTGGGCTGAGTTGGGCTGAGACAGCGCCCAAAGCCGCCGCCCGCGCGGGGAATATCCCCCGCCCGGACGAATGGCATCCAACCACCCACCCAAAACCAAAAATCGAGAGGGAGCAGCATCTATGCAGTCTATGCAGTCTGTATCCAGCGACAAACCCCACGAGGAGTGCGGGGTCTTTGGCATCTACCGGCGCGGCGCCGGGCAGGACGTGGTGGCCGCCACCTACTACGGCCTGTACGCGCTGCAGCACCGCGGGCAGGAGAGCTGCGGCATGGCGGTCAACGACGACGGTGTCATCATCAAGCGGCGGGACCTCGGGCTGGTGAACGAGGTGTTCACCCCGCAGGTGATGGCGGGCATCCCGCGCGGCAACATGTGCATCGGGCATGTGCGGTACGCCACCACCGGCACCCCGGTGCGGGCCAACGCGCAGCCGTTCGTCATCCGGCACATCAAGGGCAACATGGCCCTGGCCCACAACGGCAACCTGACCAACTCGGCCGAGCTGCGCCGCGAGTACGAGCTGGCGGGCGGCATCTTCCACTCGACCAGCGACACCGAGGTGATCGCCTACGCCATCACCCGCGAGCGGCTGACCGCCCCGTCCATCGAGGCGGCGGTCGAGCGCGCGATGGACACCCTCGCCGGGGCGTACAGCCTCGTTGTGATGAGCGCCCGCAAGCTGATCGCGGTGCGCGACCCCCACGGCTTCCACCCCTTATGCATCGGCAAGCTGGGGGACAGCGACATCATCGCCAGTGAGAGCTGCGCCATCACGGCGGCGGGCGGCCAGTTCGTGCGGGACGTCGAGCCCGGCGAGGTGGTCGTGTTTGACGAAAACGGCTGCCGCAGCCTGCGCAGCCACTGCGGCGGCAAGAGCGGGCTTTGCGTCTTTGAGTACGTCTACTTCGCCCGGCCGGACTCGGTGCTGGACGGCGCGTCGGTGCACCGGGCCCGCCGCAACGCGGGCAAGCTGCTGGCCAAGGAGCACCCCATCGAGGCGGATGTCGTCATCGGCGTGCCGGACTCGGGCCTTGACGCGGCGCTGGGCTACTCGCAGCAAAGCGGCATCCCCTACGGCATCGGCCTGCTCAAAAACAAGTACATTGGCCGCACCTTTATCCAGCCGGATCAGAAGCTGCGCGAGAACACGGTGCGCATCAAGCTCAACCCCATCTCGGATACCGTCGCGGGCAAGCGGGTGGTGCTGGTGGACGACTCGATCGTGCGGGGCACCACCTCCAGACAGATCGTCCAGCTGCTGCGGGAGGCCGGGGCGGCCGAGGTGCACTTCCTCTCCTCGGCCCCGATGTTCCTCTACCCCTGCTACTTCGGCACCGACATCGACAGCCGGGATAAGCTGATCGCGGCCAACCACACCATCCCCGAGATGGAGGAGATGCTCGGGGTGGACAGCCTCGGCTTTTTGAGCGTCGAGGGGGTCAAGCAGATCGCCGAGGGCTGCAAGCTTGAGTTCTGCACCGGCTGCTTCTCGGGCGAATACCCGGTGCCGCCGCCGAAAATCAGCGAAAAGAGCAAGTTTGAAAAGCGCTTCTCCGAGAGCTGAGGCAAAACGGCCCCGGAGGCGCGCGAACAACAACGAAACAGGAGGGCAACGCCTGATGGAAAAGAGCTTTTCGGCCAGCTACGCCGCCGCCGGGGTGGACATCACCGCCGGGTACCGCGCGGTCGAGCTGATGAAGCAGCATGTGGCCCGCACGGTGATCCCCGGGGTGCTGGGGGGGCTGGGCGGCTTTGGCGGGCTGTTCGAGCTGGACTGCACCGAGATGCCCCACCCGGTGCTGGTGTCCGGCACCGACGGGGTGGGCACCAAGCTGAAGCTTGCCTTCGCGATGGACAAGCACGACACGGTGGGCATCGACTGCGTGGCCATGTGCGTCAACGACGTGCTCTGCGCCGGGGCAAAGCCGCTGATCTTCCTCGATTACATCGCCTGCGGCAAAAATGTCCCGGAGCGGATCGCCGCGCTGGTGGCGGGGGTGGCCGAGGGCTGCGTGCAGGCGGGCTGCGCCCTGGTGGGCGGCGAGACGGCCGAGATGCCCGGCTTTTACCC
>DKVN01000111.1:2543-6447 GCA_002491225.1 Faecalibacterium sp. UBA7177
TGAGCAACGAGGCGATGGCCCCCGGCGACGCGCTGATCGCCCTGCCCTCGAGCGGGGTACACTCGAACGGCTTCTCGCTGGTGCGCCGCGCCTTTGGCATCGACGCGCACCCCGAGGTGCTGGCCCGGCCGGAGGCCGAGCTCGGCTGCACCCTCGGCGAGGCGCTGTTAGCGCCCACCAAGATCTACGTCAAGCCGGTGCTGGCGGTGATGAACGAGCTGCCGGTCAAGGGGGTCAGCCACATCACCGGCGGCGGCTTTTACGAGAACATCCCCCGCTGCCTCAAAAAGGGCTGCGCGGCCCGCATCGAAACCGCCGCGGTGCGCACCCCGCCGCTCTTTGCGCTGCTGCAAAAGGCGGGCGGCATCCCCGAGCGGGATATGTACAACACCTTTAACATGGGGGTGGGCATGGTGCTCATCACCGCCCCCGAGCACGCCGCGCGGGCGCTGGAACTTCTGCGCGCAAGCGGCGAGGACGCCTATCTTTTGGGCGAGATCACGGCTGGAGAGGGGGTCATCCTGTGCTGAGGACAGGGCAGGGGTCGGTCAAGACCCAAACCGAGCGGGCGGACCGGCAGGACTTTCTGCCCGCCGCGGCCGAGGGGCAGAAGCAGTGCCGGGTAGCGGTGCTGGTCTCGGGCGGCGGCACCAACCTGCAGGCGATCCTGGACACCGCGCGCGCGGGCGGCATCCCGCACGGGCAGATCGCGCTGGTGGTCTCGAGCAAGCCGGGGGTGAAGGCGCTCGAGCGCGCCGCGGCCTGCGGGGTCGAGACGGCGGTGCTTGACCGCAGCAAATACGAGGACGGCGAAAAGTTTGACGCGGCGCTGCTGCGGCTGCTCAAGAAAAAGCAGATCGACATGGTGGTGCTGGCGGGCTTTTTGTGCATCCTGGGCAAAAAGGTGGTCAAGGCCTACCCCGAGCGGATGCTCAACGTGCACCCCAGCCTGATCCCGAGCTTTTGCGGGCCGGGGATGTACGGGCTGAAGGTGCACGAGGCGGCGCTGGCCAAGGGGGTCAAGGTGACCGGCGCAACGGTACACTATGTCAACGAGGAGTGCGACGGCGGCGAGATCCTGCTGCAAAAGGCGGTAGAGGTGCGCGCGGGCGACACCCCCGAACTGTTGCAGCAGCGTGTGATGGAGCGCGCCGAGTGGCAGCTGCTCCCCCGCGCGGTCGAGATCGTCGCCGCGCGCATCGCCGCAGGGCGGGGGTAAGCGGCGCGCCGGAAGGCGGTAGGAACGTCTGGTGGTTGCGGAAAAGTGGGGTTTTCGCCATGTCCGGCTGGCAGCCGGGGGGTCCTACTTTTCTTGACGTCAAGAAAAGTAGCAAAAGAACGCCGGGGGTTCCGATTCCCCCGGACCCCTAAACGGAGACGAGGTCACTGCGCGGAGCGCCATGGTTCGCACCCCCCTTGCGGGGGGATGCTTACGTGCAGCGGCTGATGAACCGTCACGCGGGCTCTTTGGCTCCGCTCCGTAATCGCCGGTTCTTTCATGCTCGCTGTTCGCTCGCCCTCGCGCAGCGCCGCAAACGGTCTCGGTCGGTCTTGGCAGGGTGGGTGCGGGGGGCCGCTTGCTTCGCTCGCGACCGTCGCCGGAAGCGGCTGCGTCCGGCAAGGCCGGGTGCGTTCTGGTACGCTGTGTGGTGGGGGTATGGGGGACTCGTCCCCCATATCGGCCCCAATACGCTCTGAGCATTTTCATTACGATTCCGGGCCCATCCACGCCATCAACCCCCGGCAAGTTCATCCCCTTATCGGCCAAATGCGGGCCTTTTCGGCCGTGCGCCCCCACATCAACAACCACATCTGCCGCCTCCCCGGCGGCCCACCACCACAAAAGGAGGCCACCTTCCATGCAAACCGCAGACATCACCGCGCTGCTGCGCGCGAACCCCTATCCCGGCCGCGGCATCCTGCTCGGCCGCTCGGCGGACGGCGCCAAGGCGATTATCGCCTACTTCATCATGGGCCGCAGCGAAAACAGCCGCAACCGCGTGTTTGAGCGCACCCCGGACGGCATCCGCACCCGCGCCTTTGACGAATCGAAGGTCACCGACCCCAGCCTCATCATCTACCACCCCGTCCGCGCGATGGAAAACGGCCCCATCATCGTCACCAACGGCGACCAGACCGACACCATCCGCGACTTTCTCTTACAGGGCAAGTGCTACCGCCACGCCCTGCTCTCCCGCACCTTCGAGCCGGACGCGCCCAACTACACCCCCCGCATCTCGGGGCTTGTCAAGCCCGACGGCAGCTATAACCTCTCGATTTTGAAGAGCCTCGACGGCGACCCCGCCTGCTGCTGCCGCTACTTCTACGAGTACGACACCCCCCAGCCCGGCACCGGCCACTTCATCCACACCTACCAGGGCGACGGCAGCCCCCTGCCCTCGTTTGAGGGCGAGCCGGTGCGGGTGGCCCTCGCCGCCCCCGACGCCGCCGCGCTTGCCGCCGATCTCTGGGAGGCGCTTGATGCCGACAACAAGATTTCGCTCTATGTGCAGTACCTCGACCTCGCCACCAGGCAGGCCGAGACGGTGCTGCGCAACAAATGGCAGGAGGTACAGGGATGAAAGAACTCGAACTGAAATACGGCTGCAACCCCAACCAGAAGCCCGCGCGGGTGTTTGCCGAGACGGGCGAGCTGCCCATCACGGTGGAAAACGGCCGCCCCGGCTATATCAACCTGCTGGACGCGCTCAACTCCTGGCAGCTGGTCAAGGAGGCCAAGGCCGCGCTCGGCCTGCCTGCCGCGGCGTCGTTCAAGCACGTCAGCCCCGCCGGGGCCGCGCTGGGCCTGCCGCTCGACGATACCCTGCGCAAAATGTACCACATCCCCGCCGGAATGAGCCTGAGCCCCCTCGCCTGCGCCTACGCCCGCGCCCGCGGGGCCGACCGGATGTCCAGCTTTGGGGACTGGATCGCCCTCTCGGATGAGTGCGACGAATCCACCGCCCGCGTCATCCAGCACGAGGTGTCGGACGGCATCATCGCGCCCGGCTACGCGCCCGAGGCGCTGGCCATCCTCAAAACCAAGAAAAAGGGCAACTACAATATCGTCTCGATCGACCCCGCCTACCAGCCCGCCCCCATCGAGCATAAGCAGGTGTTCGGCATCACCTTCGAGCAGGGCCGCAACGACCTCGCCATCACCGCCGACAGCATGCTGACAAACCTCGTCACGAAAAACAAGACCCTCACCGATCCCCAAAAGCGGGACCTCGTGCTGGCGCTCATCACCCTCAAGTACACCCAGAGCAACAGCGTCTGCTATGTGCAGGGCGGCCAGACCATCGGGGTGGGCGCGGGCCAGCAGAGCCGGATCCACTGCACCCGTCTGGCGGGCAACAAGGCCGATTTCTGGCAGCTGCGCCACCACCCCAAGGTGCTGGGCCTGCCCTTCCGCCCGGACGTCTCCCGCCCCAACCTCGACAACGCCATCGACGTCTACCTCGGCGAGACCCCCGAGGATGTGATCGGGGACGATGTGTGGGCCGAGACCTTCACCGAGCAGCCCGCCCCCCTCACCGCCGCCGAAAAGCGCGCCTGGCTCGATGCGGTCACCGATGTGGCCCTTGGCAGCGATGCCTTCTTCCCCTTTGGCGACAACATCGAGCGCGCCCGCCGCTCGGGCGTGTCCGCCATCGTCCAGCCCGGCGGCTCGATCCGCGACCAGCAGGTCATCGACACCTGCGACAAATACGGCATCGCCATGGCCTTCTGCGGCCTGCGCCTCTTCCACCACTAAACGCAGCGACCGACGCCCGCCCACCCCCGGTTCTTCCTGCCGCGAACGCAGCGAACGACCCCGCCCACCCCCGGTTCTTCTCGCCGCAGACGCAGCGAACGACCCCGCCCACCCCCGGTTCTTCTCGCCGCGAACGCAGCGACCGAC
>DKVN01000145.1:0-3244 GCA_002491225.1 Faecalibacterium sp. UBA7177
GTGCGCTCACCGGGCGCACACAAAGGGCAGCGGCCATCGGGTGAATGGCCGCTGCCCTTTCGCGTTGCTGAATGCTTTGTTTTATTGCGGTGTCAGCTGCTCTCTGTACGTTTGACGGTCGGATTCCGGGATCTTCAGTACCGCCATTGCTTCGTCAACCGAGATATTGAGGCTGTTCGCAACGTTGCGAATGGCCTCGATCATGTTGCTGAGAGCGCCCTCCGCGCGACCCTCTTGTCTTGCATGGTGCAGTGCCTGCGCTTCATCGTGACGCGCCTTTTCGCGCAGGCGCTCCCGTTCCCTGAACTCTGATGATGCTGTGATCTTGTAGTACGCATTGATCGCCTGTTCCATCTCCGGCACCTCCATTGCTTTGATTTTTTCCAGTTCTTCCTCCGTATTGGCCTTAAAGAGCGACAGCCAGAGCAGCAGCTCATCCTTGCCGCTGATCTCGTCCGGCAGCTTAGGCAGCTCGAAAAAGCGGAAACCCATCTTGTCGCTCATCAGGGTGTGGCGGGTCACTTCCATCGGCTGGAAAAACGAGGCATATTCGCTGCATTCAAACAGCGCAAAATCCAGAATGCTCAAAATCATCGTGCGCGGCAGGTCGGCATAGTTGCCGCCCGCCGGGATCGCCGCAGTAAACTCCTTGGCCCAATAGAACATGGCCCGCTCGATATAATCGCCCTCATTGCAGACCTGTACTTCCAGATCGACCCGCTGCCCATTGACGGCCATGTTGATGTCCAGCCGGCAAAACTTCTCACCCATGCTTTCCGGCGGCATTTCCGGGTTCTGGATCGTAAACTGCGTGATGCTCTCCGCAGGGATGCCCATCAGAGCAGCCACAAGCTTTTTCAGCAGATCGGGGTGCTCCACAAACAGCATCTTGAAGAGGGTATCCGTTTTGAAGGTGTATTCCAGCCTTCTCATGCAGCGTTCCCCGGCCTTTCTTTCTATTTGTAGTATACCATATCCCCGGCGTGATTGCTACCGCTATTTTCTACAATCCCTCCCCAGGACCTTCTGGCTGTGGTTACCGCACTCAATCCCCGCCCCTCGCCGCACCGCCCGCGTTTTGATCGGCATTGTTGAAAGTTCTTTTTCGGTTCCTTTTTCTTTCAAGAAAAAGGAACAAATCCGCATCCCCCGTTCTCCCCTCCCCCTTGCGCAAACCGCCCTCTGCGTTTACAATAGACAAAGCGACTTTTTCTGTTTGGCGTTTACAGGGAGGAACATCTTATGCAAAAAGTACAATTTGGATTCATCGGCACCGGCACGATGGGCGGGGCGCTGGCCGCGGCGGCCTGCAGGGGGGTGGGGCCCGCCCAGGTGCTGCTGGCCAACCGCACCCGCGCCAAGGCCGAGGCGCTGGCGGCGACCTTAGGCTGCGCCGTGGCGGCGGACAACGCCGAGGCCGCGGCGCGGGCCGAGTACCTCTGCCTCGGGGTCAAGCCGCAGGGCATGGCGGGGATGCTGGCGGGCATCGCGCCGGTGCTGGCCGCGCGGGCGGCGGCGGGCGAGCGGTTCGTCCTCGTCTCGATGGCGGCGGGGCTCTCCTGCGCGTCGATCGCCAAAATGGCCGGGGGGGACTACCCGGTGCTGCGCATCATGCCCAACACCCCGGCGGCGGTGGGGGCGGGCATGATCCTCACCGCCCGCAGCGCGCTGGTCACCGACCCCGAGCTTGCCCGCTTCACCGGGGCGATGGCGGCGGCGGGCCGGTTCGACACGCTGGACGAGGGCCTGCTCGACGCGGGCAGCGCGGTGGCGGGCTGCGGGCCGGCCTTCGCCTGCCTCTTTCTCGAGGCGCTGGCGGACGGCGGGGTGGCCTGCGGGCTGCCGCGGGCCAAGGCGGCCGAGTACGCGGCCCAGATGCTGCTGGGCACGGCGGCGCTGGCCCTGCAGACCGGGCAGCACCCGGCGGCGCTCAAGGACGCGGTCTGCAGCCCCGGCGGCTCGACCATCCGCGGGGTGCAGGCGCTCGAGGCTAACGCCTTCCGCGGCGCGGTGCTGGCGGCGGTGGACGCGGCGTATGCCAAGACCCGCGCCCTGGGGGACGCCTGATGGCGGCCCGGAATCTGCCGGTGCGGCCGGCACGGCCAAGCACCGGCTGGGACATCCGGCTGATCGCGCTGGATCTGGACGGCACCCTCTTCACCGACGACAAGCGGATCACCGCCCGCACCCTCGACACCCTCGCGGCGGCGCTGGCGCGGGGTGTGGCGGTCGCCCCCGCGACCGGGCGGCCGGCGAGCGGGGTGCCGCAGGAGCTGCTGGCCCTGCCGGGGCTGCGCTACGCGCTGACCAGCAACGGCGCGCGGGTGTGGGATCTCGTCGAGAACGCGCCGGTGGCGGAGTTTTTGATGCCCAAAGACGAGGTGGCGGCGGTGCTGCGGCTGCTGGAGCGGTACGAGATCGTGGCCGATCTCTTCGTGGACGGCCAGCGGGTCTGCCTGCCGCTGCCGGAGGGGCGGCTGGAGCGGGTGGCGCCGCCCAACATGCTGCCCTACCTGCGGGGCAACCGCACCGAGGTGCCGGACATCTACGCCTATCTCGACGCGAGCGCCCGGCTGCCGGAGAAGCTGAGCCTGCTGTTTGCCGACCCGGCCGAGCGGGCAGACGCCTGGCAGCGGATCGAGGCGATGGGCCTCGAGGTCTCGAGCAGCATCCCGAACAACCTCGAGGTGAACGCCCGCGGCGTGACCAAGGCCAGCGGCCTGCTGGCGCTGGCGGCGCATCTGGGCCTTGCCCGCGGCCAGCTGATGGCCTGCGGCGATTCGGGCAACGATCTCGCGATGCTGCGCGCCGCCGGCCTCGGCGTCGCCATGGGCAACGCCGAACCGGCGGTGAAAGCCGCCGCGGCCTACGTCACCGCCACCAACGAGGAGGACGGCGTCGCCCAGGCCATCGAGCGGTTTGTCGGGTAGGCCCGCGCCGTAACGCCCGCAGTACGGCGAGGCCCGACAAAGGACGCGCCAAGGGGGATAACATCCTGCCCCAGGGCACCTTCTCTTGCCGCTTTGCGGCAATTCACCTTGCCCCGGACCCCCATCTTGCCGAACGGAATTCTCCGTTCGGCGGGAGATATTGAATATAAGGCTTGCAAATAACAGTAAGGCCGCTGCAGCCCCTTCAAGGGAAAGCAGCGGCCTTGCTTTTTTGTCCACCAGCAGCGCAGCGAGCGACTCCGCCCACCGCGGCCCTCCCGCACGCAGCCACGCAGCGAACGACATGGGGACGG
>DKVN01000145.1:3527-3901 GCA_002491225.1 Faecalibacterium sp. UBA7177
CTGTGTCGGCAGCGGACGGCGAGTGGAAACCTTGCCGAGCCGAAAGGTCTGTCGGCAGCGGATGGCGAGTGGAAGCCTTGCCGAGCCGCAAAGGTCTGTCGGCAGCGGCTGGCGAGTGGAAACCTTGCCGAGCCGCAAAGGTCTGTCGGCAGCGGCCGGCGACCGCCGAGCCTGCCCGCGCCCCCAGCGCCTGCCGCTCTCTACCTCATCCCCAGATCCTGCAAGATCGCCCCGCGCGTATCCAGCGCCAGCGCGGCCAGCTGCTCCAGCCGCTCCGGGCCCATGTGCGGCACCAGCCCCGAGATCGAAAACGCCGCCTCCGCCTTGCCGGACGGCCCCGGCAGCGCCAGCGCGATGCAGCGGATGCCCAGCTC
>DKVN01000147.1:0-2697 GCA_002491225.1 Faecalibacterium sp. UBA7177
CAGCGCACGGCGGCATAGTCCGGCGCGTCGTCCGGCCGCGGGGCGATCATCTCCAGCACCGCACCGGCCGTGTTGGCGGGGTCGGTAAACACCTCATAATCGAGCCCGGCGATGTGGGCGCTGCGCGGGCCGACGTCCGCAATGGCCCCATCCCGCACCACGATCATGCTGCCCCCGGCCACCCCGAGGGTGCGCACGTCGAGGCTGGTCAGGTACAGCTTGTGCCCGCCCACCTCGGCGTTCTTGATCATCACCCGGCCGTCCTTGACCGCCGAGATGTCCACCGAGGTGCCGCCCACCTCCATAAAGATGCCGTCGGTGATGTGCTCGTACATCAGCGCCCCGGCCACCCCGGCGGCCAGGCCGGACAGCATGGTCAGGATGGGGCGCTTGCGCACCTCGCCGATGCTCATCACGCCGCCGTCGCAGCGCATGATCATCAGGGCCTTGTCGATGGCGGCTTCCCGGACGCTGTTCTCGGTCATGTCGGCCGTCTCCATCATCCGGGGGATCAGCGCGGCGTTGACCGCCGCAGTGCGGGTGCGGGCCAGCAGGCCGTAAAGCTGTGAGATCTCGTACCCGCCGGTTGCGGGCATGCCGCGGCTGTTCGCGATCTCGATGATGTGCTTTTCGTTGGTGGGGTCGTCCACCGAGTAGGCCTCCGAGGCCACGATCACCTGCGCGCCCTGTTCCTTCAGGGCGTCGATGGCGTCGGCCAGCTGCTCATCGGTGCACTTGGCCGAGTCAAAATACACCTGGTCGGTGTGCAAAAACTTGCCGGGGGCCAGCTCGATGTTGCCCACGTTGGTCTCTTTCTGGGCGCGGGAGCCCTCGAGGCCGGTGCCCATGCCGACGATGCCCACCTGGGCGACGTCGCCCTCGAGCAGCGCGTTGGTGGCCTGGGTGGTGCCGTGCGCGATAAAGGCCACATCCGCCGGGTCGATCTGGTACTCGCGCAGCACCCGGCCGATGGCCTGCACGATGCCGTCCGCCACCCCGCGCTCGGACTGGTGGGTGGTGGGGATCTTTACCTTGGCGATGATCTCATGGCTGGCATCGTCGATCGCCACCGCGTCGGTAAAGGTGCCGCCCACGTCGATCCCGATGCGTACTTTTGTGCCCATCTGGGACACTCCTTTCTCTCAAAGACGCCGCGCGCCCATTTGATAAAACGCCCCCTGTGCGTTATTTCGCACACAGGGGGCGCGGAAAACTTGCGGTGCTGCGCTGCAGCCCTGCCGGTTGCTTAGAAGATGAAGATGGCGCTGTAAATGAGGCCGATCAGGCACATGACCATCGTGTAGGGCAGGGTGGATTTCAGCACGTCGTTCACGTCAACATGGGCAAAGTCCGCGCAGATGACGTTCTGGGTGTTGGTGGGGTCCGAGGCGCACTGCACAAAGGTGTTGCAGCGCAGGGCCATGCCGACCGCGAAGGGGTTCATCGTCCCGGCGGAGAGCATGATGGCGGCAAGGCCGCTGCCCATGCCGGCCATGTTCAGCGGGCCGCGGTACAAAGCAAGCGGCGAGAGGATCGCGAAGAAGAGCACATACATGACCGGCGAAGAGGGGATGACGTTCGCGATGATGGGCTCGATCAGGGCTTTGGTGGCGTTGGCGGTCACGCCGTTGAGCAGGATGCCGATGCCGATCATCAGGCCGATGACGGCGGCCACGTCCTTGATGCCCTCGATGAAGCAGGCGGACAGCACCGGGATGGTCTTTTTGGGGGTGGTGATGAGTACGGTGACCAGGATGGCGATGATCAGGCTGGTCAGGGCGTCGATCTTGAGGAAGAAGACCAGGATGAAGGGCAGCAGCGGCATAAACAGGGCCACGGGGTTGACCTGCTTCTGCTCGGTGCGCTCAGCGGGCATCGCCCAGGAGCTGCGCACCGGCTTGCGGCCGACATTGAGCAGGATGTAGGCGGCGGTGACGATGGCGCCGATCACCGCGAGCACCACGCTCATCGAGCGAACCTGGTCCTGGGTCATGCCCAGGGTGTCGATGTACATCTGGTACTGCGAGACGTTGATCATCAGGCCGACGGTGAGGCCCAGCAGGATCAGGCTGGCGGAGACCACCGGCGCGACGCCCGCGGCCAGCAGCAGCGGCACCGCGATGGTGCAGACCATGATGACCGGGCCCGCGCCGCTCATGCCGATGAAGATGATGATGGTGGCGATGGTCAGGGCAAAGGCCATGGCCAGCGGCTTGTCGCCCGCGAGCTCGGCGGCCTTGTGGATGATGTTCTCCGCAATGCCCTGCTTCTCGATCAGCTTGGCAAAGATCGCACCGAAGATGGTGACGATGATGGTGCCTGCCAGCCGGGCGGACCCGGCGCTGATGACAAAGCTGCAGATGCTCTGCCCGTCCTCACCGGCGTTCATAAAGGGGACGCCCGCGATGAAGGCCACCAGAATGCCGATCATCGGCAGCGCCAGAATGGCCGGCAGCTTTTTGGTCATCATCAGCAAAACTGACCCGATCAGAACCGCAAAAATCAGGATAACTTGAACAGTTGCCATACAATGATACCTCTTTTCTCTTGGAACCTCAGCGTGGATTGGTGGATAGTACGATTATCTGAAAGCGCCTGTTCCGCCGGCAGACAGCGGATGCAGCGCCTCAAATACTGCTTCAATACGGAAAACTGAAACACCAAACAGGGTGCGGGGGATGGCAAGCGCAGGGGGGC
>DKVN01000147.1:3023-6302 GCA_002491225.1 Faecalibacterium sp. UBA7177
GCCGGGTCACGCCATCACGGTGCCGGGGCGGCGGGCGATGCGGCACAGCAGCTCGGCGTCCGAGGCGTCAGTCTGCCAGAGGGCCCCGGCGTACAGGGCCACCGGGTACCAGCAGGCGGCCTCGAGCAGGGCGTCCTCCACAAGGGCGTAGACGGCCGCGCCCGGCAGATGGCGCAAAGTCTCGCGGTACTGCCCAAAATTTTGCAGCCAGTAGCCCTGTACATCATGCCACTGCGCGGCGATTGCCTGCTTTCGCGCGGCGATTTTGCCCTCGCCCGCGCAGCCCAGCAAAAAGGGGCCCTTCTGGTTTTCAAAGACGCTCCAGTCAAGGCACACCTGCCCTTTCAGCACCACGCCGTACCCGCCCTCAGGGCGCAGGCTGGCCATCCGGTCGGTCAAGGCGAGCATCTCCTCCTTGCCCGCCGCGGCGCGGGAGAAGTACTCGTAGGGGAACGCGCCGCAGTCCTCCCAGTGGATGCTGATCCGCGGGTCGACCCGGGCGATGGCGTCGAGCCGGTTTTTGACGCTGGTGGCGTGCAGCCCAAACCGCAGGTCCAGCCCCGGCCAGCGGGCGAGCATCGCGCCGCCCACCTCGTTGACCCAGCTGACCACCGTCTCGGCGATGGGCAGGCCGTTCAGGTACTCCTCGCTCGTCTCGGTGAAGGACTGAAAATACAGCCCGTCCGCCCCGGCATCTGCGTAGCTCTGCTCATAGGCGGAGAGCACGGCGCTTTTTACCCGCTCCAGGTCCGCTTTCGAGCTGATATCCAGTTCCTCCTCCCACCCCCAGGAGTAGCCCAGATAGACCCGGATGCCGTAGCTGTGAAACTGCCCGATGACCTGCCGCAGGTTGAGCGGGGCGTAGTCGTTCCAGATGGTGACGGCGTTCAGCCCCAGGCGGGCCATGTTTTTGGCAAACCGCTCGCTGTCATAGATGCAGTGGCCCCAGGTCCAGATGCCGCGCTCGGCAAAGGCGGGACGCATCAGCTGGCGGTACTCCGGCATCCGGCGGGAGAAGAGGGGCAGAAAATAGGGGTGATGCTCGCTGTTCTGCCGCGCGTCGGGCAGGTACTCCTCCAAAAAGTGGGAGACCGCGTAGAGGGTCTGGGCCGGGCTGCTCCCGGCGAGGAGGGCGACCTGCCGCTCGGGGTCAAAGGGGCTGGCGGTAAGCTCGACAAGGTATCCGTCCGCGGGCAGCTCCTTTGCCTGCGGCAGGGCGGCCAGCACCGGGTTGGTGGCCGGGGTGCCGACAATGGCAAGGCTGATGCCGGAAAGGGCAGGGGAAGCGTCGGCCCTCTCGGCCGCCAGAACGTAGGGCACCTCGACGCTCATCCCCTCGTACAGCAGCCGGACGGCGTTGCCCTCGGGCCCATCCAGGCTGCCGCACAGGATCTTCCAGCGATCCTGCCCATAGGATACTCGGTCCATACTGATCCCCCTCACCGGCCGTCGGGCGGCCCGGTCCCAAACGCAGCGTCCGCACCGCGTTTTGTGCCGCAAGCGGTGTGGGGCTTGTTTTTTTCTTTTCCCTATGATATCATGGCGACGGAAAAAATAGTGCAAAATAGTTATCCTTTTATAGTATCCCATTGACCTTTTTGACGCTTTTCAACAAATAAATTGGAGGGAGGGCCCTGTAAAATGGAGATGATGGACAACAGTTTCCAATCCCGCTACAGCCGCCTGCCCATTGCGACCTATGCCATTTCGGACCTTCCCCACAGCGGAAAGGCCCCCTTCTGCCACAAGCACTACCACAAGGAGTTTGAGGTGCTGGCGATCCGCCGCGGCCGCTGCGAGTTTCTGGTGGATCAAACCCTGCACACCGGCGGCCCGGGGGACCTCTTCTTTGTGCCGCCCTACGCGCTGCATGCCGGGCACTCGCTGCCGGGCGAGGGGTTCTCCTACTTCTGTTTTTCCTTTGACCTCTCGATCCTGAAGGAGGAAGAGTTTGCCCAGCGGTTTGAGCGCGGCCAGCTGGACATCCGGCCGGTCATCCCGGCGGCCGAGGCCGGGTGTGCCAAGCTCTATGCGGTGATCCGCTCGATCTTCCAGCAGAGCGAGCGGCGCGGGGAGCACTGGGATTTTGCGGTGCGCGGCCAGCTGCTCTATCTGTTCGGGCTGCTGTGGCAGTGCGGGGCCATCCGCCCCGCCGAGCGCTGCAGCGAGCAGAACAGCTTTGGCTTGCAGGTGCTGGAGATCCTGCGCGCCTCCTACCCCGAAAAGCTCACCTCGGCGGATGTGGCGGCGCGCCTGTCCTACAGCCAAAGCTACTTCTGCCGCAAGTTCCGCGAGACCTTTTCGCTCAGCTTCCAGCAGTATCTCAACCAGTACCGTCTGTCCAAGGCGCGGCTCTTTCTGGCCCAGAACGAGCTCTCGGTGAGCCAGATCGCCGAAAAGGTGGGCTACAACAGCACCAGCTTTTTTATCCGGCAGTTTCACGAGCTCTACGGCTGCACGCCGGGCCAGTTCCAGAAAAACCAGACCGACCGCCGCGGCGTGTCATACCCGCAGGCACAGGAGGCCGAATCCCCCGCGCTGCCAGCGGCAGAAAATATTTGACAAGGCCCCTCGCGTTTATTATAATGGGTAGAAATAACGAAAATGCGAGGATGGGAGCAAGTAACCCCCTGTATCGGCCAGCGGCCCGCCCTTTTTGGGTGCGGCCGCGCGAGAGAGCTGCCGGGATGGTGCAAGGCAGCGGCAGGGCATCGGGGCGAAGTCCTCCCGGAGCAGCCGCCCGAACCGGCGCGCGCCTTCCTTTATACAAGGCAGGGCCGCCCCGCAGTAGACGCGGACGGGCGCACCCGATACCGTGCAGCAACGAGTGGCCGCGGCGGGCCTTTGTTCCATGTGCCCCGCGGCAATGAGAGTGGTACCGCAGAGTGCCCTTTTGTGCAGCAAAAGGCTCTTTGTCTCTTGGATGGAGAAGAGGCAAAGAGCCTTTTTTATAAGGATCGCCCCGCGAAACGGGGCAGGACAGCGTAACTCAGAGGGAAATCAGGGGGAAGGGAGAGGAACACAGCCATGAGACTGACCGGCGCGCAGATCTTTGCCGAGGTGCTGATCGAGCAGGGGGCCACCACCCTGTTCGGCTATCCGGGCGGCGCGGTGCTGAATTTGTACGACGCGCTCTACGAATACCGCGATAAGATCACCCATATCATGACCGCCCACGAGCAGGGCGCGGCCCACGCGGCGGACGGCTACGCCCGCGCCACCGGCAAAACCGGGGTGGTGCTGGCCACCAGCGGGCCCGGCGCCACCAACCTGGTCACC
>DKVN01000147.1:6591-12068 GCA_002491225.1 Faecalibacterium sp. UBA7177
ACCGGCATCGCCACCGCCTATATGGACAGCATCCCGATGGTGGCCATCACCGGCAACGTCGGCACCAACCTCATCGGGCGGGACAGCTTTCAGGAGGTCTACATCGCGGGCATCACCATGCCCATCACCAAGCACAACTTTGTGGTGCGCCATGTCGAGGACCTCGCCCCCACTCTGCGCCGGGCCTTCCACATCGCGCAGGCAGGCCGCAAGGGCCCGGTGCTGGTGGATATCCCCAAGGACGTCAGCCAGGCCATCACTGACTATTCCCCCGAGCCGCCCGAGCAGCCCACCACCGTCACCACCTTTGACAAGGCGGCGGTGACCAAGGCGGCCTGGATGCTGGGGGACGCGAAGTGCCCCTTCCTCTATTTCGGCGGCGGGGTGCGCTCGGCCAGGGCCTGCCGCGCCATGCAGGCCCTGATCGAAAAGGCCCAGATCCCCGCCGCCCACACCCTGATGGCGGCCGGTGTGCTGGGCTACGGCCACCCCCTCAACCTCGGGCTGCTGGGCATGCACGGCTGCTATGCCGCCAACAAGGCGGTCAACGAGGCGGATGTGGTGCTGGCCGTCGGCACCCGCTTCAGCGACCGGGTGGCCATGGACCCCAGCCGCTTTGCCCCCAAAGCAAAGATCATCCAGATCGACATCGACGCCAGCGAGGTCAACAAAAACGTCCCGGTGGCCCACCACATCGTCGGGGACGCCGCCCTCATCCTCGAGGCGATGCTGCCCCTCGTTGAGCCCGCCGCCCACGAGGAGTGGCTGGGGCGGATCCGCTCCTGGCAGAGCATGGACTACCGCCCCAAGGACCACGACGACCGGCTGATGCCCCACCAGATCATCGGCTGCTGCTGCGAGCTGGCCGGGCCGGACGCGGTGTATGTCACCGACGTGGGCCAGCACCAGATGTGGGCCGCGCAGTACCTGCGGCATGTCAAGAGCCGCGGCTTCCTCACCAGCGGGGGCCTTGGCACCATGGGCTTCGGCTACGGCGCGGCGCTGGGGGCCCAGGTGGCGGTCGGGCGCAAGACCCCGGTGATCATGCTCACGGGGGACGGCTCCTTCCACATGAACCTCAACGAGGCCTGCACCGCGGTCAGCTATGACCTGCCGGTGATCACGGTGCTCTTCAACAACCAGGTGCTGGGCATGGTGCGCCAGTGGCAAACCGCCTTTTACGGCTGCCGCTACTCCTCCACCGACCCCCACCGCAAGACCGATTATGTCAAATTGGCCGCGGGCTTCGGCCTCAAGGGCTATCACTGCGAGACCCTCGCCCAGTTCAGGGCGGCCTTTGCCGAGGCGCTCGCCGCCAAAAAGCCGGCCTGGATCGAGTGCGTGATCGACAAGGACGAGCGGGTGCTGCCCATGATCCCGCCGGGCGGCGCGTTTGACGACATCGTGATGGAATAAAGGGGGCGCGGAGGATGAAAAAACAGGTCGTCAGCCTTTTGGTGGACAACCAGGCCGGGGTGCTCACCCGGGTCTCGAGCCTCTTTGGCCGCCGGGGCTTCAACATCGACAGCCTCACCGTCTCGGCCACCGACGACCCCGCCACCAGCCGGATCACCCTGGTGGTGGACGACGACGAGGCGGTGCTGGCCCAGATCATGCTGCAGACCGCCCGGCTCGAGGAGACCCAGAAGATCTTCCGGCTGGACACCACCCGCAGCCTGCTGCGGGAGCTGCTGCTGCTGAAAGTGGCGGCAAACTCCCAAAACCGCAGCGAATTGCGGGAGATCGCCAGCATCTACAAGGCCAAGATCATCGACCTCTCGCCCGAGAGCATGGTGTTTGAGCTGACCGGCGAGCCGGAAAAGATCGATGCCTTTTTGAAGATGTTCGCCAGCTTTACCATCCTCGAGATGTGCCGCACCGGCATCACCGCGCTGGCCCGCGGCAGCGGCATGGAGCAGCCGCCGGACGGGGAAGAGGTGTTCGGCTGAGGCCGGGCGCGGGGGCCTTTGACGCCCCGATAAAAATGTTTCTCACCGCCGGGGGCGGGTTTTTGTCCGCCGCGTACTGTGCGGCGGGGGTACGCTGGGAAAGACGCATCACCCGATGCAACCAAAAGGAGAGGAACGACCATGATCAAAAAGTACTATGACACCGACTGCAACCTCGGCATGCTGGACGGCAAGACGGTGGCCGTCATCGGCTTTGGCAGCCAGGGCCACGCCCACGCCATGAACCTCGCCGAGAGCGGGGTCAAGGTGGTGGTGGGCCTGCGCGAGGGCAGCGCCCACTGGGAAAAGGCCGCCAACTTTGCCAAAACCAACGAAAACCTCTCGGTGATGAGCATCGAGGAGGCCGCCAAAGCCGGGGACCTCGTGATGATGCTGGTGCCGGACGAGCTGGCCGCCGATATTTACAACAAGCAGGTGGCCCCCAACATGAAGGAGGGGGACATCCTCGCCTTTGCCCACGGCTTCAACATCCACTTCCAGTTCGTCAAGCCCCAAAAGGATATCGACGTCATCATGATCGCCCCCAAGGGCCCCGGCCACACGGTGCGCAGCCAGTACCTCGAGGGCAAGGGGGTGCCCAGCCTGATCGCGGTCGAGCAGGACACCAGCGGCAAGGCCAAGGAGTATGCCCTGGCCTACGCCAGCGGCATCGGCGCGGGCCGGGCCGGCATCCTCGAGACCAGCTTCCGCGAGGAGACCGAGACCGACCTCTTTGGCGAGCAGGCGGTGCTCTGCGGCGGCGTGTGCGAGCTGATGCACGCCGGCTTTGACACCCTGGTCGAGGCCGGGTACGAGCCCGAGATGGCCTACTTTGAGTGCATCCACGAGATGAAGCTGATCGTCGACCTCATCAACGAGGGCGGCTTTGGCAAGATGCGCTACTCGATCAGCAACACCGCCGAGTACGGCGACTACCGCACCGGCCGCCGCCTCATCACCGACGAGACCCGCAGGGAGATGAAGCAGGTGCTGCGCGAGATCCAGGACGGCACCTTTGCCAGCGAGTTCATGACCGAGATGAGCAGCGGCCGCCGGGCCAAGTTCCTGGCCACCCGCCGTTTGCAGGCCCAGCACCCGGTGGAGGCGGTGGGCGCGAAGCTGCGCGAGATGATGAGCTGGCTGCACAAGTAAGCCGCCTTGCCCGGCCGCGCAGGGCCCCGGCAGGGCAACCGCCGGGGTCTGCGGCCAAATCTTAGCGTTTTAACACGATTTTAGAGGGAGTGTGAAAGAACCATGCGCAGCGACCAGGTGACCAGGGGCGCCGAGCGCGCCCCCAACCGCAGCCTCTTTTACGCCTGCGGCTTTACCAAGGAAGAACTCGACCGCCCGCTGATCGGGGTGGTCAGCGCCCACAGCGAGATCGTGCCCGGCCATGTCCATCTGGACAAGCTGGCCGAGGCGGTCAAGGCCGGGGTGCGGATGGCCGGGGGCACCCCCATCCTCATCCCCTCGATCGGGGTCTGCGACGGCATCGCAATGGGCCACATCGGCATGAAGTACAGCCTCGCCAGCCGCGAGCTGATCGCCGACAGCGTCGAGACGATGGCCATCGCCCACCAGCTGGACGGCCTGGTGCTGGTGCCCAACTGCGACAAGATCGTGCCCGGCATGGTCATGGCGGCGGTGCGGCTCAACATCCCGTGCGTTGTGTGCAGCGGCGGCCCGATGCTGGCCGGGCATTTTGACGGGCAGGAGATCAGCCTTAGCAAGATGTTCGAGGCGGTGGGCTCCTACAAGGCGGGGCTGATCACGGCCGAGCAGCTGGAGGAGTGCGAGCAGGGCTGCTGCCCGGGCTGCGGCAGCTGCAGCGGTATGTACACCGCCAACAGCATGAACTGCCTGTGCGAGGCCATCGGCATCGCGCTGCCCGGCAACGGCACCATCCCGGCGGTGCATTCGGCCCGCACCCAGCTGGCCAAACACGCCGGCATGGCGGTGATGGAACTGGTGCGCCGGGACATCAAGGCCCGCGACATCATCCACGAAAAGAGCATCCGCAACGCGCTGGCCTGCGATATGGCCCTGGGCTGCAGCAGCAACAGCGTGCTGCACCTGCTGGCCATCGCCCGCGAGGCGGGGGTCAGGCTGGACCTCGCCATGTTCAACGAGATGAGCGAGCGGGTGCCCAACCTCTGCCACCTCGCCCCCGCCGGCCCCACCCACATGCCCGACCTCTGGGCCGCGGGCGGCATCCCGGCGGTGCAGGCAGAACTTGCCAAAAAGGGCCTGCTGGACCTCTCGCTCATCACCGCCACCGGCAAAACGGTGGGGGAGAACATCGCCGGGGCGGCCATCCGGGACACCAGCGCCATCCGCCCCATCGAAAACCCCTATTCGCCCACCGGCGGCATCCAGATCCTCTGGGGCAACCTTGCGCCGTATGGCTGCGTGGTCAAGCGCAGCGCGGTGGCCCCCGAGATGCTCACCCACACCGGCCCCGCCCGGGTTTTTGACAGCGAGGAGGAGGCCATCGCCTGCATCTACGGCGGCGGCATCCATCCGGGCGACGTGGTGGTCATCCGGTACGAGGGCCCGCGCGGCGGCCCCGGCATGCGGGAGATGCTCAACCCCACCAGCGCGCTTGCGGGCATGGGGCTGGATAAAACCGTCGCCCTCATCACCGACGGGCGCTTTTCCGGCGCGTCCCGCGGGGCCTCGATCGGCCACGTCTCGCCCGAGGCGGCCAGCGGCGGGCCGATCGGGCTGGTCAAAGAGGGGGATTCGATCACCATCGACATCCCCGCCGCCGCCATCACCCTGCATGTGTCGGAGGAGGAGCTGGCCGCCCGCCGTGCCGCCTACATCGCGCCCGAGCCCAAGGTCAAAACCGGCTGGCTGGCCCGCTATGCCCGCATCGTCAGCGGCGCGGACGAGGGCGCGGTGATGGTGTAAGCCGATAAATTGACTTTGCAGCGAAAGAATTTTTGCGCGGCTGCCTTGTTTACAACTCGGATACAGAAAATTTACACCCATTCGGCCGGGAGAGGCGCGCAAAACGCGCCTCTCCCGGCCGAATGTTTCTTATAAGGGGGATAAGGGGGGGCGGCCCGGCGGGGGTGATTCGCTTGGCTCTCCCGATGTCCCGCGCCCCGCAAGGTCCCATGCCCACCCAAGGAGGAAACCATGCGCGATCAAAAAAGCTTCTCCATCCCACTCGCCCGGCGGGCCCTTGCCGCCCTGACTGCGGCGGCGCTGCTCGCGGCCCTGCTCACCGGCTGCGCGGGCCGACCCGCGAGCGGGGCGGCTTCCTCCGAAAGCAGCCCCGCCGCCGCAGACACGGCCCAGCCCAGCCCAACCTCCACCGCCGCGCCCGCAAGGATGTATCCCCCCGGCCCCCAGCCCGGCTTTGAGGCGCTGCCGCCCGACGCCTGCTTCACCCTGATTTGGACGAACGCTGACACCCTGCAGAGAGAGACCCAGCTGCTGCAGGGCGGCGAAAAGGTCCCGGGGAAAGGCTCCTGGGTCATCGACGCGGCCACCGGCAAGGCCGCCGCCCGCGCCGAGTGC
>DKVN01000147.1:12343-15169 GCA_002491225.1 Faecalibacterium sp. UBA7177
TCTGGATGGTGACCGGTATCCCGACAGCCGGGGCCCCTACCCCCGCGCCGATGCTGGTCAATGGGCAGATGGAGGTTTTGCGCCGATTTGACGGGGCCATGGATGGCTGCCCCGAGACCCCAAACCTCGAGGAGTCAACCGGGCTGGTGTGGCTCTTTGCTCAGGGCGAAACCGGGCCGGAATACCGGCTTTACGGCTTCGCGCGGGACGAGATCTTCCCCGGGCAATATCAGGGCCTTGTGGCGGGGGACGCTCCGCGGGGCCGGTTTGCCATTGGGCAGGAGGAGTTTCTGGTTCGGCTGGACACCGGCGAGAAGCAAAAGATCCCGCAAAACGGAACGATGCGGCGTCGTTACACCGCCGTTACCTCCGAGGCCAGCGCTTACAACCTCCTCAAGGAAAACGGAGACTACGTCGGCAGCTATCTGGAAACAGCGGACGGGCTGCTCGCTGGCACCAAAATCGAATTTATGCCCTGCGGCTGGTATCTGTGCAGGCGGAACGGCACGGCCCTGCTGCTGGATCCGGCTGGCCGCCGGCAGGAGACCCTGCCCTTTGGCACCGTCCATCATTCGGTGGGCTGGCCGAGCCCCGCCTTTTCCGTTTTGTATTGGGGCGGCGGCTGGCGGCTCTACAACGCCGGGGGCCTGTGCGCCGAGGGCAGTGACGGCTACGCCGTGCTCACCAGCCTGGGCGGCGGCCGGTACGCCCTTGTCACCTGGCAGGATGGGGAGGATGCTGCCTGCGCCCTGCTGAGTACAGAGGGCAAGCTGCTGATCGAGGGGCTGGATGAGATCGAGGCCACCGAACTGCCCGGCATCTGGAGCGTGCGCAGGGGCGATTCGGTCGGCCTGATGGACGAGGCGGGCAACTGGCTCTGGATCGGGAGTGCGTATACCCTCTCCGCCCTCCAGAGGCCCGCCCCGCCCAGCCTCTGATTTAGAAAGGGGGAACCTCTCTGTGAACAAAACCGGATACGCCCCTCTGCGTTTGGCGGCCTGGGCCGCGGCGCTCGGCATCGCCCTTGCGGCCTTTTGCTCCTGCGCCGCGCAGCCGGGCAGCCCGGGGGAGGAAACAAGCGTACCTCCCGCCTCGATGCAACCGCCGGGCGCCCCGCCCGCCCCTGCCGGTTCGGCTCCGTCCTCGGGCGGCGCGGGTTCGGCAGCGCCCGCTGCCCTGCCGGCGGATGCGCGCTGCGCCCTCCCGTCCACCAACTTCAGCAATTCCATGCTGCTGCTGGGCGATGAGATTCTGCCGGTTGGGGGCGACTGGGTGCTTGACCGGGCGAGCGGCCGGGTGATGGGCCGCTGCGAGACGGTCACCGAGGGGGACGGGCCCTGGTGGTGCCGGTTGTACGGCCTTGAGGGGGAGTTGCTGCTTGCGGATACACGGGTGGCCGCGCTGGAGGTGCTGGGCCGCTGGGCCTTTGTGCGAACCGGCCGCTATGATTACGGGGACGGCTGGGCGGTCAACCTTGACACCGGCGAAACCCGCTTTCGCGGCTGCCGGCTGGGGGCCGAGGCCGCGCCGGGCGTTTTCATCGTCAACCACGCCGCCGATGCGGACCCGCTGCCCGCCGACCCGCCCTGCCTGGTGGACGGGTGGCTGCAGGTGCTGCGCGGGTTTGAGGGCTTTGCCGCCGTTTCCACCCACCTTGCGGGGATGAATCTGCCCGGGTACCTGATCCTCACGGCAAAGGACGGCTCATACCGGCTGTACGATATGGCGCGGGACGAAATTTTGCCCGGGGAGCTGCTGGGGATCATCGACCCGCAGCAGGGGCTTGTCCAGCTCAGAACCGGGCAGGGAACAGCCGTTTATGATTTGGAGGCCCGCAGCCCGGTAAGCGAATGGGACGACACCGAAAACCCGCGCCGGTACATTGCTTATACGCCGGATTTTGCGCTGTATCAGTACGAGGAGCCGAACTACCGCCGCAGCGAATATTGCCTTGAGCGGCAGGGCGAGAGCACCCGCATCCGGTACGCGGGCTATACCGCGGCCGGATATTACGCGGAGCAGCTGGACGGCAGCGCCCAGCTTCTAAATGCCTCCGGCGAACTTCTGGAAACACTGGAGCCGCACGCCGGCTTTCGCCTCGTCAACACGACCCGGGAGGGCGGCAGCACCCTGCCGTATTTTACCCTGCGCTGCTATCCCGGCGGCTATGAGCTGCTGGGGCAAAACGGCCTGCTGATGCGCGGCAAAACGGCCGGATACGGATATGCTGAGCTGTGCGGCCTGACAGAGGACCGGTACGCGCTTTGCGTCACCGAGTACGACCAAAGCCAATACACCCTGCTCAGCACCGGGGGGACGATTCTGCTGAGCGGGCTGGATCAGATCCTCCCCACCGAGCTGCCCGGCGTTTGGGCGGTGCAAAAGGGCCTTGAGGTCGGCCTGATGGATGAAACCGGCAGCTGGCTTTTTCGCCTGTAAAAAGGCCGCCCCCGCCCGCGTTGCCCGCCGGCAGCCCGCTTTGCCGCAGGACGCGGGCTGACCGCCCGCCTCATCCGCTCCGCCTCGTAAAAAATGTATTTTTCGGCCGAAACCGGTGGAAATGCGCCGGGCGATATGCTACAATAAATAACAGTGTTTGGTCTGCGGGGGCGTGCGGGGCGGCGTTTGGCTGCCGCGGCGCTCTCCGCGGGGAATCATTGCGTTTGGAAGGAAGGACAGCAGAATGAAACGGACCCTTGCAGCCTTGCTCGTATGCTGCCTGGTGCTTGCCAGCTTTACCGGCTGCGGCAGCTCGGGCGGCGCGGGGCGTGAGCCCGCCGCGTCGGGCAGCGTCGCCGCCACCCCCCAGCCCACCCCCACCCCCGA
>DKVN01000024.1:0-2354 GCA_002491225.1 Faecalibacterium sp. UBA7177
CCCCTGTGTCGGCAGCGGATGGCATCGCGTACGTTTCCGCTCTTCAGCCTGCTTTAATGGCAGCCCCTGCAGCGGGTGCAGTCGCCGCAGCAGCCGCCGGTTTTGCGGCCCTTCCAGATGGAGCGGACGGCCAGCGCCGCCGCGATGGCCAGCACCGCGCTCACGAGTACGGTTCCCCAAATTCCAGACATTGCTGTGTCCTCCTTGTTTCTGCTACCGGTTGGTTTATTTTGCCCCGGCGGCCGCCACCGAGGTCAGGTGATGGGCCTCGGGCTCCCCCTTGTACCCCTTGCGCACCAGCAGGTAGACGATGCCCGCCAGCAGCGCGGCGGCCACAACGGTCCAGAGGTTGAAGGAAACCACGCCGCCGAGCAGCCCGCCGATCTGGTAGACGATCATCGAGCAGACATAGGCAAAGCCGCACATGTAGCCGATGGCCCCGAGGGTCCATTTGGTGTTGTTCATCTCCCGCTTGATTGCGCCCATGGCGGCAAAGCAGGGGGCGCAGAGCAGGTTGAACACCATAAAGCTGTAGGCCGAGAAGGCGTTGTAATCCGCGGCGATCATCGCCCAGATGTCGGCGCTGTCCTCCAAAAGGTCCGCGTCGCCGGCGTAGTGGTAGAGCACACCAAAGGTATTGACGACCTCCTCCTTGGCAATGAGGCCGGTGATGGTGGCAACGGCGGATTTCCAGCCGTCATTGATCCAGCCCAGCGGGATGAAGAGCCAGGCAATGGCGCTGCCGATCGAGGCCAGCAGAGAATCGTTATTATCCTCCACCGCCTGCCACACGCCATCCACAAAGCCGTAGCCCTGCAAAAACCACAGGACGATCGAGCTGAGCAGGATGACGGTGCCGGCCCGCCTGACAAAGCTCCCGCCCCGCTCCGCGGTGGCCCGCAGCACATTGCCGGCCGAGGGGGCGTGGTAGGCGGGCAGTTCCATCACAAAGGGGGCGGGCTCGCCCGCAAAGGCCTTAAACTTTTTGAGCATAATGCCGGAGACGATCACGGCGGCGATGCCGATAAAATAGGCGGAGGCGGCCACCCAGGCCGAATGGCCAAACAGCGCCCCGGCAAACAGCCCGACGATCGGCATCTTGGCCCCGCAGGGGATAAAGCAGGTGGTCATGATGGTCATCCTGCGGTCCCGGTCCTGCTCGATGGTGCGGGAGGCCATGATGCCGGGCACCCCGCATCCGGTGGCCACCAGCATCGGGATAAAGCTCTTGCCCGAGAGCCCGAACCGGCGGAAGATGCGGTCCATAATGAAAGCGACACGGGCCATGTAGCCCACGTCTTCGAGAATGGCCAGCAGCAGAAACAGCACCAGCATCTGGGGCACAAAGCCCAGCACCGCGCCCACCCCGGCTACAATGCCGTCCATGATCAACCCGTACAGCCAGCCGCTGACCCCAAGCGCGGTGAGGATGCGGTCGAACCAGCCGGGCACCAGCTCGCCAAACAGCACGTCATTCGCCCAGTCGGTGCCAAAGGTGCCGATGCCGATGCCGCCGTCCGCCACCGAGCGGCCCATGGCGAGGGCGTAAATCAGCCACATGACAAGGGCAAAGATCGGCAGGGCCAGCACCCGGTTGGTCACGATCCGATCGATCTTGTCCGAGGCCGAGAGGCTGTGCCCCGCTGCCTTCTTTTTGACCGCCCTGTCCACCACCCTGCTGATGGTGCTGTACCGCTGGTTGGTGATGATGCTCTCGGTGTCGTCGTCCAGCTCCTGCTCACAGTCGGCGATGTGCTCTTCAAGGTGGGCTTTCAGCTCTTCGGAACAGTTCAGCTCGGCCAGCACCTTCTCGTCCCGCTCAAACAGCTTGATGGCGTACCAGCGCAGAAAATGCTCCGGCACCAGCCCCTCGACCGACTCCTCAATGTGGGCCAGCGCGTGCTCGACGCTGCCGGTGAACACGTGGGGCAGATCCCCGGCCCTGTGGCTTTTGGCCAGCGTCGCCGCCTTTTCAGCGGCCGCCATGCCGCCCTCGCCCTTGAGGGCGCTCATCTCCACCACCTCGCAGCCCAGCGTCTCGCCAAGCTTTTCAAGGTCGATGGCGTCGCCGTTTTTGCGCACCAGGTCGATCATGTTCACCGCCGCCACCACCGGCAGCCCCAGCTCGATCAGCTGGGTGGTCAGGTAGAGGTTGCGCTCGAGGTTGGTGCCGTCCAGAATGTTGAGGATGGCGTCCGGCTGCTCCTTCACCAGATAGTTCCGGGCCACCACCTCCTCGAGGGTATAGGGGGAGAGCGAGTAGATGCCGGGCAGGTCCTGGATGACCACATCCGGGTGCCCTTTCAGCCTGCCCTCCTTCTTTTCAACGGTGACCCCCGGCCAGTTGCCCACAT
>DKVN01000024.1:2699-20312 GCA_002491225.1 Faecalibacterium sp. UBA7177
GGGTTGCCCGCCAGGGCAATTTTATATTCCATGGGATTCGCTCCTTTCTGTTAGATATAGCTAACCATTGGGCCAAAGGACAGCGGCCGGATCGTCCCACCGCCCGCGGCCGCTTTCTCTGGTGCCCCTTATTCTACCTCGATCCTCTCGGCGTCGGCCCTGCGCAGGCTCAGCTCGTAGCCCCGCACGGTCAGCTCCATCGGGTCGCCCAAAGGGGCCAGCTTGCGCACAAAGAGTTCCACCCCCCTGGTGATGCCCATGTCCATGATCCGGCGCTTGACCGGCCCCTCGCCGTGCAGCCTTGCCACCGTGACCGTCTCGCCCACCCGGGCGTCCTTGAGTGTTTTCATCCTGCCTTCCTCCTCTCGTGTTCCTCGTCAGATCAGAATGCGGTTCGCCATGCCCTTGTCCAGCGCGATGCGGCTGTCCTTCACCTGCACGATCAGGCTGCCCGCCAGCTCGCTTACCACTGTCACCTCGCTGTCCACCACAAAGCCCAGCTCGGCCAGGTGCCGGCGCACCTCGTCCCGGCCGGTGATCCTGCGGATGATGGCCCTCTCGCCCGCCCTTGCCATTGTCAGCGGCATCCTTCGTTCGCCTCCCTCCATGATGAAGTTAGCTAATACTAACCTTTAATTCGCCATCAGTTTACACTAACTAACCGCCCTTGTCAACCCCCCCTTGGGTAAAAACTTGTCTTTTTGGTTAGAAAATGCTAACCTATAGAAAAGACCCCGCGGCCCCCGGAGCGCGGAGACCATCCGATCCGGCCCCGGCCCGCGAAAGCCACCCGGCCCGGCCCGCGGCCTGCCGGGCCCGCCCGACCCATTGCGAGAGGAGATGATCCCTGTGAAGATCCGGGAATCCGCCGAGGACTATCTGGAGTGCATCCTGATGCTCCAGCAGCAAAAAGGGGTGGTGTACTCGATCGACATCGCCCGCGCGCTGCACTTTTCCAAGCCCAGTGTCAGCGTGGCCATGAAGCGGCTGCGGGAGAACGGCTACCTCCAGATGGACGCGGGCAACGCCATCACCCTGCTGCCGCCGGGGGAGGCGATCGCCCGGCGCATCTATGCCCGCCACCAGCTTTTGACCGAGTTTTTGACCCAGCTTGGGGTCCCGCCCGAGATCGCCGCCGCCGACGCCTGCAAGATCGAGCACGACCTCAGCGAGGAGAGCTACGGGCAGATCAAGCAGCTCACCCTCCAAACGCGGGCGCAGCAGGCGGGGCAGGCAAAGCAGCCGTAGGCGGCCAGCCTTCCCGCCCCGCGCCCCCTGCGGCACACCGCCGCTTTTCCCGTGTCGGGATTCTGGCATTTTCCGGCCTTCTTCTTTCTTTTTGGCGAAAGAGTGCTATAATGATACTGTCAGTCTGCCCCTGCCGGCAGACCCCAACCAAAAGAGCCACTTAGGGTTTTAGGCTCGCCGCCCCTTTCTCTGCCTCCCGCCGCGCCGCGCGCTTTTGCCGCAGCCTGCGCCGGGCAGCCGGGGCGGTCCACACCGGGCGGAAGCAGGCGGCGCCGCCCGGCCAAAATCTCGCCGCTGGAGTGTTTTGAGATGGTCTTTGCTCTTTCCAGCGCCGGCTGTGTTCTGCTGGCGATTCTGTTCGCCGCTCTGTTCTGGCACAGGCGCGGGCTCTCCGCCCGCCGCCTGGCCCGCTGCGCGATGGTGGCGGCCGCCTATGTGGTGCTCTGCCTCGCGTTCCAGCCCATCAGCTACGGGCCGGTGCAGGTGCGGCTGGCCGAGGCCCTCTGCCTGCTGCCGGTGTTCGGCGGCGAGTACGCGGCCGCGGTCACCTTGGGCTGCGTGCTGGCCAACCTCTTTGGCTACGGCCCGCTGGACGCTTTGTTCGGCGGGCTTGCCACCCTGCTGGCCTGCCTCTTCACCTGGCGGCTGCGCGGGGTGCGTCTGCGGGGGCTGGCCCTGCCCGCCAGCCTGCCGCCGGTGATTTTCAACGCGGTGATCGTGGGGGCCGAGCTGACCCTCTTTTTTACCGACGGCGGCGCGAGCCTGCCCGCCTTTTTGTGGAACAGCCTCACCGTCGGCATCGGTGAGGGCATCAGCTGCTGCGTGCTCGGCACCGCTCTCGTGCGGGCCATCGAGCGCCGCCCCCAGCTGCTGAGCGCTTTTCGGCAGGGGTAGCTCTCTCTGCGCCGCGGGCGCAGGGGCAAACGGTTCACAATGCGGCGATCGTGCCCGCCCGGAGGATGCGGCAAGCGCCTGCGTTTGGAACCGCTTGTTGTAACATTGGCATTGGCAAGGGTGTGATGAACCGTGAAAGAACTCGCTGTCACCGAGGCTAATTATCTGGCCGGGTTGATCAGGCGTGTACAACAGAATGACAGCGACGCCTTCGCGGAACTGTATACCCTGACCTACCAGCGCCAGTACGCCTACGCCTGCCGCATCCTGCGGGACGAGCGGCTCGCGCAGGACGCGATCCAGGAGATGTACATTGTGGTCTTCCAAAGCCTCGGCGAGCTGCGGGAGCCAAAGTTTTTTACCACCTGGATGACCTCGATCACCCAGCGCATCTGCTTTGACATGCGCCGCAAACAGTAGCGGGAGCCGGGCGGCGCGGAGGACGAGCTGATCAACAACATGCCGGACGAGGCGGCCAGCCCCGAGCGCACCAACGAAAAGCGGGACCTGCGCGACCTGGTCAGGCAGCTGCCCTTCAAGGAGCGGGAGGCCATCACCCTCAAGTACTTTGCCGAGATGGAGCTCAAGGACATCGCCCGCTCGATGGACTGCAGTGTCAGCAGCGTCACCCGATACTTACAGCGCGGGTACGATAAGATCCGCCAATTTTACAAAGAGGGGGGAGGTTAGCCGCCATGAAACATCAAAACGAACCGAGGATCACCGAGGAGCAGGCCGAAAACGCGCTCGAGCGCATCTACAAGGCGGTTCACCTGCCCTTTGACCGGGACGCCTATCGCTCCCTCTCCAAAAAGGCGCTGCGGGGGCGGGCGCTGCGCATCTTCCTCAGCCTGGCCCTGATCGCGATCGTCACGGTTGCGGTGCTGGGAGGCCTGGGATTCTTTACCCACGAGTACCTGCGCAACGTGGTCATCCAGCCGCAGAGCAGCGCCACCACGGTCAGCCCGCCGGGCGCGGCCGATGCCTGGATGGAGGGCAGCGATCTGGTGCTGCAGCTGCAGGCGGGGGACGAGGCCATCGACTACGCCCGCACCGCCGTCACCCTCGCCGAGACCGGCGCGGCCATCCCCGTCACCACCGACGAGGCCCAGGGCCAGCTGCGGATGGCCTGCCCGCCCGAGGGCGGCACCTTCGAGATCACCCTCTGCGACGCCGCGGGCGGGGACTACCTCATCCGGGTCACGGTCAGCGCCGAGCAGCCGTGAGCCGGGGAACCGCCCGGCTAAGGGGTCCCATTTTCGCACGAAAAAGTACATAGTTTCGCTGTTCATAAAATATTCACAGAATTTTCACAAACTTTTTTTGAGAAAACTGAGCAATTTGGCCCTTTTCAAAAGACTAATAGAATAGAAGTGCCGAAAAAACAAAGCGAAAGCGGCGGATCAAGCGGCAGTTCTGATCGATGATCCAGCATCACGGCGGAGCCGCGCCCCATCCGGCAAAGGGCGGATGGGACCGGGGCGCTGCGGGCCCTGTGGGCGCCGCGGCGCGCTTTGCCGTGGATGACATACGCATCCCCTGGCAGGGGATGCAAAGGAGCGTAGAGGATGAACAAGCGAGGTAACAACAGGGCGGGCCGCCTGGTGTGCGGCCTGCTTGCCTGTGTCCTGATCGCGGCGGCCCTGCCCGCGGCGGTGTGGGCCGACGAGACGGCGCAGCCGCCTGCCGTGTCCGAGCCCGCAGCGTCCGAGCCTGCGGGCGAGGGGGCCCTGCTGCCCGAGCAGCCCGCCGCGCCCGAGCCCTCTGTGCCGGAGCAGCAGCCCACAGCCGAAGAACCCGCGGACGAAGCGCCCCTGCCGCCCCAGGAGCAGCCGGAGCCGCCCGCCGAACCGGGGCAGAGCGAGGAGGAAGCCCCTGCCGCGCCCGCGCGCGCACCGGCTGCGGCCGCAGCCAACGGGGGGGCAGAGCCCGCACTCCGCGCCGGCTCTGCCGATGGCTCCGTGTCCGGCCAGAGCGAGGAGCAGGAGCTTGCCCCGCGATCCGGGGATGAGCAGGAGGAGCAGGCCCAGACCGCCCGCTGTACGGTCATCTACTGGGGCGAGGGGCTGGGGGAGGAGGCCATCTTCCTCTACCGCACACTCGACGAGCAGGCGACGGTGGGCAGCCCCGCCGGGTACGACAACACCCTGAACAGCGACCTGCTGCCCAAGGGCCTTGACAAAAACGGCTTTACATTTGACCCGGCGCTCACCGGCGCGGCCCCCGCCGTGACGGCGGATGGCCGGACGGTGATGAACGTCTATTTTGCCCGCAGGACCTTTGCGATCACCTTCTGTGATCGGGACGGCCAGCCGCTGGGCGAGATCAGGGCAAAGTACGGCGCGGATATCTCGGCGCAGTGGACGGCCTGGTGCGAAAAGGCCAACTGGGGCGCAAAGCTCGGCGAACCCTACCCGCAGTACACCATGTTCTCGAGCATGCCGGCCCGGGATTTCACCGTCTATCAAAAGGAGAAGGTCGGCCAGAAACGGATCGAGTACCGCATCGAGAACCTGGATGGCGGCGGCTACAGCCTCTATGCCGTCTTTCTGGTGCCGGGCAGTGTGGAACTGACCGACGAGGACATACAGCCGATCACCGGCTTTACCTGCGGCAGCTGCCAGAAAACCGGCGACCTGCTCTGGCTCCAATACACCCGCAACGAGTATGCTCTGCATCTGGTCAACGGCAAGGGCACCGAAACCCGTACCCTCAAGTACGAGGCCCCGCTGGCCGATGCCCTCCCGACCCCCAAACCGCCGGAGGGCCTTGAGGAGGGCAGCGAGTTTGCCGGGTGGTATCTCTCCGAGGAGGACGGCAGCCAGCCGTTTGATGCCACGGGCGGCATGCCCGCCCATGATCTGATCCTGTACGCCCGGTGGCAGCCGCCGGTCACGGTCACCTATGTGACCGGCCGGGAGGACATGAAGGAATTCGCCAAAAGGGCCCACCAAGGCGACCTGCTCCGGCATCTGCTGCCGGAAATGGGCCCCGGCTTTGCGGGCTGGTATACCGACCCCGCGCACACCCAAAAGGCCGACCCGGCCATGACCCTCACCGAGGATCTGACCCTTTACGCCAAATGGGAGACGCCGCAGCCGACCGCCTCGCCCGAACCGACCACCCCGCCGGGGCCGACCGCTTCGCCCGCCCCGACCGCCACCCCCGCCCCGGCCACGCCCGGCGGCAGTACCGACGGCACAAACGGCACCGGCGGCGAAAATGCCGCAGGCGGCGCGGTGACCGCCCCGGATATCGGCAGGGCCGCGGCCGCGGTGCAAAGCACGCCCGCGCCGCTCACCGCCCGTCCGGCGGTTCCCGCGGCCCCCGCCGAACCCCTGACCGACCCCGCCGCGCCCCTTGCCGGGCCCGAAGCCGCCCAGACCGGCCCGGCCGTGATGCGGATCACGATCGAAAACCCGGACGGCAGCTCGGGCGGTATCGACCTGGGGGAGGAGACCACCCCCCTGGCCGGCCCAGCCCGCCATGAGGACTGTGTGATGCATCATCTGATCCTGCTGGCGGCCTTTGTGCTGGAGCTGATCTATCTCTCCGCGGAGAAAAAGGCCCAGCAGCGGGTATTCAACGCCCGCATCGAGCTGGCTGAGTACAAGGCGCAGCACCCCGAACCGTGAGCCCGGCCCGCCGCCGGGCAGGGTGCAGGCCCCGGCATTGCTTCCCATTTCGCGGAACCTGTGATCTCATTCAAAAAGGACGGGAGGGGATCGCCCATGTTTTTGGACATCTCGTTTGGCTGGTGCACCTGGGATCTGCCCGCGCTGCTGCTGGTGGTGGTGATGACCGTGGTGTTTGTGGTGCATCAGGTGCAGATGCGCCGCCGGGAGCGCAAGTTTGAGGACGAGCTGGCCGACCGAATGGCCAACGAGCTGCTCAACCGCAAGTAGCCCCGGCAAAAAATAAGAAATCGCGCACTCTGAGCGCCCGCAAGGCATCGATCCCCGATGCCCTGTGGGCGCTTTTTTCGTCAGGATCCCGCAGTATCTTTTGGCCAAAATTGCCAAAGCTTGAAGTGCATCCCTCTCCTGCTTCGTCTTATTGGGCAAGGGCCGGGGGCGTGTCCGCGCCGCCCGGCCGAACAGCAATGCAGGAGAGGAGGCCCCGCCCCATGCCGCAAAAATACCCCGCGCACACCCCCGCCGCGCCGCCGCGCCGCCCCGTCGAGCGGCTTTTCCCCGACCCGGCTCAGGGGCTGACCCCGCAGCAGGCCGCCGCGCGCGCCGCCGCCGGGTGGGCCAACACCGCGCCGCCCTCCCTCACCAAAACCACCGGGCAGATTTTGCGGGACAACCTCTTCACCTTTTACAACCTCGTCTTTCTGCTGCTGGCGGGCTGCCTGTTGGCGGTGGGGGCCTTTCGGGATATGCTCTTTCTGGGGGTGGTGGCGGCCAACGCGGCCATCGGCATTTTGCAGGAGGTGCGGGTGCGCGCGGTGCTGCGCCGGGCCGAGCTGCTGCGCAAAAGCCCGGTACGCGCGGTGCGGGACGGCCGGGTGACCCCGCTGCCCCCCGAAGAGCTGGTGCTGGATGATGTGGTCCTTTTTTCGGCCGGGGGGCAGGTCTGCGCCGATGGGGTGCTGCTCACCGGCGGGGCCGAGGTCAACGAGTCGCTGCTCACCGGCGAGGAGGACCCGGTCAAAAAGCGGCCGGGGGACCTCCTTTATTCGGGCAGCGTCCTCACGGCGGGGGAGTGTACCGCCCGGCTCACCGCGGTGGGGGCGGACAGCTATGCCGCCCGCCTCACCCAGACCGCCCGCCGCCAAAAGCGCCGCCGCACCGGCATCGCGCACGACCTTGACCGCTACCTGCGGGTGGTGGGGGCCCTGCTGCTGCCCTTTGGGCTGCTGATGGGCTGGCGGCAGTGCCATCTGCCCGGCACGGGAGTGCAGTACGCGGTCAGCAGCACGGTGGCGGCCCTCTGCGGCATGATTCCGGAGGGGCTCTACCTGCTGGTCAGCGTGGCGCTGGCGGTGGGGGTGCTGCGGCTGGCCAAACAGCGCACCCTTGTGCACGAGATGGCCTGCATCGAAAACCTCGCCCGGGTCGACACCCTCTGCCTCGACAAAACCGGCACCCTCACCACCGGCAGCCTGCGGCTCGAGGCGGTGCTGCCGGTGGGCCCGCTGCCGCTGGAGCTTTTGCCGCCCATGCCGCCGCTAAAAGCGCCGCTGGCCGGGCAGAATGCCGGGCCTGCCGGGCCGGCCGGCGGTGACGGACAATCCTCCGGCCCTGCCGCGCCGGAGCCCGACCCCCGCCTCGCGGCCCTGCTGGGCGGCTTTGCCCGGGCGGCCGCCGCCCCCAACGCCACCCTCGCCGCGCTGAGCGCCCGGTTCGGGGCCCCGCCCCTGCCCACTGCGGCGCAGGTGCCCTTTTCCTCCGAGCGCAAGTGGAGCGCCCAGTGGGTGCCCGCAAATGCCCTGCCAAACGCCGGGCTGGACAGCGATCTCGCCGCCGCCCGCCCGGCCGATGCCGATGCGCCCCAGCCCGCCTCGGAAGCCTCGCAGTCCGGCATCTGGTACCTGCTGGGCGCGCCTGAGCGGCTGGCCCCGGGGCAGCACGCAGAGCTGCTCGCCCCCTACCTCGCGGCCGGGCGGCGGGTGCTGGCCTTTGCCGCCGGCCCCGACGCGGTGCGCGGCGAGGCGCTGACCGGGCGGCACACCCTGCTCTGCTATCTCGTCCTCTCCGACACCCTGCGGCCGGACGCCGCGGCCACCCTGCGCTATTTTGAGCAGCAGGGGGTAAGCATCAAGCTGATCTCGGGCGACGCGGCGGCTACGGTAGGGCGGGTGGCCCGGCAGGCAGGCCTGCCGGGGGCTGACAGGATCCTCGACCTCAGCGCCCCGCTGCCCGGCCCGGCGGGCGCGGCGGACGTCCCAACCGCCAAAATCGGACAAGCCGCTTCGCCCGCCGGACAAGCTGCCCCGGAAACGGCCGCACAGAGCCCGGAAGAGCCGCCCGACTGGCAGGCCCTGGCCAGGCAGTACACCGTCTTCGCGCGGGTCTCGCCGGGGCAAAAGCGGGAGCTCATCGCCGCTTTGCGCCGCACCGGCCACACGGTGGCCATGCTGGGGGACGGGGTCAACGACCTGCCCGTCCTCAAGGAGGCCGACTGCAGCATCGCGATGGCCTCGGGCAGCGAGGCGACCCGGCAGGCCAGTCAGATCGTCCTGCTCGACTCGGACTTTGCCGCCCTGCCCCGCATCCTCGCCGAGGGGCGGCGGGTCATCCAGAACGTCAGCCGCTCGGCCTCGCTCTTCCTCATCAAAAACATCTTCTCCTTCCTCACCGCGGCGGTGCTGCTCTTTGCGGCGCTGCCCTACCCGCTGGTGCCCATCCAGATCACCCTCATCAGCGGGCTGCTCATCGGCGCGCCCTCCTTCCTGCTCACCTTCGAGCCCCGCGGCGAGCGGGTCACCGGCCGCTTTTTGCCCACCGCCATCGGCAACGCTCTGCCCGGCGGGCTCACCGCGGCGGGGGCGCTGCTGCTCGTCTCGGTGCTGGCCGGGCCGCTGGGGATGGACAGCGGACAACTTTCCTCGGTCTGCACCCTGCTGGCGGGGATCAACGGGCTCTGCGCGCTGGTGCTGCTCTGCTGGCCGCTCACCCGGCTGCGGGCGGCGGTCATCGGCCTGATGGCCCTCGGCTTTTTCGGGGCCGTCACCTTTTTGCCCGGGCTTTTCGGCATCCAGCCCTTCACCGCCCAAAGCTGGCGGCTGGTCTGGGCGGTGGGCGCGGCGATCCCGCCGGTGCAGTGCGCGCTGGTGTATCTCATCTACCGGCTGCGCACCCGGCAAAACAGGAGGGGGGACCCAACATGAAACACCAACGCCCCGCGGCCGCTGCGCCCGGCGGGCTGAATCCGCTCGGTACCCCCATCCCGTCCGGCGGGCTGAACCCGCCCGGCTGGTTTGGCCTGGCGGGCAAAACCAGCGCGCCCTGCGGCCCCGCCGCGCCTGATCAGCCCGCCGTGCCCGGCTGGCGGCCCTTTGCCCGGCGGCTGCGCCGGGTTCTCACCGCCCTGCCGGGCCGCTGGCGGCTGGCGGGCGCGCCGCCGCTGCCCGGCCCCTGCGTCTATGTGGTGCACCACCAAAACCTCGCCGGGCCGCTGGCCGCCCTGGCCCTGCTGCCCGGCGAGCCCCGCCCCTGGGTGCTGCAGGTTTTTTGTGGGCGGCGGGCCTGCTTTGCCCAGTACTACCACTACACCTTTACCCGGCGGTTCGGGCTGCCCCGGCCGCTGGCCCTGCCCGCAGCCGGGCTCTGCGCCCTGCTGGCCCCCGGGCTGGTCAACGGGGTGGGGGCCATCCCGGTCTGGCGCGGGGCCGGTGGGCAAGCCGGGCTGCGCGGCACCTGGCAGTGCTCGCGCGCGGCGCTGGCGGCGGGGCAAAGCCTCATCGTCTGCCCGGACATCGACTATGCCAACCCCTCGGCCGCCACCGGGGCGATCTATCAGGGCTTCTTCGCCCTCGGGCGGGAGCAGCAGCGGCGCGGCGGCCCGCCGCTGCCCTTTGTCCCGGCCGTCTGCGACAAGGCGGGCCGCCGCCTTGTGCTGGGCGAGCCGGTCACCCTGCGGCCCGGCCAGCCGCTGGCCCGCCAAAAGGCCGAGGCGGCCGCCCTGCTGACCGCCCGCCTCAATGCCCTCGCCGCGGCCCTCGGCCCCGCCCCGGCCCCCGCGCCCTCCCGGCCCCGCCCCCAGGGCGGCCCGCTGCCGGGGTGAGGGCGCAAACCCGGCCACCAGGAAAAAACAGCCCCGCGCAGGGCCGCAGCAGAGCCTCCCGCGCGCGGGGCTGCCGTTTCCCAAAGACGAAAAAACAGCAAGGCCGCCAGCCACAAGGGGCCGACGGCCTGCTGCACATGAAAAGGGCACCGTGCAGAACGACGCACACAGAACGGCGCAGGTGAACAACGCTCGCTTGGGAGGATGCGCCGAACAGCGCCCTTTCATGGCGGATGAAACGCCTCGCCGCGGGCCGGTCAGGGCCACAGGGGCAAGGGGGCGGCCGGACCGGGGCAACCTGCCGCGCCGCTGCTGCGGCGGCACAGACAGAATGCGCGGCTTTGCTTTCTCATCAAGCCGCCAACACCCGGAACCGATACCAACAAGGGCTATTATAACACGTTGTCCCCCATACTGCAAGACTTTTCTGCAAAAAAACGGCGCTGAAACGCTGGTTCACGCCGCCTGCCCCGCCGCCGCCCGCCGCGGCGCGCCGCCTGCCGCGGGGCCGGAAATGGCCGGGAAACGCCATTTTTGGCCTGTTTGGCCGCCCGCTCAGCCCGCCGCGAGCGCGGCGCGCAGCGCCTGCAAAAAGGCGTCCACCGCCTCGTCCGGGGTGGCCCAGCTGGTCACCAGCCGGATCTCCCTGGCATCCGGCCCCCGGCGGCCCATCTCCTCCCAGTGGAAATCCCCCGCCAGCTTCTCAAGCACCGCGTCCGGCAGGATCGGGAACTGCTGGTTCGAGGGGCTGTCGTTCGCAAAGGCCACCCCCAGCGCCCGCATCCCGTCCCGCAGCCGCAGAGCCAGCGCGGTCGAGCGGCGGCCCAGCTGCTCGTAGAGGTCGTTTTGCATCAGCACCTCAAACTGGATGCCCAGCAAAAAGCCCTTGGCCAGCATCCCGCCCCGCTGCTTGAGGATGTAGCGGAAATCGGGCTTGAGCGCCTCGTTCAGGATGCAGAGCGCCTCGCCGAACAGCGCCCCGTTCTTGGTGCCGCCAATGGTAAAGGCGTCGCAGCATGCGGCGCAGTCCTGCATGCTCGCCCCGCCCGCCGCCAGGGCGCTGGCCAGCCGCGCGCCGTCGAGGTAGAGGGTTAGCCCCAGCTCATCGCACACCGCCCGCAGCGCCCGCAGCTCCTCGGCGGTGTACGCCCCGCCGGTCTCGGTGGTGTTGCTGATGTAGACGAGTTTGGGCTGCACGTTGTGCTCGTTTGGGTGGGCGGCCACCCCGGCTCGGATCGCCTCGGGCCGCAGCTTGCCGTCCGGGCCGCAGGGCAGCGGCACGCACTTGTGGCCGGTGGCCTCCACCGCGCCGGTCTCGTGGCCGCACACATGCCCCAGCTCGGTGGCCAGCACCGCCTGATGCGGCCGCAAAAAGGCGCAGATGGCGGTGGCGTTCACCTGGGTGCCGCCCACCAGAAAGTGGACGTCCGCCCCCGGCGCACCGATCGCCTGCCGGATCAATCCGGCCGCGCGAGCACAGTGGGGGTCGGTGCCGTAGCCGAAATTGCCCTCGGTGTTGGCCGCGGCCAGCGCCGCGAGGATGTCGGGGTGGCACCCCTCGGAATAGTCGTTGGTAAAGCGGATCATGCTGCTGCCTCCCTCCCGGCGGGCCCGCCGGTCGATCTTTTTTGCTACCATTGTATCACACCGCGCAAGGGGCGGCCAAATTGACAGCCCGGCGCGGGCTGTGATAGGATAAGGGCGAAAGGCTGCGTCAATGCGCTGATCTCCATTTTTTGCACATGGCCCCGTCTGGCGTGGATTTCCTTTTGTATCTTGGCGAAATTTGTGATATAATGTGTCCGTTAGTGAGCCCAAGCCGCAGGCGCGGGGCGAGCTTAGGGACACAGATACCCTGTCCTTAACGAATCCAAGCCCGCAGGGCGCAGGGCGAGTTTAGTAACAGGGTATAATGTGTCCGTTAGTGAGCCCAAGCCGCGAGGCGCGGGCTCCAACACAAAGCACCAGAGAGGGGCAGGATCAGATGCGGGTCGTGATCAAGGTGGGCACCTCCACCCTGGCGCATCCCACCGGGCGGCTGAACATCCGCCATGTGGAGGCGCTGTGCAAGGTGCTCAGCGACATCAAAAACGTCGGGCACGAGGTGATCCTGGTCTCCTCCGGGGCCATCGGCATGGGGGTGGGCAAGCTGGGCCTCGCAAAGCGCCCCGACGACATGCCCGGCAAGCAGGCCACCGCCGCGGTGGGCCAGTGCGAGCTGATGTACACCTACGACAAGCTGTTCAGCGAGTACAGCCACACGGTGGCCCAGATGCTGCTGACCGGGGCGGACATCGAGCATGCCTCCCGGCGGCAGAACTTCATCAACACCCTCGCCCGCCTGCTGGAGTACGGCGCGCTGCCCATCATCAACGAGAACGACACGGTCGTCACCGAGGAGATCGGCATCGGGGACAACGACACCCTCGCCGCGCTGGTCACCGTCTGTGCGCGCGCCGACCTGCTGGTGCTGCTGAGCGACATCGAGGGCCTTTACACCGCCGACCCCCATACCGACCCCGACGCCCGTCTGATCCCGGAAATTAAAGAGATCACCCCCGAACTGATGGCCGCCGCGGGCGGCAGCGGCAGTGCGCTGGGCACCGGCGGCATGCAGACCAAGCTGCGCGCCGCCTCGATCGTCACCGCCGAGGGGGCGGACATGGTCATCACCAGCGGCGAGCGCCCCGAGTGCCTTTACGACATCTTAGAGGGCAAGCCGGTGGGCAGCCGCTTTTTGGGCCGCCGGGCCTGAGAAGCAGCGCCGTGCCTCGAACGACCCCGGCCCCGCCGTCCCACCCGAAACCGGCCGCCGAAACAGCACGCAGCTGCCCGGCAGCCCCGAAAGGAGGCGCGCCATGCGCACCACCCAGGAGATCTTACAGGCGGCCGCCGGGGCCAAACGCGCCCTCGCCCTCTGCCCCACCGAACAGAAAAATAAGGCCCTGCTGGCCGCGGCCGACGCCGTGCGGGCCGCCGCGGACGAAATTTTGGCCGAAAACGCCGCTGACCTCGCCGCCGCCAGAGGCTCGATGCCCGACCCCATGCTCGACCGGCTGGCCCTCGACCCAAAGCGCGTCGAGGCAATGGCCGCGGGCCTTGCGGCGGTGGCCGCCCTGCCCGACCCGGCGGGCCGCCTGCTTGAGGAGCGGCGGCTTGTTAGCGGCCTGCTGCTGCAAAAGGTGGCCGTGCCGCTCGGGGTGGTGGCGATCATCTACGAGAGCCGCCCCAACGTCACGGCCGACGCCGCGGCCCTCGCCATCAAAAGCGGCAACGCCTGCGTGCTGCGGGGCGGGCGGGAGGCGTATCGCTCCAACGCCGCCATCACGGCGGCCCTGCGCCGCGGCCTCGCCGGGGCGGGCCTGCCCGCCGACACGGTCAGCCTCATCGAGGACACCACCCGCGCCTCGGCCACCGAGCTGATGACCGCCAGCGGCCTCGTTGACCTGCTGATCCCGCGGGGCGGGGCGGGGCTGATCCGCGCCTGCGTCGAGCAGGCCACTGTGCCCTGCATCCAAACCGGCACCGGCATCTGCCACATCTATGTCGATGCTGCCGCCGACCTCGGGATGGCACTCGACATCCTCGACAACGCCAAGACCAGCCGTCCCTCGGTCTGCAATGCGGCGGAGGTGTGCCTGGTGCACGAGGCGATCGCCGCGGACTTTTTGCCCCGGATGAAAGCCCGCCTCGTGGACGAGCGGGCCGCAAAGGGCCTTGTGCCGGTCGAGCTGCGGCTCTGCCCCAAAGCGGCGGCGCTCATCCCCGGCACCCCGGCGGGCGCGGCGGATTTCGACACCGAGTTCCTCGGCTACACCCTCGCGGTGCGCATTGTCGCCAGCTGCGAGGCGGCCATCGCCCACATCGCGGCCCACTCCACCGGGCACAGCGAGGCGATCGTCACCCGGGATGAGGCGGCCGCCGCGGCCTTTGCCGCCGGGGTGGACAGCGCCGCCGTCTACATCAACGCCTCCACCCGCTTTACCGACGGGGGCGAGTTCGGCCTGGGCTGCGAGATGGGCATCTCGACCCAGAAGCTGCACGCCCGCGGCCCGATGGGCCTTGCCGAGCTGACCAGCTACAAATACATCCTGCGGGGCGCCGGGCAGACCCGGTAAGCGCCCGCCATTTCCTTGCAAGGAGGGAGATTTCCAATGCCACTGAACCCTGTTGACCGGGAGGCCCATGCCCGCCGCCAGCGCCGCCGCCGCCGCCAGCTGCTCGGCGCGGTGATCTGCGTGCTGGTGCTGGTGGGGGTGGGCACCACCCTGTTTGGCGGATACCGCGTGGTGGCCGCCCTGTTTGATGATTCCGACCTGCGGGCCGAGTATGAGGACCGGCTGCGCACCCTGATGATGTACGACCCGCTGCCCTTTGCCAGCCTTGACCAGCTGGACCAGACCCAGCTGCGGCAGGCCTGCATCTGGGGGGCCATCTACTCCGCGCAGCGCACCCAGGGCAGCCTCGCCAGCTACGAGCGCGACCCGGACACCGAGGCGCTGATCCTGCCCGCGCTGGAGGTGGACGCCTTTTTGACCCAGCTGGTGGGGCCGGACTACAGCCTGCCCCACGAGAGCTTTGAGTCGGACGGGATGGTCTACGAGTACTCGGAGGAGTACAAGGGCTATCTGATCCCGGCCACCGGCGAGCAGGGCCTCTACACCCCCAAGGTGGTCAAGCTGCAGCGCAACGGCCGCACCATGCGGGTGACGGTGGGGTATGTGCCGCTCTTCAACATGAGCGGCGAGTTCACCATGAGCCTGCCCACCGAGCCCACCAAGTATATGGACTATATCTTTGAAAAGCCGGACAAGACCTTCTATCTCACCGCCCTCGAGGCCAGCGAGATGAAGCCGCCCGAGTCCTCCTCGCAGGCGGCGGTGCCCGATCAGGATTACCAGATCGACTATGACCCCAACGAGGCCCTGCGCGAGAACCTCGACGAGGAGCTGCTGGACGCGGTGGACAACGCCGCCTCGAGCACCCCGGCGGACGGGGAGACCCCCGAGGCCGCCGGAAGCGAGGCCGCCGTTGAGGATGGCGGGGAAGCCAACAGCGAGAACAACGCCGAGAGCGGCGAGTAAAACCCCGAAAACTCAACAGAAAAACGAAGCGGGAGGCCCCGGCGCACAGCCGGGGCCTCCCGCGTTGTCATGTTCAGATTGATTTCAGAGGGAAAAGGCCAGAAAGCGACGTGCAAACCCTGCCTTTAGTCCTCCTCCTTCTCCCCGTCCGGCAGCATCCGCACCAGCAGGCTGACGATCCGCTTGTCCTCCACCGCCTGCACGGTCACATGCAGGTTCTCAAAGGTAAAGCTCTCGCCCGGCACCGGGATGTGCTCGAGGCATTCCAGCGCCCAGCCGCCCGCCGAGGAGAAGTCCCCCTCAAAGTCGGGCCGGGGCAGATCGAGCGCGTCAAAGAGGTCGTCGATGTTGAGGTCAGCGTCCACCCGCCAGAGCCCCTCACCGATCTGGAGCACCGGCGTCTCGACCTGGTCGGTCTCGTCAAAGATCTCGCCCACCAGCTCCTCGAGGATGTCCTCCATCGTCACCAGGCCCAGGGTGCCGCCGTAGTCGTCGGTGACGATCGCCATCTGCTGCTTGGAGCGGCGGAACTCGGCCAGCAGCACGTTGATGTGCTTTTGCCGGTAGACGAAGGGCAGCTTGCGGCAGCAGCCGCGCAGGTCCACCGGCCTGCCCGCCGCCAGGCACTCCAGCAGGTCGCGGCTGTGCAGCATGCCGATGATGTGGTCGATGCTGCCCTCGTACACCGGGATGCGGCTGTGGTTGCTGGAAAGGCAGGTCGAGAGGATCTCCTCGGCGGGGGCGTCGGCGTCCAGCGCCACCATGTCCACCCGCGGAATGAGAATCTCCTGCACCGTGATGTCGTCAAACTCGATCGCGCTCTGGATGATGTCGGTCTCCTGCTGGCTCAGCACCCCCTCCTCCTCCACCGTGTCGATGAAGGTCTTGAGGTCGTCCTCGGTCACGGCCGGCTGGGCCGGGCCCTCCCTGCGGCGGAACGGTTTGCGCAGCTGGGCGAACAGCCAGACCAGCGGGGTCATCAGTACCCGGATAAAGTTGAGCGGGGCGCAGAAGGCGGCGCTCACCCGCTCGGGGTCCTCCTTGGCAAGGCTCTTGGGCAGGATCTCGCCAAAGATCAGCACCAGGATGGTCAGCAGCAGGGTCGCGACCAGCGGCCCGTTCACCGGGCCCAGCAGGGCGGTGGCCAGGATGGTGCCCAGCGAGGAGGCGGTCAGGTTGACCACGTTGTTGCCGATCAGGATGGCCGAGAGCATGCCATCGTAGTCGTCCAGCTGCCGCAGCACCCCGCGGGCTTTTTTGTCGCCGTTCTCGGCCCGGCTGCGCAGCCGCAGCCTGCTCACCGACGAGAGGGCCGTCTCACTGGCCGAGAAAAAGGCCGACAGAAACAACAGTAAGATCAGCGCCAGAATGATACTGGGGCCAGGGTTATCCAAAACCGATCACATCTCTTTCTTTTGGTTGGGTTGGGGTTGCGATGGGGCGGTCGCGCGGGCCTTTGCCCCGCGCCGCCTCTGATACAGATATAGGTATACCAAATTCCGGCCCGAAATGCAACAGGCAGTTTTCAACCAGAACCGAAAGCGCCGGGCCGGGGCAGACGGCGCGGCGGGCCGCCGGTGCGCCGGGCTGTCCGCACTGCGCGGTCGGGTGGGTTTGCTAAAAAGACGCCCTCAAACCGCCCAGATATGCTTCGCCGCGCCGCACTTCTTTTGGGCAGGAGAGAGAAAATTCTGGAATTGTGCATCCTGCATAATTGAAATGGTGATTTTTGTGCTATAATAACGAAAACAGGGCCCCAACGCGCCGAGGGGAAAGCGGCGCGGCCCTGTTTTTTACGGGCGGCAGGCGGCACAGACGCCGCGCCGCCCGCGGCCCCGGGGCAGAGCTTCTCGCGGGCCGCCAAACACAAAAGGAGGGAAACCGCTATGATCAAACAGATCCATGTCCAGAACTTCAGCGACGTGCGCCGCATCGTGGATGCGGCCGCGGGCTGCGTCGACGAGATCGGGGTGCACGATATGCAGGGCGCCATTGCGGACGCCAAGAGCATCCTGGGCCTGATGCGGCTGGACTACACCCACCCGGTCAAGCTGGTCAGCGAGAACGAGCGAGAGCTGGGCGAGGTCGCGCGGGCGCTGGTGCACTGACGAGACCTGACCCAAAACGACCCCACAAACAAAAAGGGCTGTTGCGAAGCGAAAGCGGCGCAGCAGCCCTTTTTGATTTGTACTTTTTCAAAAATTTCGGCTTTGGGGCGCAAAACACGGCAGCCATCAGCCGCAACGCCCGGCCGCGTCCGCAATCGAGCTTTCGCGCTTAGGGCGCGGGCTCGGCGGGGGGCAGCTCCACCGGCAGGCGGGGGGTGGGCTGCGGGGTCGCATACACCACCTCGGGGGTCGGCTGGATCAGGATCACCTCGGGCGGCACGGCCTCGGCGCGCTGCCGCTCGGCCCGGATGGCCCAGCCCGCCGCCAGCACCACCGCGGCCAGCGCCGCAAGCAGGCCGGCGGTCAGCCGCCTCCCCCGCCNNAAAAAGGGCTGTTGCGAAGCGAAAAAGCGGCGCAGCAGCCCTTTTGGTTTGTGTTTTTTCGAGGGCCTCGGGGCGCGGTACACGGCAGCCATCAGCCGCAATGCCCGGCCGCGGCCGCGGCACGCCCTTTGCGCCTCAGGGCGTGGGCTCGGCCATCCCGGCGGG
>DKVN01000156.1 GCA_002491225.1 Faecalibacterium sp. UBA7177
TGCATCCAGCAGTTCGCGGCGCTGGAGGTGAGCGGGCAGGCCGCCGCGGGCGGCACCGCCTCCCCCCTGCCCGCCCTGCTGGGCCAGCTCTCGGGCGGCAGCGGCAGCAGCGGCGGGGGCGAGCTGGTCTCGGCCCTGCTCGAGGGCTTTTTGGGCGGCGATGTCAGCAGCATCAGCGGGCTGACCGGCTCCAACACCGGCTTTTTGAGCGGCAAGGCCCTGACCGATGAGGAGACCGCCGAATACCTCACCGAGCACCGGTTCGACGCCGGGCAGCTCGTTTGGCAGACCGGCGAAAACGGCCAGCCGGTGCTGCGGCTGAGCAAGGAACAGTGGGCTCTGGTGGACAGCCTCGAGCTCAACCTCTTTTACGACGACGGCGCGGGCTACATCGACCTCGGGCTGGATAACCTGTACGAATTTGACGACGAGGGCGGGCTGCTGGGCGCGGCGGGCGACAGCTGGCTGGCCATCGAGGGGCAGCCGGTGGCCTACTACCACACCGCCACGGTGGACGACGGGGCGCACTACAGCATCACCGGGCGGGTGCCGGTGCTGCACAACGGCGCGCGGGCCGAGCTGATTTTGACCTTTGACGACGCGCACCCGGCGGGCTTTGTGGCCGGGGTGCAGGCGGTGTACCCGGACGGCGAGACCGAGACGGTGGCAAAACCCGACGCCGGGCTGCAGCCCGGGGACGAACTGATCTTTTTGTGCGACTACTACAGCTACGAGGGCGCATATCAGGACAGCTACCAGCTGGGGGATGCCCTGACCGTGGCCGACCCGGCCCTTGCGGTGAGCGATGTGCCGCTTTCCGGCAGCACCCGGGCCACCTACCGCTTTACCGACCTGTACGGCCAGCAGTACTGGACCGAGCCGGTGCCGGGCGCCGGGGAGTGAGGCTTTTGCTCCCCCGCGGCGTTGACATGCGGGCCGCGGGTGGGCTATCATGGAGAATAGAAAACCGCTGAACTATGGGCGCGGAGAAAGAAGTGACCGGCCATGTACCATTGCCATCTTCATATCTGCCTGATCGGCGCGGATCCTGATGTTTGGGAGCCGGTGCGGCGGGCTGCGCCGCTCGAGGCGTTCACCCACAGCTTTGCCGCCTTTGCGCGCCCCGAGGAGGCAAAGCTAACCGGGGCCGGGCTGATTTTGGCCGACCTGCGCGGGCTGGACGAGCGCGCCGCCGCCGGGCTGCTGGCGCGGCAAAAGCCGCCCGAGGCGGAATTGATCCTGCTGGCGCTGCCTGAGCAGGCCGAGGCGCTGTATCAGAGTGCGGGCGGCCCCGGCGGCCCGCGCGGCGAAACCGGCGAGCCCTGCGAGCCCGCCCCGACCGCCGACCCCGCCGCCGCGGCAAACGACATCTGGCTGCTGCCGCTTTCCGCGGCGGGGCTGCGCTACCGCTTTGCCCGCTGGCAGGCGGCCTGCAAGGCGAAGCGGGACGCCTGGGAGAGCGCGCAGTTTTTGGAGGCCACCATCCAGCTCTCGCCCAACCTGATCTGGTACAAGACCAGGGACGGGGTGCACGAGAAGGTGAATGAGAGCTTCTGCCGGACGGTGGGCAAGACCCGGCAGCAGGTGGAGGGGCAGCGCCACGCCTACATCTGGGACGTGGAGGAGGACGACCCGGCCTGCATCGAGTCCGAGCGGCGGGTGATGGAGCAGCGCCAGACCTACGTGGCCGAGGAGGAGGTGCGCACCGGCGAGGGCACCCGGCTGCTGACCACCTATAAGGCCCCCTTGTACGACCTGGACGGCAGCGTGATGGGCACGGTGGGCACCGGGCTGGACATCACCAAGGAGCGCGCCTTTGAGCAGGAGCTGCTGCGCCGCAACCAGACCCTTGAGACCATCTTTACCACCCTCGACTGCGGGGTGCTCTGCCACACGCTTGAGGGGGATGAGATCCTGAGCGTGAACCAGGCGGCGCTGGACATTCTGGGCTACCAGAGCACCGAGGCGATGCTGGCGGCCGGGTTCCACCTGGTGGCGGACTCGGTGGTGGAGGAGGACAAACCCATCCTGCGCCGGGCCATCCGCACCCTGCACGAGGTGAACGACAGCGTCAGCGTCGAGTACCGGGTGCGCCACGACGACGGGCAGGTGCTGCACGTGACCGGCAACATCAAGCTGCTGGAGGAGGAGGGCCGGCGCTTTTACCGCCGCTTTCTGCTCGACTGCACCGCCCAGAAGCAGCAGGAAAACCGCGAGCGGGAGCAGGACCACCGCTACCACATGGAGCTGATCCAGGCGCTGAGCATGGATTACAGCCTGGTCTGCCTGTTTGATCTGGACAGCGGCAAGGGCACCCTTTTGCGGATGCGCGAGTGCGAGCACGGGGTGCTGGTGCCGATGTTCTCGGGCGAGCCGATGCTGGAAAAGAGCATGGGCCGCTACATTGACACCTGCGTGCTGGCCGAGGACCGCGCCATGATGCGGGACGCCGTCTCCCCCGCCCGGCTGCTGCGGGAGCTGGAGGAGGACGGGGTGTTCTACTGCAACTACCGCACCCTGTGCGGCGGGCAGGTGCGGTATTTCCAGATGAAGGCGGTGCGCACCGGGCGCTGGAGCACAGCGCACACCGCGGTGCTGGGCCTGCGCTGCGTGGACGAGGAGACCCAGCGCGAGATGGAAAAGACGACTATGCTGGAAAACGCGCTGGCCCAGGCCAATCGCGCCAACCAGGCCAAGAGCACCTTCCTCTCGAACATGAGCCACGACATCCGCACCCCGATGAACGCGATCATCGGCTTTACCAACCTCGCCATCAACCACCTGGACCGCACCGAGCTGGTCGGCGAGTATCTGCACAAGATCATGGCCTCGGGCCGGCATCTGCTGAGCCTGATCAACGACGTGCTGGACATGAGCCACATCGAGAGCGGCAAGATCCACCTGGACGAGCAGCCCTGCAGCCTGCCCGAGCTGCTGCACAGCCTGTACAGCATCGTGCAGGTGGACGCGCAGGCAAAGCAGCTGCAGCTGCAGTTTGAGACGGGCGAAGTGGAGAACGAGGGCATCCTCTGCGACCGGCTGCGGCTCAACCAGATCCTGCTCAACCTGCTCTCGAACGCGGTCAAGTACACAAACCCCGGCGGGCTGATCCGGCTGCGGCTGGCCCAGCGGCCCGGCCCGCAGCCCGGGGTGGGCTGGTACGAGTTTTGGGTGGAGGACACCGGCATCGGCATGAGCGAGGCGTTCATCGGCCACATCTTCGAGCCGTTCGAGCGGGAGCGCAACTCGACCATCAGCGGCATCCAGGGCACCGGGCTGGGCATGGCCATCACCCGCAACCTGGTGGAGATGATGCAGGGCGAGATCGCGATCCAGAGCCGCCAGGGCGAGGGCACCCGGGTGCGGGTGGCCTTCCCTTTCCGGCAGACCGAGGGAGCCGTCGCCCCCGCAAACGCCGCGCCTGCCGAGAAGAGCGGGCCCCGGCGCAGCGGGCGGATCCTGCTGACCGAGGACAACGAGCTCAACCAGGAGATCGCGGTGGCCATCCTCGAGGACGAGGGCTTCACGGTAGAGGTGGCGGGCAACGGCCGCGAGGCGGTCGAGATGCTCTGTCGGCGCGGGGCGGGCTGGTTCCGGCTGGTGCTGATGGACATCCAGATGCCGGTGATGAACGGCTACGAGGCCGCCGAGGCGATCCGCGCTTTGCCGGACGAGGGGCTGAAAGACATCCCGATCATCGCGATGACCGCCAACGCCTTTGAGGAGGATAAACAGGAGGCCCTGCGCCACGGCATGAACGCCCACATCGCCA
>DKVN01000153.1:0-6122 GCA_002491225.1 Faecalibacterium sp. UBA7177
CGCCCGCGAGAGGTTATACACCGCATCCTTGTGGGCCACCTGCTGGGGCAGGGCCGCGCGGGCCTTCTCGGTCAGCAGCTTAAAGTTGGGGATAAAGGCCGCGAAGGCGAGGTCGGGGCTGATCTTTTTTTTGACGCTGTACACCTGGCCCTCGTCGTAGGCGCTGGCCACAAAGCCGCCCAGCATGGCCGGGGCCACATTGTCCGGATGGCCCTCGATGGCGGTGGCCAGGGTGAGCATCTGGCGCGGGGTCATCGGCCCGCCCAGCATGGCGTTGGCCCCGAGGATGCCCGCCACGATGCAGGCCGAGCTTGAGCCGAGGCCCCGCGCCATCGGGATGGCGTTGGTCTGGGTGATGCGCAGGCCGGGCAGGGGCTTATCCAGCTGGTCGAACACCGTCTTGACCGAGCGGTAGACGAGGTTCGAGGGGCCGCGCGGGATGATCGAGCCGTCGGCCGAGAGGATCTCGAGCCGGTCGCTTTGCTCAAACTGCACCGTGTTGTACAGGGATACCGCGAGGCCCAGTGAGTCAAACCCCGCGCCCACGTTGGCGCTGGTGGCGGGCACTGTCACCCTGATCATGCTGCCCATCCCCCTTTACCCGTCCATCCGGCGCAGGATCAGCAGGCTGCCGCCCGCCGCCGTCGCCTCCTTGCGCAGTGCGTCGAGCCCTGCGGTGTCCATGCTGTTGGCAAGATAGATGATATCCTCGCCCAGCGCCCCGGCCATCGGGCGGCCGGGGCCGCAGAGGGGGGGCAGCTGCTGCAGGCTGAGGCCGCTTACCCGCACATAATATGCCGCGGGGGCCGGGTCGGTGAGGGATGCGCGGCTGGGCGGGGCGGGCTGCCAGAAGAGGCTGTCGTGCACCGCCGCGCCGTACCGCAGCGCCATGACGGCATCTGCCGCCACCGCGCTGGCGGTGGCCAGCTTGCCCGCGCCCTTGCCGTAAAAGAGCACCTCGCCCAGCATATCGCCGGTGAGCTGCACCGCATTAAAAACGTCATCCACCCCATATAGGCGGCTGCTTTCCGGCACCAGCATCGGCTCGATACCGGCGGAAAGGCCGCCGTTTTCGGCAAAGCGGGCGTGGGCGATCAGCTTAATGGCGCAGCCCAGCCGGTTTGCGGCCGCGATGTCCTTTGCCTCGATGCCCCGGATGCCGCGGGTGGGGATCTCTTCCGGGCGCACCTGCACCCCGCCCGCGATGCTGGCGAGGATGGCCAGCTTGCGGGCGGCGTCGATGCCGTCGAGATCGTCCGAGGGGTCGCGGGTCTCGGCGTAGCCCAGCTGCTGGGCCAGCCGGAGGGCCTCGGCGAACTCCATCTGCTCGCTGGCCATTTTGGTGAGGATAAAGTTGGTGGTGCCGTTGACGATGCCCTGCACCGCGGTGATGCGGTTGGCCGCCATGCTCTGGAACATCGGGGCGATCAGCGGGGTGCCGCCGCCCACGCTGGCCTCAAACAAAAAGGCCGCGCCGTTTTGTTTGGCCAGGGCCAGCAGCTCGGCCCCGTGGGTGGCAACCAGCTCCTTGTTGCTGGTGGCGACGCTGCGCCCGCTGGCCAGCGCCAGTTTGACATACGGGTAGGCGTATTTGGTGCCGCCGATCGTCTCCACCACCACCCGGACCTCGAGGTCGCTGAGGATGGTGTCGATCTCGCGCACAAAGAGGGCCGCGTCCGGGTGGGATGAAAAATCCCGCACGTCGAGGATATACTTGACCTCCACCGCCTCGCCCGCGCGCTGCCGGATGAGCGACGCATTCTGCCGCAGCACCTCCAGCACCCCGCTGCCCACCGTGCCAAAGCCCAGGATCGCGATCTTTGCCATCTGCCATTCCTCCCTGTTTGGGGTTCTATTTCCCATTCCCGCGGCCTTTTTTCAAAGGTTCAAAGGCCGCCTTTGGCGCTCTGCCGCGCCGCCCTGCATCACGCCGCGCCGCTCAGGCCCCGCGGTGTACCTCGACCACCGTGTGCTGGCGGGCCAGCTGCAGCAGCATCTCGTCCACGCTCATCTGCATGGTGCCGGTGCGGATGGACACCGCCACCTGCGCCGCGCCGTTTTCCGGCGTGGCCTGGTTGATGGTGACGATGCTGGCCCCCGCCGCCGAGATGCCGGCCAAAAGCGACTGCAGCGCCCCGGTCTCGTCCAGCAATGTCGCCAGCACCGTGATGATCTCGCGGCTGTTTTCGGCGTCAAAGATACAGTCCTTATACTTATAAAACGCGCTGCGGCTCAGCCCCACCTGGCGGGCCGCCACCGAGATGTTGCGGGCCGCGCCGCTGGCCAGAAGCTCCTTGGCCTTGAGCACCTTGAGGAACACCTCGGGCAGCACCGCGGCGTCCACCAGAAGAAACCGTCGTTCCATAGGCAAGCTGTTCACCCCTCATGCACATTGTGTATGCAACGGGAATACTATACCATTTTCACCCCGCAGATGGCAAGAGCGCGGGGCCCGCGCGCAAAAATTTTAGCAAACGCACAAAATCATTGCACGAAAAAGCGGATGCTTTTGCTGTCAGCGTCAAAAAACGCCGGAGGGCTCGCGGGGGGCTCTCCGGCGTTTTTGACGCTGTTTCGCAAAGCTGGGGCGTATGCTGTGGGCTTACTCGGTGTGGATGGCGGTACACACGCCGGGCATATTGTCCTTGGTGTAGTAGCCGGTGCCGGTGCGCGGGCAGGCCCCGCTGGCGATGTCTCCGGTGTCGGCGCAGTAGGTCTGGCGCACCACGTTTTCATCGTCGGTGGGGAAGGCCTTGAACTCGAGATCCGCCTGCACCCGCTCCATCAGGGTCTTCCAGGCGACCTGGGTCGGCTTGCCGCTGGTGGTGTGGCCCTCAAGCGAGCGGTCGCTCATATCAAAGGGCTTGTCAAAGCCCCACCAGACCGAGGTGACATAGTAGGGGGTCAGGCCCACAAAGGTAAAGTCGCGGTAGTTGCTGGCGGTGCCGGTTTTGCCCACCGCGTCCATCTCGCCCTCGGGGGTCATGCCGCTGGCGGTGCCGCCGCTGGTCATGACATTGCGCAGCAGCCGGTTCATGATCATGGCGGTGGAGGGCTGGATGGCCTGGGTGCGGCTGATCTTGCTGGCCACGTCCATATAGGGGTCGCCGTTGGCGTCGGTGACCTCGGTGTAGAGGTGCGGGGTGACATACACGCCGCCGTTGCCGAACATCTGGTAGGCCGCGGCCAGCTGGATGGGGGTGACGCCGCCGCCCTGGCCGCCCAGCACGATGGGGCTGTAGTCGTTGTCGGTGGGGGCGAGGTCCTCAAGGTGGAGGGTATCGTGGGCAAAGTTGTACATGTTGTCCACCCCCACCGTGCTGCCCACCCAGACCGCCACCGTGTTGAGGGATTTGGCCAGCGCGTTGCAAAGCAGCACGTTTGTGCCGCTGGCCGCGCCGGAGAAGTTGTCCGGCCAGTCGCGCCAGACATCGTCGCGGGCGAGGGCGCGGGGGTCGTTGATGCCGCCGAACTGGTTGACAAAGTTGGATTTGAGCACCTTTTTGTCCGCCGCGGCATAGAACGGGATGTCGCTCATCAAAGAGGAGTAGTTGAGGGTGCCGTAGTCGATGGCAAGGCTGTAGGCCGCGATCGGCTTCATGCTCGAACCGGTCTGCCGGGCGACAAAGGCGCGGTTGAGCCCGAGGTCGACCGTCTTTTCGCCCAGCCCCCCCACCAGCGCCACCACCTCGCCGTCATAGTTGAGGGTGGCCATGGCCGACTGGGTGCGCACCCAGCGGTAGTAGAGGGTGTTGCCCTCCTCGTCGGTGCTGGTCTTCCGGGTGCCGTCCTCGTTCATCACCAGGCGGTCGCCGTCCTGGATCTGGTTTTCGGTGATCTCCTCCTCGCGCCAGAGCGGGGCGAAGAACTCGTCGTCCGCGTTGAGCATGATCTCCTCCATCTGCTGCTGCACGAAGGGATCGACCGTGGCGTACACCCGCAGGCCGCTGTTGTAGATGACGTTGAGCGCCTGGCTCTCGCCCTCCCAGCCGTTCTCCTCGTTGATGTCCTGGATCAGCTGCTGGATGATGGCGTCGGTGAAGTAGGAGTTGTTGCTGGTATGGGTGACGACCTTGTCGGTCTGCCCCTCGACCAGCTCGAGCGGGGAGTTGACCGCCTGCTGGTACTCGAGCTCGGTGATCTTGCCCTGCTGATACATAAAGTAGAGCACGTCATTGCGGCGGGTGAGATGCTCCTCGGGGTTCCAGTAGGGGTCGTACTGGGTGGGGTTTTTGGTGACGGCGGCGATGGATGCGCACTCCTGCAGCGAGAGGTCGCCCAGGCTCTTGCCAAAGTAGACGTCCGCGCCCGCCCGCACCCCGGCGATCTGCCCGGTGAGGCTGATGGTGTTGAGGTAGGCCTCGAGGATCATGTCCTTGGAGTAGCGGTTTTCGAGGCCGATGGCGCGGAAGATCTCGCGCACCTTGCGCATTGGGCTCTGGTCATCGTCGCCGGTGATGTTCTTGATCAGCTGCTGGTCGATGGTCGAAGCGCCCTGCTCGGTGTCGTACAGCCGCAGTGCGCCGCCGCTGACCCGGTTGAGCACCAGGTTGATGGTGGCCGAGAGGGTGCGCTTGAAGTTGACGCCGGGGTGCTCGTAGAAGGTCTTGTCCTCGGTGCAGATGAAGGCCCATTTGAGGTCGTCCGGTATCTCGTCAAGATACGCCCAGATGCGGTTGTTGTCCCGGCTCAGGGTGTCGTAGACGACCCAGTTGTCCGGGTTGTCATGGTCGCGGGCGTAGATGATGGTGGTGTAGGCCAGATCCATGTTGTCCAAATCGAGCAGGTCGGCATCCGCCGCGGTCTCCCGCACCACATACATGCTCAGCAGCACGGCCGCCACGCTGCCCAGCATGACGCACAGGCAGCCCATGCAGACGCAGAAGCGCCAGAAGAAGCTCCAGATCCGCCCGGCCACCGAGCGCTTTTTCTTTTTGGGGCCGCGGAGCGGCTGGCCGGAGCCGCCGGTGCCGCCCGTGCCGCCGGTATTCGCGCCCGCTGTGCGCGGGGCGCTGGTGCTGGCATGGCTGGCGCTGCTGCGGCCGGTGCTGCTGCTGGCGCTGGCAGTACCGGCGCGGCTGCCCGATGCATGGGCCGCCCCGCTGCCCGCGCGGCTGGGCGCGGCGTGCTGGGCGGACGAGTGCCCGGCCGCGGCATGCTGCGCGGGCGCCGCGTGCTGCGCGCCGGAATGCCCGGCCGCGTGCTGGGGCCCGGCGCTGCCGCTGGTATTGATCCTGCGCACCGGGCGCGGATCACGGGGATCATTGGTAGCGATAAAAACCGCCTCCCTTGCTTTTGAAACTGCTCAAAGCACACCCATGCCGCCCTTGGGGCCGCCGGGTGCGCCGGGAATGTCGATCGCATCTCCTCCCCGCGGGCCTGGGGCGGCCGGCACGGGGCTCGAGATCGGCAACTGAGCTTATTATAGCACAGACTGCCGGCAAAAGTACAGACAGAGAGGTGTGAAAATCGCGACAGCTGATGCGCCCCGCCCGCTTTCGCCTGTAAAACCACCGCATAAACCGCCCCCCAGCGGCCCATGCTGTATCCAAAAGGGGGCAAAGAGCCCCCGAAAAAACGAGGTGATCATCATGCGCAGGCAATGGTTTTGGATGCTGGCCGCGCTCTGCGGCACGGCGCTGGCGGTGAGCATCGTCTGGATGGCGGGCCCGGCGCTGCGCCCGCAGCCCGAGGGGCAAACCGCGCCGCCCCCCTATCTGCTGCGGGACGAGGGCGGACGGGTCGCCCTTTACCGGCAGGGCGAGGAGGCCCCGGTGCAGGTGTACGAGGTGTACACCCACCTGTTGCCCGAGCCGGACGTGCTGAGCCTGCAGCAGGGCATCCCGGTTGAGAGCGAGGAGCAGCTGGCCCGGCTGCTGGAGGATCTGGGGCTGTAGGCCCGATCCCGGCGGCTTGCGGCGGGCCGGGGCGGCCGGGCGCGGCAAATAGGGCAGCCAACGCCAAACCCGGCGGCCAGGCCAGCGGCTTGCGGCCCAGCCTCAGCCCTCCTTTTCGGGCAGGATCTCGAGCCAGTAGCCGTCCGGGTCCTCGATGAAATAGACCCCCATCGCCTCATTCTCAAAGCAGACGCAGCCCATCGCGCGGTGCTTTTGCAGCGCGGC
>DKVN01000153.1:6471-7501 GCA_002491225.1 Faecalibacterium sp. UBA7177
AGGTAGACCAGGGTAAAGCTGCCGTCCGACGCGTCCTTTTGCCGCACCGGCACAAGGCCAAGCGCCTCCTTGTAAAAGGCGAGGCTCTTTTCAAGATCCAGCACATTGAGGTTATTGTGCGCAAAGCGGAATTGCATGGCGGTCTCCTCCCTCATTCAGATCATGGACGGTGTGGCCCATCCGCGTTTTTTCTATTATACCCGCCCGGCCGCCGCCGCGCAACCCGCGGGTGCAAACGGTGGGCAGTTGCTTTTATGCGGCAAAATATGGTATAAAAGAATACAGGAAAAGCGCGTTGCTTGTCGAAGCAGCCCGAAGGGAGCATCATCAGAATCATGAACATCATCGACCATCCCATCGACCCCGCCCTGATCCTGCAAAAAAAGCGCAGCCTCAAACGCACCCTCTCGGCCGCGCCGGGCCTTGTGCCCAAGCGCGTCGCGTTGATGAGCGGCAGCACGATCGGCGAAGTAAAAAACATCCTCGAGCTGTTTTTGCTGGCAAACGGCATCCAGCCCCAGTTTTATGAGGGGCAGTACGGCCTCTACTACGAAAATCTCGTCTTTGACGACGGGGCCCTCGCCGCCTTTGCGCCCGAGGTGCTCTACATCCACACCAGCAGCCACAACATCCAGCACTGGCCCGAGCCGGGCGAGGACGCCGCGGCCTGCGCGCAAAAGCGCGCCGACGCGCTGGCCCGGCTCAAGGCGGCGGCCAAAGCGGCGCTCGGGTTTGGCTGCCCGGTCATCCTCAACAACTTTGACCTGCCGGTCTACCGGGTGATGGGCAACAGCGAGGGCAGCGCCGCCTCGGGGCATGTGCGGTTTGTGCGGCAGCTCAACGAGGAGCTGGCCGCCTTTGTCGAGGCCACCCCCAACCTCTACCTCAACGACCTTGCCTATCTGCAGGCGGTGCACGGCATGGACACCTTCAGCAGCCAGACGGCCTGGTACGCCTACAAGTACGCGGTCAGCATCGACTGCATCCCCTTTCTCTGCCAGAGCGTCGCCAACATCATCAAGAGCCTGTT
>DKVN01000153.1:7845-9575 GCA_002491225.1 Faecalibacterium sp. UBA7177
ATCGGGGACGACGGGCCGGAGGGCATCGTTTTGGGCAGCGAGAGCCCGGCGGGCATGGCGTACAGCGAGTTTCAAAGCTACCTCAAGGCCCTCTCCGAGCTGGGGGTGCTGCTCAACGTCTGCAGCAAAAACGAGCCCGCCAACGCCGAGGCGGGCTTTGCCCGGCCGGACAGCGTGCTGAAAAAGGAGGACTTTGTCTCCTTTAAGGCCAACTGGGAGCCCAAGCACCTCAACCTCGCCGCGATGGCCCGCGAGATCAACCTGCTGCCGGACAGCTTTGTCTTTGTGGACGACAACCCCGCCGAGCGGGAGATCGTGCGGCGGGAGCTGCCGGGGGTGACCGTGCCCGAGCTGACCGCCCCCGAGGACTATATCAAGGCGCTGGACCGGGGCGGCTATTTTGAGGTGACCACCCTCTCGGCCGACGACCGCAAGCGCACCGAGATGTACCGCCAGAACGCCCAGCGCGCCGCGCTCGAAGAGAGCTTCGGCAGCTATGAGGACTATCTGAAGAGCCTCGAGATGGTGGGCGAGTTCGGCCCGTTTGACGCCGCCCACGCCGAGCGGATCACCCAGCTGATCAACAAGACCAACCAGTTCAACCTGACCACCCGGCGCTACTCCGCCGCCGAGGTGGAGGGGCTGCTCGGGGATGCCGGGCACATCACCCTGTACGGCCGCCTGCTGGACAAGTTTGGCGACAACGGCATCGTCACCGCCCTGATCGGCGCGGTGCAGGGCGAGACTTTAGACATCGAGCTCTGGATCATGAGCTGCCGTACTTTTAAGCGGCAGCTGGAGCAGGCGATGTTCGACCGGCTGTGTGAGGCCGCCGCCGCCCGCGGCATCAAAAGGATCGTCGGGCACTACTACCCCACCGCCAAAAACTTGCTCGTGAAGGACTTTTATGCTACAATCGGTTTTACAATGACCGAGGAGGAGGCGGACGGCAGCCGTACCTTTGCCTACGCACTGGACGGGCCCCACGCCCCCCTGTGCACGGTGATGGAGATCCGGCAGGCCCAATGAGCGGCGCAAGGTGCCGCCCGGCCCGCCCCAAAACAGGCGAAAGGAGCCAGAACAGAATGGACAAGCAGAGCATTTTTGACGCGGTGCAGGAGATCTTCCGGGACAATTTCGACGATGAGGAGCTCGTGATCACCCGCGAGACCTGCGCCGACGACATTGAGGACTGGGACAGCCTTGAGCAGATCAACCTGCTGACCGCGATGGAGAAAAAGTTTGGTCTCAAGTTTAAGTTAGAGGACGTGCGGGGGCTGAAGAATGTCGGCGACCTGCTGGACCTGATCGAGCGGCTGGCCGCCTGAGCCCGCCCTCGCAGAGTCACAACAATGCAACGGGCCGGGGCTCCTGAGCCCGGCCCGTTTTTGCCAATACTGCCAAATCGAAGAGAGGGGCCGCAAGCATGAACAGCTATACCTTAGCCGAGCTCTCCCCCGGCCTGACCGAGAGCTTTACCGTGACCGTGACCGACGAGATGATGCGCCAGTTTTACGCCATCACCGGCGACTGCAGCCCCATCCACATGGATGCGGAGTACGCCGCCGGGCGGGGCTACCCCGGCCGAGTGGTGTACGGGATGCTGGGCGCGAGCTTTTTTTCCACCCTCGCGGGGGTCTACCTGCCGGGGGAACACTGTTTGCTGCACAGCGTCGAGGCCAAATTTGCAAAGCCGGTCATGATCGGCGACACCCTGACCGTCTCGGGCA
>DKVN01000177.1 GCA_002491225.1 Faecalibacterium sp. UBA7177
GGGTTCACTAATAAACACATTATATCATATTTCGACACACAGTGCGATGGAAAATGTATGAACAATGTGGTGCAGCGCCGCGCAGGCGGCGGGCCCATCAAATTCCATTATATGTGCTGCCCCGCCGCGATTTGTCATGCAGTTTTGCCGCGGGCTGTAAAATGTGCTATAATGAAACGCAGCCGCCCGCCCGGGCAGTGCGCCCCAAGCGCCGCGGCAGTCTGAGAATGGAGGGCTTCGCCATGAAGATCCCCGCCCGTGCCTTTACCCACGGCGGCAAATTCCACGCGGACGACGTGTTCAGCGCCGCCCTGCTCAAGCTGATCCGCCCCGACATCACGATCCAGCGCGGCTTTTCGGTGCCGCCCGATTTCGACGGCCTGGTCTTTGACATCGGCAACGGGATGTTCGACCACCACGCGGCCGACCGGCCGGTGCGCCGCAACGGGGTGCCCTACGCCGCCTTCGGGCTGCTGTGGCAGGTGCTGGGCGCGCAGCTGGTGGGCGAGCATCAGGCCCGGCTGATCGACGAGAACTTCATCCAGCCGCTCGACCTCAACGACAACACCGGCGCGCAGGACAGCCTGGCCGACGCGATCGGCAGCTTTAACCCGCTGTGGGATTCAAACGCCGACCCGGACGCCTGCTTTGCCGAGGCGGTGGAGTTTGCCGGGGTGGTGCTGCGCCGCCGGATCGAGGAGGCCAACGCCATCACCCGCGCGGACGAGCTGGTGCGCAAAGCCTACGCCAACATGCGGGACGGCATTGTCGTGCTGCCCTGCTACGCCCCCTGGAAAAACGCGCTCTACCGCACCGACGCGGTGTTTGTGGTCTACCCCAGCCAGCGCGGGGGCTACGCGGCCCAGTGCGTCAACGACACCCGCCGCAAGGCCCCCAAGCAGCCCTTCCCGGTGGCCTGGGCCGGCCAGAGCGATGAGGAGCTGCAGCGCCGCAGCGGCATCCCCGGCCTGCGCTTTTGCCACGCCAGCCGCTTTCTGGTGACCGGCGACGCCAAGGAGGACGTCCTCGCCGCCTGCCGGAAAACCCTGGGGCTGGGGTGAGGGCGGGAAATACGGCCCCGCCGCAGGCCTGGGTCTACATGATCCGCTGCCGCGACGGCAGCCTTTACACCGGCTGGACCAATGATCTGGACGCCCGCCTCGCCGCCCACAAGGCGGGCCGCGGCGCGCGGTACACCCGCGCCTTCGGCGCGCTGGCCCTGGCCTGGGCCGAGCCGCAGCCGGACAAACGCGCCGCTTTGCGCCGCGAGGCCGCTGTCAAAAAGCTGCCCAAGGCAAAAAAAGAGGCCCTCGCCGCCGCCTGGGCCGCCAGGCAGGGGTGAGCCGCAAACCCACAGCGCAAGATCCGCCCCACATCCAGCGCAAAACATTTGACGCGCGGCGCTTTCTTTGCTATAATGAGATACGGTCACCCGGCACAACTGAATACGGAGATGTACCCAAGCGGTTGAAGGGTCCGCACTCGAAATGCGGTAGGCGCCTAATCAGCGCGCGAGAGTTCGAATCTCTCCATCTCCGCCAGCGGGGGGCAAGGACACAGGATTGTCCTTGCCCCCTCCTTTTTATCGAGAGAGAGGGCGGCATCTATGGCACCAATCACCAAAGAGGAAGCACTTAAAAATGCATTGGCATCCTCGTCTATGGAGGGCTTTTCCGTTTCGCCAGAGGTAGTGCGGAATTGCCGACGCCTGATGAATGGCGAAGTGGATGTGGATACACTGATAAAGGAGCTTCTTGCGCAGGAAAAATGAGGGATCGTTATGCCATATACTTTGGATGCTTTACAGGATGGCTGCTATGAGGGTACGACCGTCCTGATTAACAAGTATGGCCTGCAGGATGGTGAAACACTTGCAAGAATCGAGGCAGTTGTTGTTCCGGCCAAGGCAGCTATGTGGGATACTGAGCCAAAAATGGAAACCTTCGATTTTACACACTATCGGGCAATCCATCAATGGTTGTTTTCCGATCTTTACGATTGGGCAGGACAAGTTCGTATGGTCGATCTGACCAAAAAGGGTACAAGGTTCTGCCCTGCAAAAGAGATCAATCACATGGCACAGGAGATCTTTCACAGGCTGCGGGAAAAATCGTACTTTTCCGGCCTTCCAAAAACAGAATTTGTGGCACAACTCTCCGATTTTTACCAAAGAACCAATGAGCTGCATCCCTTTCGGGAAGGAAATGGACGAACGCAGCGGCTCTTTTTATCCCAGCTGTGCCGTCACACAGGATATCGTCTGGACTTTTCCCAAATCGATATGGATCTTCTCATAATCGCCAGCATACAGGCGTATCAGGGAACCGATCATCTTTTGCAGCAGGTCCTGAGTCAAGCAATCCAGAAAGAGGCGTGAGGATTCAATGCAGAGCCGGGTAACCTGGCTCTGCATTTTCACCACTGCCGCATGATTCCGCTGTCCGGCAGCACCAGCGCCTGTTCCATCGTCTCGGCGCTCAGCTGCTTGGACTGTGCGTCGAGGTGCGCATAGATGTTCGCGGTGGTGGAGATGTCGCTGTGGCCCAGCCATTCCTGGATCTGCTTCATCGGCACCCCCTGCTTCAGCAGCAGGCTGGCGCAGGAGTGCCGCAGGTCGTGAAAGCGTATCTTCCGCAGCCCGTTTTCGGCCAGCAGTTTGGCAAAGCCATCGGTAGTGTCAAGAATCTTTCGCAAATTAGTTTGCAG
>DKVN01000029.1:0-188 GCA_002491225.1 Faecalibacterium sp. UBA7177
CAGAACATCCCGGTGCGCACCGAGCTGGGCAGCAGGCTGCGGCAGTTTTTCATTGCCGCGGAGGGCTGCGTGCTGCTGGACGCCGATTACAGCCAGATCGAGCTGCGCATCCTGGCCCACATCAGCGGAGACGAGAGTATGCGCGAGGCCTTTTTGCAGGGGCAGGACATCCACCGCAGCACCGCCGC
>DKVN01000029.1:516-3238 GCA_002491225.1 Faecalibacterium sp. UBA7177
CTCGGCATCAGCGTCAAGGAGGCGGACGCCTTTATCCAGAACTATCTGGACAGCTTCCCCGGGGTGCGGCAGTATATGCAGCAGATCATCGCCCAGGGGCGGGAGCAGGGATACGTCTCGACCCTGTTTGGGCGGCGGCGGGCCCTGCCGGAGCTGGCCAGCAACAACTTCAACCTGCGGGCCCAGGGCGAGCGGATGGCCATGAACACCCCCATCCAGGGCACCGCGGCGGACGTGATCAAGCTGGCGATGGTGCGGGTCTGGCGCAGGCTGCGGGCCGAAGGGCTCAAGGCCCGGCTGATCCTGCAGGTGCACGACGAGCTGATCGTCGAGGCCCCCGCGGCCGAGGCGGACAAGGCCGCCGCGGTGCTGGCCGAGGAGATGCGGGCGGCGGCCAGCTTCAGCGTGCCGCTGACCGCCGAGGTGCAGCGCGGCGCGACCTGGCTGGAGGCGCACTGAGATGGGGGCGAGCGGAATGGTGCCTGCACCTGATGCGGGCAGGCCGGGCGGCGCGGGTGCAGAGCCGCACGCCGGGTATGCCGGGCAGGCGGGCGGCATCCTGACCCGCCCGATGGCGCCGCAGGACCTGGACGCGGCCGCCCGTATCGAGACCACCGCGCCGGACGCCTGGAGCCGGGAGGCGCTGGAGAGCGGCCTGCGCCAGCAGGCCGCGGGCGGCGCGGCCCGGCTGTTCGTGGCCGAGTGGGCCGAGTGGACGGAACCGGCCGCGCCGGGCACCGTCCGGCTGGCCGGGCTCGCGGCCTTTCAGCTGGCGGGCGGGGAGGCCAGCCTCGACACCCTCACGGTCGACCCCGCGCTGCGGCGGCAGGGGGTGGGGCGGGCGCTGCTGAACTGCGCCCTGCGCGCCCTCGCGGCCGAGGGGGCCGGCTGCTGCTTTTTGGAGGTGCGGGAGCACAACGCCCCGGCCCTCGCCCTTTACCAGAGCCTCGGCTTTGCGGCGGTGGGGCGGCGGCGGAGCTTCTACCGCGCCCCGGACGAGGACGCGCTGGTGCTGCGGTGCGAATTGCCCGCCGCCGAAGCGTGTTCAGAAAGCACAGTCCGTGCGGGGGATGTTTCCCTGAGAATGGTTTAAGAGCCCCCGAAGGGGGCGTTTTCTCAGGGGAATAGCCCCCGCGCGGACGGACGGCGCACACCGCTGCTGCCCCGCAAATCTACAATACAAAACGTTAATTTCGGAGTTGATATTACATTATGTTGGTACTGGGCATCGAATCGAGCTGCGATGAGACCGCCGCCGCCCTGGTGGAGGACGGCCGGATCCTGCGCAGCAATGTGATCGCCACCAGCGTGGCCGAGCAGGCCCTGTACGGCGGGGTGGTGCCGGAGATCGCCAGCCGCCGCCACATCGAATCCATCAGCCCCACCGTGCAAAAGGCGCTTGCCGACGCGGGGGTCACCCTCTCCGGGATCGATGCCGTCGCGGTGACCTTTGCGCCGGGGCTGATCGGGGCGGTGCTGGTGGGGGTGAACTTTGCCAAGGGGCTCGCCTACAGCGCAAACAAGCCGCTGGTGCCGGTGCATCACCTGCGTGGGCACATCGCGGCGCTCTACCTCACCCACCCGGAGCTCGAGCCCCCCTTTCTGTGCCTGGTGGCCAGCGGCGGCCACAGCCACATTGTCAAGGTGGAGGACTACACCCACTTTGCGGTGCTGGGCCGGACGGTGGACGACGCGGCGGGCGAGGCGTTCGACAAGGTCGCCCGCACCCTCGGCCTGCCCTACCCCGGCGGCCCGAGTGTCAGCAAAGCGGCCAAGGAGGGCGACCCCCACGCCTACCACCTGCCCACCCCCCACGCGCCGGGGCCGTATGACGTGAGCTTTTCCGGCCTGAAAACGGCGGTGCTGAACGCGGTGAACCAGGCCCGGATGAAGGGTGAGACGATCCGGGTGCCGGACATGGCCGCCAGCTTTGAGGAGAAGGTGGCCCGCATCCTGGCCGATAAGCTTTTGGCGGCGGCGCGGGACACCGGCGCTTCTACCCTCTGCCTCGCGGGCGGGGTGGCGGCCAACCGGCGGCTGCGCAGCCTGGTCAACGAGGGGGCGCAAAAGGCCGGGATGCGGCTGTTTTTGCCCGAGCTCGCCCTCTGCGGCGACAACGCCGCCATGATCGCGGCCCAAGGGTACTACGAATACCGGGCCGGGCACGCCGCCGGGCTCGAGCTCAACGGCCTGCCCACCCTGCCCATTGACTACGACTGCGCCGGATCGGACGCCTGAAATTCCCGGTGCAGCAAGCGCCTCACCCGCCCGATTTAGCCCTTACAGCCCCGCCCCCGCTGCGAAAGGAGGCCCCGCCATGCAGCAGCAAAGCCTGTTGGAAACACCTCTCGAGCGCCCGCTCGCCAGCCGGATGCGGCCCGAGACGCTGGACGACTTTGTCGGCCAGCAGCAGCTGCTGGGCCCCGGCCGGGTGCTGCGGCAGCTGATCGACGCCGACCGCATCCCGAGCATGATCTTCTGGGGCCCGCCGGGGGTGGGCAAGACCACCCTGGCCCGGATCATCGCCGCCCGCACAAAGGCCGAGTTTGTCGATTTCAGCGCAGTGACCAGCGGCATCAAGGAGATCCGGGCGGTGATGCACGAGGCGGAGGAGACCCGCCGCTTCGGCCGCCGCACCATCCTGTTCGTGGACGAGATCCACCGGTTCAACAAGGCCCAGCAGGACGCCTTTTTGCCCTATGTCGAAAAGGGCAGCATCCTC
>DKVN01000149.1:0-8562 GCA_002491225.1 Faecalibacterium sp. UBA7177
TTTTCGATTGTTCAGTAGACATTATTTAATGTCGATCCTTGATGACAAGATCAAGAACTTTTGGAGGGATACTGCCCGAAAAGCCGCCCGTATCCAAACCGTGGACACCCTGCCGGAATACCCGACCCTCACGCTGGAGGACGAGGTTTTCAGCAATTATGACGCCAAGATCATCTGCCGCTGCATCAACGAATTACCGGAACGATATGGTACATATTTGAAGCTTGCTCTTAACCCGGAGGTAACGCCGGAAACCATTGCGAGCATTTTGGGCGTAAAGACAGACACTTTGCGGTCAATTGCCTCGCGGGCAAGGAAGCTGCTGAAAAAGGCTTGCGAGGCTATGGAAATTGAGGTAGGTGGAAATGGAAAACGAAAGTAGGGAGCAGCGGGCAATCCAAGGGGAATATAACCTGCGGATGGGGGCATATCTGGCGCGCTGGGAGTTTGAGAAGCAGGTGGAACAGGATGGCAAGGACGAAAGGCTCCCGGCGATGTCGGATGAGGCTGCAGAGCGGATCATCGCTGCCATGATGGCCAATTATGACGCACTACAGCGCGAGAAGAAGCGCAAAAAGCTGCGCGGCAAACTGCTGCGGTGGGGTGCCGCCGTGGCTGCGGTTTTGGTGATCGCCCCGGCAGTGGCCTTGAATGTCAGCGCCAGCAGGACAGCGTTGGTAAATTATGTGATTCAACACTTTGATGAGTATAGTGTCGTGCAGTACGACCAAGACTACAACGCCATCCCCCCGCTCGGCTGGCGCAGCGGATATTATCCAAGATGGCTGCCGGAGGGGTGCAAAGTGCGTATGGTGAAGTTTGAGGAGTTGGGCGAGTTTGCTTGGTACTCAGATTCCACAGGGTATGATTTTTGTTTTTCATTTGTAGCCTCTGCAGAGCGGCCAGCTATAAATACAGAAAACTGCGAAGAAAAAGAGGTTTTAATTAATGGTCGAAAAGGAGTGATTTATCTTTTCGATGATAGACGACGCAGAACGCTGATTCTATCGTTGCCAGATGGATCAGTTCAGATTGAAGGGAATCTAACTGAAAGAGAAATATGTCGGATGGCTGAATCAATAAATGGTTTATAAAATGCTGCTGCAATTTGAAGCCTTCGGGGGTATATGTTTATGAGGTGTATGTCCTATACCATTTTCTGGAGGTTTTTGCAATGAAACGGATTATTTCACTCTTCTTGGTACTTCTTCTATGCGCGTCATTCTGCGTGTCTGTTGGTGCCGATGGAATTCAGCCACGCTGGAAAATGTTGTCTTACCTTAGCACAGATTTGAAGCGCTATAACGGCTTGTACAACAATGCAGAAATAGCGGCAAGTGCTCACACATGGGACTGTGATGTTCGTCTCGAGATGAATGTGACCATTACAAAGTGGAATGGAAGAACCTATGAGGACACCAGCATCTCGTGGAATGATTCGTACAATGGGGCCGTAAGCGTATCCCAGAAATTCCATCTTGGTGAGGGCAACTATATTGCACGAACCACGGTGACATTGTACGATGAGAATGGCGTATTTATCGAGACCGTCGTGGGGTACTCTGACGAGCTCATCATCTGACTTCTCGCGGATTGCCATCGAGAGCAAGCTGTGATTAAGCGCTTTTGAGCGAAAAATCTTGCTCTCATCGCCACAACACAGCCGGATGCCAGACACAGAGCGGTGGCGGCAAGCGTTTATACCCGAGGTGACCCCCACAATGGAAGAACTTGCGAACGGCCCACGCTGGGTTTGTTGCCCAATCTGCGGCAGCAAAACGCGGGTCAGGGTATATTGGGATACTGTTTTGGTGCATTTTCCTCTCTACTGTGCCAGATGCAAAAAGGAAATGCGGGTCGATGTGGTGCAGTTTAAAATGGTACCCAGCAAATTGAATACGATGCAGCAATAAGAAAGAGCCTGTCCTCAAAGCAAATTGAGGAACAGGCTCTTTCTTTATTGTATCCTTGTTGGATTCATCGCCCGCATCGCAGAGAGAACCGCCTTCATAACCGGAAGCAGTGCGTCAGCTTCGGCCTCGGTGCAGCTCCCGAGTAAAAGTCTAAACTGCCGAAAAGCGGCGCTTTCCTGCAGCAACTCCGGGCTGAATACCTCATGCGAGTCGATTTTAAGTGCCTGAAACAACGGAAAAAGGCTTTTGATTTTAGGATTGCCTTTCCCATTTTCGATGTTCATGATCGTGCGGGTATCCAAGCCGGCCATCTCTGCAGCCTGCCCTTGAGTAACTCCCATTTTGTTACGGGCATCCCGGACGATCTTACCCAGAGTGCGGGCAGAATATTCCATACAATTCACCTCAAGAATATTCTACAATACACATATTCACATTTGAATGTAATGTGAATCGCTCAATATATGAATTATAATACACTTATCGGAATGAGGATATCAATCTCAACCATCCAATCTATTTTGAATGGCAAAAATTATATGAATTTCAGTTCACTCTGTCAGGGAGATACGCCCCCACACATGAACTGAAATTCATATTCTTTTTTTATGCAGGCAATCTCCCGGCAATAAAAACTGAGCAGACCATACTCCATGATCGCTTAACTGCAAGGATTTGGCTTACCATGCTGGCCCGTGGCCCTCCGTCGATTTGGCTTTTCTAAACCAAATCGACAGGAGGGCTATTTTTGCCGGAAAAGAAAGGCGAAGCGTACTACCGCAGGGTCGTGCGCAATTCATATATCAACGAGTACCGGGCCAATGACAACCAGGCAAAGCACATTACGGTGGACAGCAATCTGGTTGAACGGTGTGCAAGAGCATATTGGATCGAGGATATGGTGTCCCGAAAGCTGGAGCAGGAGAGCGTGGAGGGCTGGCTGCAGACGATTGGCAACCAGAACCTGCTTTGTGCGCTTCGACAATTGAAGCCGAAAGAACGGGATTTCATCTACACGATTACGGTCAATGGCTTTACTACATACGAGATGGCAGAGCATCTCGGCTGTTCCCAGAGCAGTGCGGCGGAGCGGTACAAGCGCATCAAGGAAAAAATTAAAAAGCTCATGCGAAAACCCGATTAAAACGCCCCGGCCTTGTGTCATAGAAAGCAGAGGAAAAGTTTCCTCGCAGTTCCTTGACAACTGAATACCAGCACAGCAGGTACCTTCCCGCGTCCGGGAGCGATAGCGGCGAAAGCGCCATGACCTGCGGACAAGCCTGCCGCTGCCCCATTTTTCGGGCGGCGGCCGGGCAGCCCGCAGCGAGCGACCAACTTTCAGCCCAAAAGAAGCCCTGGCAGGCTTTCTCGCCATGATCGGAGCAGCGGGGCCATCAATGATACGCCAGTAGCCCGGCACACAAGACCGGGTGACCGCCCTCGGGTTGAAAGCAAGGAGACCCTTGGGGGGCCAGTGAGCGGCTGCCAGCCAGCAGCCCACCTGCCTGTGTTCCCTGGGCCGCTCCAAAACCCAATCGGAATAGAGCGACCCGGATGCCGGGGGTGCGCGCTGCAAATACGGCATAGCAAACAAATAAAAACGGATAGCCATATCGACGGCAGATCCGTGCGGCGCAGGCAAAATGCCTGCGCCGCATCAATTTGCCGCTGATATGGCCTTGCCGGAGGAATATCAGATGAAATCAACATCATCATTGAAAAAAGCCCACGCGCAGGCCAACCACATCTTTCGGGAACTGCTGCCAGCGCATGGGCTTGCGGTACGGCCAGCACAGATCGAACTCTGCCATGAGATGATCGACGCCATGTTTTTGGGCCGGGTCGCCCTGTGTGACGCCGGGGTGGGCATTGGCAAGACTCATGCGTATCTTGTGGCGGGACTACTTTGGCAGAAATATTGCCCTCGCAGCTTGCCGCATACCTTGACAATCTCGACCTCCAGCGTGGCCCTGCAGGATGCCATTATAAAGGAGTACATCCCGTTTTTGTCCGAGTTTTTGCAGATGGATGGTGTCCTGAACAGCCCGGTCCGCGCCATCATCCGCAAGGGCCGGGAACGGTATGCCTGCGACCAGCGCCTCCTGCTTCGTCAGGCAGCGGTCAGAGACAGCGAGCGAGTGAGCGAGCGGCGCAAGGCCGCGCTCTTTGCACTGGACAGACAAATTGATCTGGATGCGGCCGCGGGCCTTTCTGCCTTTGACCGCGCCCAAGTGTGTGTTCCGGCAGGTTGTCCGCATGGCTGCACAGAGCAGCACCACTGCCGGTATATGGACTTTCTGGCGGATGCCAGAAGTGCGGATGTGGATATCCAGATCTGCAACCACAATTATCTGCTGGCAGACGCGATCCGCAGGAGGCAGGCAGAAAACCCTTTGCTCAAGGACTACCACATCCTCATTGTGGACGAGGCCCACAAGCTGCCAGAAGCGGCCCGACAGATGTATGGAAAATCCATTCCGCTCAGCGAGCTTACCGGCCTTTGCGCCTTACTGCAAAGAGAACATCGCCCGCTGGCGGCCCGGCGGCTCAGGGCAGAAACAGAGCGGTTTGCAAACTGCCTGAAACCCGGCCCGGAACAGGAGGAATGCGAACAGGCGTTTGACCTTACACCGGAACGGAAAGAGACGCTCAATGCCATCATCGCCCTGCTCCGGCGGGCTGCCCGCCCGGCAGGCAGCCTGACATACGGCACGATCCACCAGCTGGAAAGGACGGTGGAAACCCTCTCCCTGTTTCGGGACCGGGATACGAAATATGTCCTCTATATCCATTACGACCAGGCCGGGGAGATCACCCTGAACGCCGCCAGCCGGTCGGCCGCCGCGCAGCTTACGCGGGACCTGTGGCAGACCGGCCGACCTGCTGTCCTTACCTCCGGTACCCTCGCGGCGGGCGGCAGTTTTACCCGCATCCGTCAGCGGTTGGGGCTGGAACGGAGCTCCCGCTGCCGGGAATTCTCGGCGCATTCGCCCTTTGACTATGAGCATCATTGTATGCTGTACATCCCAAGCAGTCAGCAGGTCAAGAGCATGGACGGCAAGGACACCGGGCAGATCGCGGCCCAGCTGAGAGGGCTGCTGCGGGCGGCCCACGGCCATGCGCTGGTGCTGTTCACCTCGTACCTGTTCATGGGTGAGGTGTGTGAAAAGCTGCGGGGTACGGTGCCGTTTCCCCTGCTGGAAGCGGGACGTGGCAAGCAGCAGGTGGTGCAGCAGTTCAAACAGCTGCCCAATGCCATACTCTGCGCGGCGGGGCCATGCTGGGAGGGGATCGACTTCCCCGGTGATATGGTGTCGTTGCTGGTGATCGTGCGGCTGCCGTTCCCGACCCCCGACCCGGTCAGCGAGGCCGAGCGGGAGCAGTACCCCAGCCTGCACGAGTATATCTCAGCGAGCATTGTGCCCCAGATGCAGACCAAGCTCCGGCAGGGGGTGGGCCGGGCGATCCGCACCGAGACGGACACCTGTGCGGTTGCGATCTTGGATAGCCGTGCAGCCATCGGTGGGCGGTATCATGCAGCAGTGCGAAAGGAATTGCCGCCCTGTCCGGTGACGGACAGCCTTGAGGATGTGGCACAGTTCATCCGGGCCAGAAAAGGGCCGGACTACTTTTTATAAGGAAGGAGAGCAAGATGAAACAGGAAAAGGACCTGCGGGCGTGGGCCTATGCGCGGGACCTCACCGCACATCCCCATGTGCTGATTGGCCAGATGTCCCAGGTCTTGCAGGAGGCTGAGCGGCGGGGGATTGCCGTGGTCGGCACCTCGCAGGATATGAGCAGCGGCAGGACGCTGGAGCGGATGGGGCTGCTGTCTGCCCTGCGTGGGACCCGGACGAAATACGCCAATGCCGTGATTGTGCGGGACGTCTCCCGGCTGAGCGGAGATCGGTATGTTCTGCTGAGAATCATGGAGACCTTGCAGGACCACGGCGCGGTGCTGATCTGCACGGCAGAGGATGCTTACGCCAGCCTGCTGGCAAAAGGCGCGGCCCATCTTTTGTGCCAGCGGGCAGATGGACTGGGGCTGGGCCTGCCGTGGCTTCCATAACCGCCTCCTGACCCCGAATGCAAAATAAACATTTCTGCAAATGCCACCCGGTTATTTTTCCTTTTTAGACAACATACCATAAAAATAAATCCCATTTGAGCGAGGCGAGCTTTATGAAAACGATCCGTTATACCGTAAAAGAAACCTTCCTGGCCAGCGATGCACAGCAGCGGCTGCAGCGCCTTCAGGCACTGCTTGAGGAGTATATGCGTTCGGTGCAAAAAAGGACGGCGCAATGTTCCGATTGGGGGTAGACATCTGCGCAGGAATAGGGTATGTTGTGGGTGAGCGATTGCAGCGAAAGGCAAGGTGAACTATGAAAGCTGCAATATACTGCCGACTGAGCAAGGAGGATGAGGATGTCGTAGAAAGAGGGAAAGAATCCGAGAGCATCCAGAACCAGAAATCCATGCTGATCGGATATGCGATCGAAAGGGGGTTTGACATCTACCACATCTACTGCGATGAGGACTATTCCGGCATCGACCGCGACCGGCCGGATTTCAACCGGATGATTGAGGCGGCCAGCCAGCACAAATTTGACATCATCCTGGCCAAGACCCAGTCCCGCTTCACACGCGATATGGAGCTGGTCGAGAAGTACCTGCATGGCAAATTTGTGGAATGGGGCATCCGTTTCATTGCCGTGGTCGACCATGTGGACACCGCCGACATCGCCAACAAAAAGAGCCGCCAGATCAATGGGCTGGTCAACGAATGGTATCTGGAGGACCTGTCCAACAATGTGCGTTCGGTCCTGACCCACAAGCGGAAAGAGGGCCGTTACATTGCGACCTTTGCACTGTACGGCTACCAGAAGGACCCCCGTGACCCTGGCCGCCTCGTCATCGACCCCGAAGCTGCCGAGGTAGTGCGCCAGATCTTTGCGCTGTATCTGGCGGGCAACGGGGTCGCCCGCATCGCAAACCTTTTGAACCAGCAGGGCATCCCCTCCCCCACCCGGTATAAGCAGGACCACGGCTTCCATTTCAAAAGGCCGGACCGCTGCAAAGACGGTGACCTTTGGGGAAAGGCCACGATCCACCAGATGCTGAGGAACCAGACCTATACGGGCGATCTGGTGCAAGGCCGGCACAAAAAGATCAGCTACAAATCAAAAAAGACCGCATGGGTGCCCAAAGATCAGTGGATCATTGTACATAACACCCATGAGCCGATCATTGACCCGGAGACTTTTGCGCGGGTGCAGCGGCTGATGAGCTCGCGGGTGCGCAGCGGAACCAGCGGCCCAATCAATCCGCTGGCCGGAAAGGTATTCTGCGGGATCTGCGGGACCGCAATGGAACAGACCGGGTCGGGCTGTTCCCTGAACAAGGACGGCACGGTAAAAAAATACTTCCGGTGCCGGATGCACCTGCGGGACTCTGCGCGGTGCTGCGGCCAGGACTATATGCCAATGGAAGAACTGCAGCAGATCGTGCTGGAGCGCATCCGCCACCACGCAGCGGCCTGGCTCAACCCGGATGCCCTTGACCGATCCGCCCTGAAAGCGCAGGCAGAGCAGCGAAACCGGGCGCAGCAAAAGGAGCTTGCGCGGCTGCAAAACGAGATCAGGCGGCGCAGAAAGGCCATGCAGGAGCTGTATCTGGACAAAAGCAGCGGGCTGATCAGCACCGAACAGTTTGCGCAGATGAACAAAGCCTTTTTGACCACGGTGGAGGAGATGGAGACGCGCTGCGAAAAGCTGGCCGAAGCACTGGAGGAATCGCCCGAAGCCGACAGCCGCCAGCAAGCGTATCTGGAACGGCTGCAGGATGCAGCAGCCTTAAAGGCCCTTGACCGGGAACTGGTCAACATCCTTATAAACAGGATCACCATCTATCCGCCCGATACCAAAAGCAGGACGAGACAGATCGAAGTGAGCTGGAATTTTTAACGATAACAAGTCATATTTTAAGAAAAATTTGTGGGGTTGGTTCACCCTACCCAGGTGGGATAGACCTCACTCGAGGCGACGTTGGCGATGTAGCGGCGGAAGGAGACGGTCACGTTGGAGGCGCTGGCCGCCGGGCGGCCGAGGTGCACCGTAATGCTGGTGGGGATGACCGGCTGGGTGAGCACCCGGGCGGCGCAGTTTTCCACCGGGTGCGGGCCGCTGCGGGCGTTTTGGTTGGCAAAGAGGCTGTGGGGCGGGATCTCGATCAGCTCGGGCCCGGCCTGGCCCTCGAGGCCCTCCTCGGCCGGGATCAGCTCGAGGGGGGCGAGGGTCGTCTCGCAGGCGAAGATCTGCACCCCGCGCAGGATCATCGGCCGGAAGCCCGACTTTTCGGCGGTGATGGTGCAGGTGGAATAGGGCTGCACGGTGGTGTTGGTCTCGTCCAGCGAATAGCGCTTATCCGGGGCCGCAAGGGTCAGGTCGGGGGCGTTGCCCTCGCTGTCGGTGGTGAAGGAATAGCGCTCGCCGCCGGGGCCGGTCACGGTGACCGCGACCTCTGGCACCGGGGCGGATTGGCGGGCTGCAAAGGTCTGCACCCGCAGGATGCCGCTGCTCATATAAAATCTCCTTTGGTGTTGGGGCAGCGGCGCGCAAAAAAGGCCGCCGGGCGGCTTTGCGCGCCG
>DKVN01000149.1:8790-12374 GCA_002491225.1 Faecalibacterium sp. UBA7177
AAAGGTCTGCCCCCGCAGGATGCCGCTGCCCTGTGGATTTGGGGCGGAGCCAGCCCGTACTTCGCCCGCCCCCCTGTGGGGCGGGGCGGCGCGGCAGGCTGGCGCTTCTCCACCATATGCCGCCGCGGCGGCGGGTGACACCGCGGCCTCGCCGGGCTGGCCGGATGCGGCCCCGGCGCGGCCCGCCAACAGGCTGGCACACAGCATCAAAGCGGCGAGTGCCCGCATCGGCCGTGCCGATCCTTTCATCCTCCGCGCCTCCTTTATAGCACCCGGTGCCAGGCGTACATCTCGATCTCATCCCGCAGCCAGATGCCCAGCTCGGGCTCGACCCATGCGTCCCAGAAAAGATACTCCCCGGTCTCCGGGTCCTGCGCGAAGACGATCGAGTCGAGGCGGCCCTCACTGTCCGGTGATTCCAGGAAGACGGCGATCATGCGGATGTCTTTGATGGTATCGTCCGGCCCCTTGCTCAGGGCCCTGTCCAGAACGCCGATAGCACCGTTCGCGTAAACGACCGCATTCACCGTCCAGACATATTTGACCCAGGGGGTCTCGTTCTCGACCCGCTCCCGCTGCAGATCCTCGGTGGGGGCCGGGGCCTCGAGCGCCTGTTTGAAGATGGGCAGGTCGGCCTGCAGCCGCTCGATCTTCTCCAAAAGGGCCCAGTCGCTGTCGCTGTGGCTCCAGCTCCAGCCCATGTTGGGGGCCTGCTCACCGGTCACCCCCATCCCTCTGCCGCGGTGGGTCAGATAGTACAGCTCATTCTCCAGAAAAAGGTCGGTCTCGCTGTCCCCGTCAAAGACCCGCGACTCCATCGTGCCATAATAGCAAACCGTGAAATAGTCAAAGCGCGGGTGCTCGGGCAGCGAATCGGGGTCGACATCGACCACCCCGCCCGTGCCGGAGGCGGCGGCTGACCCCGACGCAGCGGCGCTTTGGCTGGATGCGGCGCTTTGGCCAAAGCCCGCGCCCGACTGGGCCGGGGCGGCCCCGGCGCAGCCTGCCAGCAGCGCGCAGAGGGTGAGCAGGGCGATCAGCTTTTTCAACATCTTTTCCCCTTTTCCGGGGCGATCAGCCATGATAGGTGGTGTGGAACTCATCGATCCGCCAGCCGTCCGCGGTGCGGATCATGCGGATTGGGTACTCAATAGTATAGACGTCCATCTCGTTTTCGATGTCGCCCCAGCCATTGCGGTCGTAGTGGGAGATCAGAGTAAACTCGACGCAGTCAGAGGTGCTGCGGCCTGGGCGGTAGGTATCTGGATAAGCCTCCAGAACTTGAATGGTAAGCCCCTCTGGCATTTCGTTTGAAAGGCCCATACTTGCGATCACATTGCCGTTGTAATCCTTGAACTTTTCGTAGAAATCCGTGCCGGACAGATACTCCTCGGTAAACACGGTGTGGACCCGCTTGTAAAACTTTTCATATGGCATATCGTAGAGGTCGTACCCTTCCGGGACATCCTCCGGGGTTGGCTGAATCCATTTCCAGGTGCCGGTCAGGTTTGCAGACCCGCCAAGGATCCAGGACGCCCACTCCTGCGCCGTCTGGTACAGCTCTAACTGCTCATCGGTGAGAAAGTCCAGGCTGGTCATGTAGGCGGCGTCCGGCAACTGCTCCATCTGCGGGCAGGGGTCGACCGTGTAGGAAAAGCCGTCGTCGGTATAAACGGTGTAGCCATCGGCATGGGTCAGAAGACGGTTTTCCAGCGGGTAGAAAAACTCGGTCTCCTCGGTTGGGTAACAAATCCATGAGAAGTCACAGTTATGCTGGTCGAAGCAGGCAAAGAACCAGTCAAACGTTCCATCGACCAGATCCTTATAGGTCTGGATCCAGATCCGCGTTCCGTCGGTAAAGCAGCGCTCGCCGAATTCCATCTCTCCGGGCGCGGCAAGCCAGGGCTCGCCATCCTTCGTGAGGTAACCTTTTGCGATCGTGTGATCCTCCCCATAGGTCTCGTACTCCAGATCGACAAAGGGGACATCCCGGAAGGAATCGTAGAATTGCAGCACCGGCCCGTGGAGCTCCTCGAACGGGATCGGTTTGGGCGTGGGGGCCGGGGTGGGCACGGGGGTGGCGGACGGCGCGGGGCTGGCCGTGGGCTGCGCCGAGGCGGCCGGGCTGGCCGCGCCGGACATGCTGGCAGGCTGGCCGGGGGCGGCCGTGCATCCGGCCAGCGCGAGCGCAAGGGCCAGCGCCGCGGCGGCAAGGGGCTTTGTCCAAGGTTTCATACTACAGGCACCTCCCAAAAGTTTTGCTGGCCCGGCGGTGAGCCGGCGGGCGTTCAGCCCTCAAACGAGCGGCGCAGCATCTGCCGTGCGCGGTGGATCCGGGTTTTGGCCGCCCCCTCGGTGAGGCCGAGGGTCTGCGCGATCTCCCGGATCGTGTACCCCTTGACCTGCAGGGTGAGCGGGATGCGGTACTCCTCCGGCATGGCGGCCAGCTGGCCGAGCGCCTGTTCGAGCAGCTGGCCGGTCAAAAAGACATCCTCCTGGCGGGGGTCGGCGATGGCCTCGATCTCCTCCGCGGGGCAGGCGTCCTCCCGGCCGCCCCGGCTGCGCAGATAGTCGATGGTGCGGCTGCGGGTGAGCAGGCGCAGATAGGCGGCAAGCTGCTTTTTGTCCTCGGTGCGGATGGTGTCGATCAGCTCGATGATCCGCAGGCAGGTCTCGTGCACGGCGTCCTCGGCAAGCTGCCGGTCATGGGTGACCGAGAGGGCGGTGTGGTACATCAGGCCGTAGTAGTTTTCGTAGAGGGAACGAAAGGTCTCGCGCTGCTCGTCGGTCTCGATCAGGGAAAAATACAGGCTGATCATGGCTGGCTCCGTCTCCTTTTTTTGGGGGTGGCTTTTGCGGCCGTACCGGTCGGGGCAAAAAGGGGTCTACTGATAGTTCGGGGCAAAGGGGGAAAATGTTTCAAAAAAAGTTATTTTGTAACCTTTTGTTATTTTATGGCGCTGGGGCGGGTGACAGGGTGATGTTTTCGGCGATGCGGATCAGCTCGTTGAGGGGCAGAGAGCCGGATATCAAATAGACCAGACCGTCGTCGCTCCAGCTCAGCAGATTGGTTCCACCCTCGCGGCTGCCCCAGAGCGCGTCATGAGAGTCGAACTGGATCGAATAATAAGTGGTGTACTCGTTGTCCATCACGATCTGGGCTTTCCCATCCATGATCTGGATCTCCACTCCAAGATAATCCCCGCCCTTTTCGTAATAGCGTGCGATATAATTGGGAAATTCCACAGAATTTTCGGACAGCACAAACCCTTCCGGGATGTAGCCGAGCTCGAACTTTCCGGGCAGAGTGCGGCTGCCGGGGTCGTCCGAGGTATACACAAGGTCGATCATCGTGTCGGCCGAGATGCGGATCCCTTGTTCGGTTGCTTGCATGATGGTTCTTCCTCCAATCGTTTTTTGGTCCGCGCGGACTGCGCGGGTTGGTCACTCCCGGGCAGAGGGGAGGCGGTAGGGACGTTTGGTTATTTCGGGGAGGTGAGATTTTCGCCGGATGCGGCTGCCAGCCGGGGGGTCCTACTTTTCTTGACGTCAAGAAAAGCAGCAAAAGAACGCCGGGGGTTCCC
>DKVN01000008.1:0-6864 GCA_002491225.1 Faecalibacterium sp. UBA7177
AGGCCGTGCTTTTCGATCCGCTCGCAGCAGATCTCGAACGCCTTCTTCTCGTCGGCGCGGTTCTGCTGCATCCGGCGCACGTCCACGCTGTCGGCCATCCGGGTCACGCTCTTCAGCGCCTTGGTCACCGCTGAGTCGGGCAGCTCCCGAATCTCGGTCACCGCCTCGCCGCACTCGGTGCCGCGGGCGGTCTGCACGATCACGTGGTCGCCCTTGTGGATCTCGAGGCCCGCGGGGTCAAAATAGTAGCTTTTTCCGCCCTCTTTGAAGCGGATGGATACGACCTTTTTCATACCAATGGTTCCCTGTGCCGCTGCCGCAGGCGGTCGATGTGTCACATCCCCGCCCGCGGCTAAGATCAGGCGGAGGCTCAAAAAGGAAAGGGGGGCGTTGAATCCGCGCGGTCAAGCGCCCGCAGGCGACCAGCTGTCGCGCTTTTGGCAAAATCCGCGCCCCTACGGCCTTGCCAGCGCGATGGCGAGGTTCGCCAGCACCAGCTTGCGGCTGACATTGCCCGCCAGCGCCGCGGCGGCGTCCTGGGCCAGCCGGGCCAGCCGCGCCGCCTTTTGGGGGGGCAGGCCGAGCTCCGGCGCAGCCATGCGCGCCGCCGCCGAGCCAATACAGGCAAGATCCGCCAGCAGCGGCCCGACCGGGTCCGCCGCAGCGGGTTCCGCCGCCGTGGTCACGGCCGCCGAAACCGCCGCCCCGCTGCCTTTCACCGCCGCCGCCCGCCTGCCCGCCGCCTTTTTGGCGGGCTCGGGCGGCTTTTTGTCCGCCGGTTTGGGCTTTTTCGCGCTCTCGTAGGCGGCCAGCGCCGTCAGCAGCGGGTACTCCTGCCCCTTGGCGGCAAGGCCCGCGATCCGCAGCGCGTCGGTCAGCACCGCCCCGCGGGCGGGGTCGCGCAGGGCATCCGCCGCCTTGCCGATCTGCCCCGCATACAGGGCGGCCAGCCGCTCGGGGGCCAGCTGCCCGGCCGCGCCGGGGCAGTTTTTGCGCAGCCAGGCCGCGCACGCGGCCTCGCTCACCGGGGCGAGCGCGTACACCGCGCACCGGCTGCGGATGGTGCCCAGCACCGCCGCCGAGCTGGCCGCGGTCAGCACAAAGAGCACCCCCTCGGGCGGCTCCTCGATGATCTTGAGCAGGGCGTTGCCGCTGGCGGCGTTGAGATGCTCGGCGCCGTAGAGGATCACCACCCGGCCCGCCGCACTCAGGGCGGTGTCGTACACCCGGCGGCGCACCTCGCGCACCTGGTCGATCTTGATGACCCCCTGCACCCCCGCGCCCCGCACCTCGATGCACTCGCTGCTCTGGCCCGCCAGCACCGCCTCGGCGGCGGGGCCGCCCGAGGGGAAGAGCCGGTCCGCCGCGAGGCAGCGGGCTGCAAACCCGGCCCCGAGCCCCTTTTCGCCGCAGAGCAGGACACTGTGGGCCAACCGGTTCGCCGCCAGGGCGGCGGCGAGGTCGCGGCGCAGCGGCTCATTGCCGGCAAGGCGTTCCAGCATCACAGCTTTTCAAACCGCTCCACGTCGATCACAAAAACGGTCGCGCCGCCCACCGTCACCTGCAGCGGCACGGCGGTGGCCACCCCCATGCCGTAGCTGGAGGTGCTGGGCACCACCTCGGTGCGCTGCTTGCAGCAGCTGGAGATGATCTCGATGCACCTGTCCACCCGCTGATCCTCGGTGCCGATCAGCAGGGTCATGTTGCCGGCCATCAAAAAGCCGCCGGTGGTCGAGAGGCGGGTCACCGAGTAGCCCCCCTTGATCAGGGCCGAGCAGACGGCCTTGGAATCCTCTTTGTTGACGATGGCAGTCACCAATTTCATCAAGATCACCTCATTCGATCGCTATGATAGATTTTTGCGGCCCGCAGGCCGCTGTATCCAGTATACCACGCGATGGCCCAGCTTGACAAGAAATGCCGCGCGCTGCAAAACACTCACTTCCACTGGTTTTTCCACTGCTGGCGGCGGCGGTAGTTGACCACGGCGCTGTGCGCGGTGTCCCACAGCTCCCGCCCAAAAAAGAGCAAAAAGCCCGCCATGCCTAAAATCAGGCTCACCTTGCCGGTGAGGCTGGCGGTCAGCAGCTGCCAGAGGTAGAGGGCGGCCGAGATCCAGCCCACCCACTTGACCTTGATCGGCAGCACAAAAAACAGCAGGATCTGCATGTCCGGGTAGAGCATCGCAAAGGCGAAAAAGAGCGAGAGGTTTAAGGCCGAGTTGCTCGCGCCGCCCACCAGCAGCGCCGCGGCGATCGAGCCCAGCATCCCCACCAGGTAAAAGACATTGAACCGGAAGCTGCCCCACTGCCGCTCGAGGCTGGTGCCGATGAGATAGTCAAAATACAGGTTGAGCGCCACGGTCAGCGGGCTGGTGGAGAGCGGCGGCAGAAAGATAAAGCTCACCAGCCGCCAGATCTGCCCGTGGGCCAGCCCGGCGCGGGTCAGGCTGAACAGGCTGTAGATGCGGTAGTCAAACAGCATCATCACCAGCCAGACGATCAGCTGCCCGCCCACCACGATCAGCATCAGGTTGGGGATGTAGTACCGCCCATATTTGCGTTCCAGTTTGTCCAGTGTGTTCATTCGTCCGCCTCCTTCGCCGCGCCGCGGCGCAAAAAATCTGAAATGTTGCAGCGTTGAGCGGCGCGTTGCCCTAAAAGGCTGCCGCCGCCCGCCGTGGGATGCCCTGCAAAGCGCCCAAAAGATAGAAACTTGTTGTATTTCGCCGGGCCCTCCCGCGGCCCTTATTCTTGCAAAGGGGGTTCAACTGTTTGGAATTCTTTTGCCCTCCGCCGCACCCTGCGGTGGAAAAGTTGGGCCCAACAAGGGCGGTTTTTAACACTTTCCACAGAGTTTTCAACATTCCCCCGCCGCCCGGCGGGTTATACACGCCGTAATCCGCCCGAAATATCCGGGGAAATTCTTTCCAGCCAAAGCCCTGTCCATGGAGAAAACGCTCGATTTTTTGCCGCCCGGCCTGCCGCCCGGCGCGCCGCCCGGTCAACCGCCCCGCTGATCCGGCTTCTTGTCCGGCAGCTCCGGGGGCTGAAAGCCCTCCCCGAACAGCTCGCTCGCCTCGCAGATCATCACCATCGCGCGCGGGTCCACCGCGTGGGCGGCGGTGCGCACCCGGGCCACCTCGGCCTTGCCGCAGGCGCAGAGCACCGTCTCAAGCGCCCTGCCCGAGTAGCTGCCCACCGCCGGGATCAGGGTCGCCCCGCGGTTCACCGCGTCGCTGATGGCGCGGGCCACCGCGCTGCCGTCGCTGGTCACGATCAGGGCCAGCTTGCCGCCGCCCGCGCCGTAGACGATCCGGTCCATCACGATGGTCGAGGCGAACACCGCCACCATGCCGTAGAGCACCGAGTCGATGTCCCCAAAGGCGAAGTAGCCGGTCAGGATCACCGCCCCGTCCAAAAAGAGGGTGATCTGCCCAAAGCTCATGTGGGGGGCCCGCCGCCGGATGGCATAGAGCAGAAAATCCACCCCGCCGGTCGAGGAGCCCCGCAGATAGATGATGGCCAGCCCCGCGCCCAGGCAAACGCCGGTAAACACCGCCGCCAGCAGCCGGTTGCCCTCGTACACCGCGAAATGCGGAAAAACGAGGTCCAGCATGATGGTCGAGATCAAGATGGTGCGCAGGCTCTTGAACAAAAAGGTGCGGTTGAGCACCTTGCGGCTCACCAGCAGGATCGGCAGGTTGAGCACCACGCTCACGATGCCCACCGGCCAGCCGGTAAAGTGGTTGCAGATCAGCGCAAGGCCGGACACCCCGCCCGGCGCAAACGCCCCCTTGAGCGCAAAGGTGTAAACGCCGAGGGCGTACAGGATACTGCCGCCAATGTCGTAGAGGGTATCCAGGGCAAACTCGCGCAGGGCGCTCTTATTTTTCAAAAAATAGCCTCCTTTGGCAGTCAGGCGATTCTCCCCCCGCGGCGCGCCGTCAGCTCCCGCGGCGCACCGTCAGCTGATCTGGAACATCCGGGTGGCGATGCTGAAATAGATGGTGATGGCGCAGGCGTCCACGATGGTGGTGATAAAGGGGGAGGCCATCAGGGCGGGGTCCAGCCCCACCCGCTGCACCAGCAGCGGCAGGCTGCAGCCGATCAGCTTGGCGATCAGGATCGCCAAAACCAATGTCACGCTGATCAGCACCGCCAGCCGCAGGTCGCGGTACATGACAAAGATGCGCAGCCCGTTGGCCGCCGCCAGCACCAGCCCCACCAGCAGCGCCACCCGCGCCTCCTTGAAAATCACCCGCAGGATGTCCGCCGGGCGGATATCGCCCAGCGCCAGCCCGCGCACCATCAAAGTGCTGCTCTGGTTGCCGCAGTTGCCGCTGGTGTCCATCAGCATCGGGATAAACGAGACCAGCAGCGGCAGGGCCGCAAAGGCGTTTTCGTAGTGGGTGATGATCATGCCGGTAAAGGTGGCGCTCAGCATCAAAATCAGCAGCCAGGGGATGCGGGAGCGCGCGTGGGCCCAGACGCTGGTGGAAAAGTAGCTGTCCTCGGGCGGGGCGGCGATGGCAGCCATCTTCTGGATGTCCTCGGTGGCCTCCTCGATCAAAACGTCCGAGGCATCGTCCAGGGTGACGATGCCCACCATAAAGCCCTCGCTGTCCACCACCGGCATGGCCATAAAGCCGTAGCGGTTCATCTCGTTGGCCACAAACTCCTTGTCGTCGGTCACCTGCACCCGGATGACGTTCTCGTCCATCAGCTCGTCGATCGAATCGTCCGGGTTTGCCAGCAGCAGGTCCCGCGCGGTGACGACCCCCTCCAGCCGGTTGCGCTCGACCACATAGCAGATGTACACCGTCTCGGCCTGCTCGCCCTGCCGCCGGATGGCGGTGAAGGCGTCGGCCACCGTGGTGCCCCGGCGCAGCCGCACATACTCGGGGGTCATGATGCTGCCCGCCGAGTCGGCCGGGTAGGTGAGCAGCCGGTTCAGGGCGTCCCGGGTGTGCGGGTCGGATCGGCTCAGCACCCGCTTGACCACGCTGACCGGCATCTCCTCCAAAAGGTCGGCCGCGTCGTCCAGCGCCATCTGCTCCAGCGCGCTGGTCAGCTCGGCATCGCTGAACGCCTCCACCATCTCGCTGCGGGCGTCGTTGTCCAGATACGCGAAGGTCTCGGCCGCGACATCCTTTTTCATCAGCCGAAAGACCAAGAGGCGCTGGCGCAGGTCCATCTCCTCCAGCATCTCGGCCAGGTCGGCGGGCTGCATGTCCTCGGTGGCCTCGCGCAGCTGCCGGTAGCTTTTTTCGTCCAGCAGCTGTAAAATCTGTTCCTTTTCCATTCGGTTGCCTCCTCTGCTTGTCCCCGCGCGGGGCCCGGCGGGGCCGGGCGCGCGGGTGAGGCCAAACAGGCAGCAGGCGCAAAGGGAGCGGCGGGTCAGCCGCGGGCGGTCAGCGCAAAACGGGACGCAAACGCCGCGGGTCCACGCAGGGGGCGGGTGCTGCCGGTTGGTCGGTTGATTCTGGGACTACTGCTTGGGTCCACGCGGCTTCACCTCACCTTGTCCATCAAAATTTTCGTCCAGCCATAAAACACGGGCCGGATGCTGCGCGCCCCAACCGGCCCGGCCGACTGGGGCGCACCTATATGCTTAGTATACTCTTTTTGTAAAGGTCATGTCAACGAAAACCCCGCCGCGAACTCCCCCCGCCCGCGTGCCGTGCGCATCCTGTCGTTTTATAATGGTTTTGGCAGAACAGAGCAACACAGGGAGGGGCGGCGTATGACAAACCGTTACGGGTATATCCGGGTGTCCAGCAAGGAACAAAACGAGGAGCGGCAGCGCATCGCGATGCAGCAGGCGGGGCTTTTGCCCAAAAATGTCTATCTGGACAAGCAGTCCGGCAAGGATTTTGCCCGCCCGCAGTACCAAAAGCTGCTGCGCAGGCTGAAACGGGACGACCTGCTCTATGTCAAAAGCATCGACCGGCTCGGCCGCAACTACGAGGAAATTTTGCAGCAGTGGCGGCTGCTGACCAAGGACAAAGGGGTGGACATCGTGGTGCTGGACATGCCCCTTTTGGACACCCGACGCGGCAAGGACCTGATGGGCACCTTTTTGAGCGACATCGTGCTGCAGCTGCTCTCCTTCGTGGCCGAAAACGAGCGGACGACCATCCGCCAGCGGCAGGCCGAGGGCATCGCGGCGGCAAGGGCACGCGGGGTGCGGCTGGGCCGCCCGCCGCAGCCGCTGCCCGCCAGCTTCCCCGGCGTCTGCCGCCGCTGGAAGACGGGCCGGATCACCGCCAGCGCCGCCGCGCAGGAATGCCAAATGCCCCTCAGCAGTTTTTTGTATCGGGCAAAAAATTACGATATCACGTAAAAAACAAGAAAAAGGCTCCGGTTTACAAAAAAGTATACTTTTTCGTAAACCGGGGCCTTTTTGGGCTGGCAGGTAAAAGTGCTGGTTTTTCCTGCCCTTTCACTGAGCATATTCGGGCAGAATCGCGAAAACTTAATGCGATTTTCTAAAAATTTTCGCCCGGCAGGGCCTTACAAAAAAGTATACCTTTTCGAAAATCCGGGGGCAAAAACAGAACATCAGATACGAGGGGCGGGCCTTTGCCGGGATGGGCAGAGGGGACGGAGCGCACCTGCCCCCAGAGATGCGAAAGGAGTTGCAGAGGGATGCTTGTTTTGGGGCGGAACATCGGGGACACGATCGTGATCGGCGACGACATCTACATCACGATCTTTGAGACCAGCCCGGTGGGCAACAAGTTCAAGATCGCGATCGACGCGCCGCGGGAGCTGAAGATCTCGCGGGGGGAGGGCTACCGGGACGACCCCGAGCGCTGGCCCAAGATCGAGGCGATGAAGGCCGAGTCGATGCGGCGCTCCA
>DKVN01000008.1:7152-7388 GCA_002491225.1 Faecalibacterium sp. UBA7177
GGTTTCACTCTCCGCCGGGCACGGCCCTGCGCAGTGTGCGGCGCGCAGCACAACGCGCCGGGCAGCGCGCGGCGGAGATTGGAATAAGGTCCGCGCCCCCGCATCCCGCGAGGGCATCACACACAACAAAAAAAGCGGGCTTTCGCCGATAAGTACGGCAAGGACGCCGTACTTGGCACCGACCCGCAAAGGAGGATTTTCTCATGGGTATGGTAGTACGTACAAACACGATGGCG
>DKVN01000098.1:0-801 GCA_002491225.1 Faecalibacterium sp. UBA7177
GCGGTGTATAACCTCTCGCGGGCGGCGCTGGCCACCGCGGCCTTCTGCGACGGCGAGTACGAGCTGCTGCGGGTGGCCACCAAGGACGCGCTGCACCAGCAGTACCGGCTGCCGCTGGTGCCGGGCGGCGAGGAGATCTTTGAGCTCGCGGCCGAGCTGGGGGCCTACGCGGTGTATCTTTCCGGCGCGGGGCCGACCATCCTGGCGGTGGTCCACCGGGAAAACGAAGACTTTTTTGCCAAAGCAGAAGAAGCCATGGCCGCCGAGGAGCGGCTGCTGGCCTTTTCGCTGCGGCGGCTGCTGGCCGACAACACCGGCGCGGTGGTGGAACAGGCGTAACCGCATGCATATAGAGGAGGAGTTGAGAGAGATGGCCTTGATCGTGCAAAAGTTTGGCGGCACCTCGGTGGCCAACCGGGAGCGCATCTTCAATGTGGCGCGGATCGTGGCAAACACCCGCAAGGCGGGCAACGACGTGGTGGTGGTGGTGTCCGCCCAGGGCGACACCACCGACGACCTGCTGGACAAGGCGGCCGAGATCACCCACGACCCGTCCGGCCGGGAGCTGGATATGCTGCTGGCCACCGGCGAGCAGATCTCGATCGCGCTGCTGGCGATGGCCCTCGACGAGATCGGGGTGCCCGCTATCAGCCTCACCGGCTGGCAGGCCGGCTTCCAGACCGACCGCAGCTACACCAACGCCCGCATCAAGCGGATCGACCCCGAGCGGATCGAGAGCGAGCTGGCCCGCAACCGGGTGGTGGTGGTGGCGGGCTTTCAGGGGCTCAACCGGCTGGAGGA
>DKVN01000098.1:1152-2824 GCA_002491225.1 Faecalibacterium sp. UBA7177
GCCGACCGCTGCCAGATCTACACCGATGTCGAGGGGGTCTACACGGCCGACCCGCGCATCATCAAGCGGGCCCGCAAGCTGCCCGAGATCACCTTTGACGAGATGCTCGAACTTGCCACCTTGGGCGCGCAGGTGCTCAACAACCGCAGCGTCGAGCTCGCAAAAAAATACGGGGTCGAGCTGGAGGTGCTGTCCAGCCTCAACCCCATGCCGGGGACGATCGTAAAGGAGGTAACAAGCGAAATGATGGAGGGCATGCTGATCAAGGGCGTGGCGAAGGATACCAACGTGGCGGTGGTCTCGATCATGGAGGTGCCGGATGTGCCCGGCATGTCCTTTAAGGTGTTCGGGGCGCTGGCCCAAAAGCGGATCAATGTGGATATCATCCTGCAGAGCACCGGCCGTGGCGACACCAAGGACCTCATCTTCACGGTGCCCAAAAGCGACGCCGAGGCCGCGGTGGCGGTGCTGAAAGAGAACCAGGTGCGGTTTGGCGGCGGCGAGATCCATGTCGCCAAGGACGTAGCCAAGGTGTCGGTGGTGGGGGCCGGGATGCAGAGCCACCCCGGCGTGGCCAGCCGGATGTTCGAGGCGCTGTACGAGACCAACATCAACATCCGCATGATCTCGACCAGCGAGATCAAGATCAGCGTCATCATCGACATCAACGAGGCCGACCGCGCGATGACCGCCATCCATGACGCGTTTATCCAGTGAGCGCACTTTTGCAATGACAACATTTCGGACGCCGTGGCGGATGCCCGCCACGGCGTCCGCCGCGTTTTCATTGCGTTTACAAAAAAGATACAGGACGGCACCGCCTCTGGCAGTTTACAGCGCCCGAAAACTGGCGTATAATGAACCTTACTATGTGTCCCGGCTGCTCCCTTTTTTGAGAAGCAGCCCGGCGGGCGCTTTATGCCACAAGGAGGCAGCCAACATGCCAGACAACAGAAGGTATCCGCCCCGGCCCGGCCCCGGACAAGCCCGGCGCGGCCCCGCTGGGCCGGACAGCCCGGAGGCGCGCCGCCGCCGCGCCGAGGCCCGCAGGCGGCGCAAGCGGCAGATCCTGCGCAACCGCATCATCTTTGCGGTGGGCTGCCTTGCGGTGCTGGCGCTGCTCATTTTTGGCATCGTCAAGGCGGTGGGTCTTATCAAAGGCGCGCTCGGCGGGCAGGACGCTTCGGCGGGCAGCGCAGCTTCCGGCGCATCCTCATCCAGCGCCCAGAGCGCCGCAGGCGGCGATACAACCGGCGCCGCGGCCGGTTCCGCCCCGGCCGAGAGCGCCCTGCCCCCGGCCGACCCCGACGACTGGCGGATGATCCTGGTCAACAACAACATCCCCCTGCCGGACGGCTACACGGTCGAGACCAGGGTGGCCGAAACCGCCAACAGCAAGGAGCTGCAGACCGAGGCGGCCGACGCCTACCAGCAGATGAAGGCGGCTGCCGCGGCCGAGGGGGTCGAGCTGCTGCTCTGCAGCGGCTACCGCTCGGTGGAGTATCAGACCGGCCTTTTTAACGACGAGCTGGACAAGTGGAAGGCGGACGGCCTCTCGGAGCAGGAGGCCTACGACAAGGCCAAAACGGTGGTGGCGGTGCCCGGCTACTCCGAGCACAACACCGGCCTCGCGGCCGACATCGTCACCCCGGACCACCAGACCCTCGACGAG
>DKVN01000098.1:3145-13397 GCA_002491225.1 Faecalibacterium sp. UBA7177
TATCCCATCGACAAGCAGGCCATCACCGGCATCATCTACGAGCCCTGGCACTACCGGTATGTCGGGCCGGAAAACGCCGCCGCCATCAAGCAGAGCGGCAAGTGCCTCGAAGAATATCTCACCGACCCATCCGGCGGCGCGGCGTGACCGGCTTTCAAAGCATCCGCATCGCCATACTCCAATCCCCAAAATCCACTACAGAAAGGTTGTCAGCCTTGCAGGTACAAACGCTTGCGCCGGGCGTGCGCATCATCGCGCTCCCGGCCGAAAAATTCAACCGCTGCCGCATCACCATCCAGTTCCAGTTCCCGGCCGACCGCAGCCGGGCCACCGCCCGGGCGCTGCTGCCCCTGGTGCTGGCCCGCGGCTACGCCGGCTGCCCGGATATGACCCAGCTCTCCCGCAGGCTGGCCAAACTCTACGGGGCGGGGCTCTCCTCCGAGATCGGCTCCAACGGGGCCAACCATCTGCTGATGGTGCGCCTCACCGGCATCCGGGACGCCTTTGCCCTGGCGGGTGAACCTTTGAGCGACGAGTACGCCGCCCTCGCCTTTGGGGTGGCCTTTGATCCTTACCTCATTGACGGCGCGTTTGACCCCGAGGCCCTCGCGATCGAAAAGGGCAACCTCACCCGGCGGCTTGAGGCCGAGATCAACGACAAGCGCCTCTACTGCGCCCGGCAGGCCGCCCGCAAATACTTTGGCGATGCCCCCGCGGGCATCTCGCGGGACGGCTACCTCGAGGAGGTGCCCTCCGTCACCCCGCAGCAGCTCACCGAGGCCTACCGCGAGATCCTGCGCACCGCCGCCATCGACGTGTTCGTCACCGGCATGGACCCCGCGCCCATCGCCCGGCGGCTGGAACAGCTGCTGCCCGGCCTCGGCCGCGCTCCCGCCGCCCTGCTGGCCCCCGCCGCCATGCCCCGCCAGCCCCTCGCCCGCTATACCGAGCGGCTCGAGCTGGTGCAGGCCAAGCTTTGCATGATGTTTACCGCGGCCAAACCCGCCGCCCGCGAGGAGGTGGCCGTTTACCGCCTCGCCATGAGCCTCTACGGCGGCTCGGTGACCAGCCGCCTGTTTTTGAACGTGCGGGAAAAACAGAGCCTCTGCTACTACTGCGGCTCGGGCTTTTCCGGCTCGGTCGGCTGCATGACCGTCAACAGCGGCATCGAACCCGCCGACGCCGAAAGGGCCGAGGCGGCCATCCTGCACGAGCTGCAGGAGCTCTGCGAGGGGCCGATCACCCCGCAGGAGCTGGAGGACTGCCGCCGCGGCCTCATCTCGGGCATCGCCTCGGTCGAGGACAGCCTCGGCGGGCTGGAAAACTGGTACCTCATCGAGCTGCTGCGCGGCGGCGCGGTGCAGAGCCCGGCCGAGGCCATCGAGGCGCTCGGCAGGGTTACCGAGGCGCAGGTGCGCGAGGCGCTGCGCTCCTTCAGCCACTCGGTCAGCTATCTTGTCACCGCAAAAGAGGAAGGGGGCGCTCAGGATGCATGATCCCTTGCAGGCGGCCGCCGCGGCTGCCGCTTACGAGACCAAGGTGCTGCCCAGCGGCCTGACCGTGCTGGTGCGCCCGATGCCCGGCTACCGGGGGGCCCACGCGGTGTACGCCACCAAATTCGGCTCGGTCAATCAGGACTTCACCCTCGACGGCGAGGTGGTGCGGCTGCCCGCCGGGGTGGCGCACTTTTTAGAGCACAAGATGTTCGAGAGCGAGGAGGGCGATGCCTTCGCCCGCTACGCCAAAACCGGGGCCAACGCCAACGCCTACACCAGCTTTGACAAGACCTGCTATATTTTTACCGCCACCGATAAGATCGACGAGAGCCTCGATATCCTGCTCTCGATGGTGGGCGAGCCCTGGTTTACCGAAGAGACCATCGCCAAGGAGCAGGGCATCATCGGGCAGGAGATCCGCATGTACGAGGACAGCCCCGAGTGGCGGATGCTCTTTGAGCTGTGCGGCTGCCTCTACCACGCCCACCCCATCCGGCAGGACATCGCCGGGACGGTCGAGAGCATCGCCGAGATCACCCCCAAGATGCTCTACGACTGCTGCGCCGCCTGGTATCAGCCCGCCAACATGGTGCTGGCGGTGGCCGGAGGCATCACGATGGAGCAGGTGCTGGCCGCCTGCGGGCGGGCTGGCCTGATGCAAGCCCGCCCCGCCCACGCCGCCGCCCCCCTCTGGCCAAACGAGCCCGCCTCGGTGGCCTGCCCTTATAAAGAGCTGCAGATGGAGGTGGCCAAGCCCTGCATCGGCATCGGCTTCAAGGAGGCCGCGGTGTCCACCAACGACCTCAAGGCGCGGCATGTCTGCGATATCCTCACCGAGCTGGTCTGCGGCGAGATGACACCGCTCTACCGCGCCCTCTACGATCAGGGCCTGGTCAACCCCGAGTTCGGGGCCGAGAGCCTGATGCTGGACGGCTGCTTCTGCATCCTCTTTACCGGCGAGAGCGAGCAGCCAGAAACCGTGCGCCGGATGCTGCTGGACGAGATCGCCCGGCTGCGCAGGGAGGGCGTGGATGAAGAGCTCTTCACCCTGTGCAAAAACGAGCTGTACGGGGATATGATCTGCGACCTTGAAAACATCGAGGCCGCCGCGGGCAGCATGGCCGACGCCCAGCTGAGCGGTTACACCCTGGCCGAGGAGCTGGCGGCGCTGGCCGGCATCCGCAAGGAGGATGTCGACGCCGCCCTGCAAACAATGCTGCGGGAAGAGCACAGCGCCGCCGTGCTCATCCGCCCGCTGGAGGATGCAAACGAATGACGAATCTTGTACAATTTCCCGGCCTGGGGCTGGAGTTTACCTTAAACCGCGTCGCCTTTACCCTCTTTGGCATGCCCATCTACTGGTACGGCATCATTCTGGCTTCCGGGCTGCTGCTGGGGGTGCTCTTCGCCTTCCGCTACGCGCCGGATTTCGGCATCGACACCGACCGGCTGATCGACGTGGTGGTCATCGGCACCCTCTGCTCCATCGCCTGCGCCCGTGCCTTTTATGTGGCCTTCGCCCCCTTCGAGTACGAGAGTGTCTGGGACATGATCAACCTGCGGGACGGCGGCATCGCCATCTACGGCTCGGTCATCGGGGCGGCGGTGTTCGGCGGGCTGGCCTGCAAATGGCGCAAAATTCCGGTCATCGCTACCTTCGACCTCACCGCCCTCGGCTTCCTCATCGGGCAGGCGGTGGGCCGCTGGGGCAACTTTGTCAACCAGGAGGCGTTCGGCAGCAACACCACCCTGCCCTGGGGCATGTTCAGCGAGGCCACCCGGCGCTATCTGGCCGCCTGGCAGCCCACCCTCGCGGCCGAGGGGGTAACGGTCGACCCCAACCTGCCGGTGCACCCCACCTTTTTGTACGAGAGCATCTGGTGCTTTGTTGGCCTCTTGCTGCTCTGGCGGCATATGAAAAAGCGCCGTTTTAACGGCGAGATCGCCCTTTTGTACGTCACCTGGTATGGCCTCGGCCGTGTGTGGATCGAGGGGCTGCGCACCGATGCGCTGATGCTGCCCTTTGGCGGGCTGCGGGTCAGCCAGCTGATCGCGGCCGTCAGCGTGCTGGCGGCGGGCACCGCCGTGCTGCTGCTGCGCCGCAAATACCGCGACTCCCCCCTCACCGTGCCCCTCGCGGTGGATGAGGCCCGCCGCAAGGCCTACCAGAAGCAGTATCTCGCCAAGGGCGGCTCGGGGGTTACCGCCTCGGCTGCGTCCCTGCCCGCCTCGGCCTCACACAGGGAGTTTGTCGAGGCGACCAAAAAGTTCAACGATGAGGCGTTCGATCTGAGCCGGATCGAGGAGCGGATCGCCGCCGAGCAGCAGATCGCGCAGGAGCACACCGCCCCGCAGGACGCGGCGGCGGGGGAGGCTTTAGCTGAAGCGCAGGCCCCGGAAACGGACAAAGCCCCGGAGCCGGACAAGGCCCCGGCCGAGGTGCAGGAGACCGCCCCGCAGCCCCCGGAAAAAACGCCGGACGCCCCGCAGCCCCCGGCCCCGGCCGAACAGGAGGCCGAGCCATGACGGCCCAGCGGATCGACGGCAAGCTTCTGGCCGCCGGGATCAAGGCCCGGGTGCGGCAGCAGGCGGACGCGCTGCGCGCCGCCGGAATCCGCCCCTGCCTGGCCGTGGTGCTGGTAGGGGAAAACCCCGCCAGCGCCGTCTATGTGGCGGGCAAGGAGCGGGACTGTGCCGAGTGCGGCATCGAGAGCCGCCTTGTGCGCCTGCCGGAGGATACCACCCAAAGCCATCTGCTCGGCGCGCTGGCCGAGCTTGCCGCCGACCCCTCGGTGCACGGCATCCTCGTGCAGCTGCCGCTGCCCGCCCAGATCGACCCCCAGCAGGTGATCGCCGCCATCCCGCCCGAAAAGGACGTCGACGGCTTTACCCCCGTCAACATGGGGCGGCTGCTGCTCGGCCAGCCCTGCTTTGTGCCCTGCACCCCGGCGGGCTGCCTCGCCATGCTGCAGAGCACCGGCCTGCCGATCGCGGGCAAACGGGCGGTGGTGGTGGGCCGCAGCAACATCGTCGGCAAGCCGATGGCCGCTTTGCTGCTGGCCCAAAACGCCACCGTCACGGTCTGCCACTCCCACACCGAGGGCCTTGCCGCCATCTGCGCCGGGGCCGACATTCTGGTGGCGGCGGTGGGGCGGCCCGGCTTTATCACAGAGGAGATGATCCGCCCCGGCGCGGTGGTCCTTGACGTGGGCATCAACCGCGGGCCGGACGGCAGGCTCTGCGGGGATCTCGATGCCCCCGCGGCCCAAAAGGCGGCCTTTTACACCCCGGTGCCGGGCGGCGTCGGGCTGATGACCCGGGCGATGCTGATGCAGAATACATTGAAGGCTGCCGCCGCGCAAAAAGGCGGCGCAGAACCGTTATAAGGCCCACCGCAGTTTTTTTCAAAATAGTGTGGCATTCCTTTGACAATCATGTTATAATAAACCCCGTAGCATTTATTGGCACCCTTGTTTTTTGTGCCCTGACGCGGTTTGCCCGGCGGGGCAGGGGAGGAACACCGCCTCCCATTGCGCCTTTTTTCGGCGCGTGATGATGAACTATGAAGCTGGAGGAAGATCATGGAACTGGTAAAAAGCGAAAAGCTGGAAAAAAGCATGCAGGAACTGCAGTTCTCGGTGGACGCCGAGACCTTTGCCGCCGCTGTGGACAAGGCCTTCCGCCGGGAGGGCAAAAAGTACACCGTGCCCGGCTTCCGCAAGGGCAAGGCGCCCCGCCACACCCTTGAAAAGATGTACGGCGAGGATCTGTTCCACTACGACGCCATCAACGATCTCTTCCCCCAGGCCTATGAGGAGGCCGTCAAGGCCGCCGGGATCGAGCCGGTCGGCCGCCCCGAGGTGGACGTCGTCTCCGCTTCGATCACCGACGGCGCGGTTCTCAAGGTGACCGTGCCGGTCAAGCCGGAGATCAAGGTCAAGGATTACATCGGCTTAAAGGGCGAAAAGCTGGTCCATACTGTAAAGGACGCCGAGGTCGAGGCCGAGCTGGCCCGCATGCAGGAGCGCAACGGCCGCATGATCACCCGCGAGGGCGCAGCCCAGAACGGCGACACCGCCGAGCTGGATTTTGAGGGCTTTGTGGACGGCACCGCCTTTGAGGGCGGCAAGGCCGAGCACTACAAGCTGGCCCTTGGCAGCGGCAGCTTCATCCCCGGCTTTGAGGAGCAGGTGGTGGGCCACGCCGCGGGCGAGGAGTTTGACATCACGGTCAAATTCCCCGAGGACTACCAGGCCGAGGAGCTGGCCGGCAAGGAGGCCGTCTTCAAGATCAAGCTGCACGAGGTGCAGACCAAGGAGCTGCCCGCCCTCGACGACGAGTTCGCCAAGGATGTCAGCGAGTACGACACCCTTGACGAGCTGCGCGCCTCGATCCGCAAGGAGAAGGAAGAGCAGAACGACAAGAACGCCGAGATCGAGCTCGAGAACGGCCTGGTTGACCAGCTGATCGACTCGATGGAGGGCGAGATCCCCGAGGTCATGTACGAGAACCGCACCGATGATCTGGTGCGCGAGTTCGAGTACCGGCTGGCCCAGCAGGGCCTCAAGCTGGACCTCTACCTGCAGTACATGGGCCAGGATATGAAGGCCTTCCGCGAGGGCTTCAAGGCCCAGGCCGAAAAGCAGGTCAAGATCCGCCTGGCCCTCGAGGCGCTGGCCGCCCAGGAGAAGATCGAGGCCACCGACGAGGAGGCCGAGGCCGAGCTGCAGCGCATCGCCGATGCCAACAAGCTCGAGCTGGACAAGGTCAGGGAAGTGGTCGACATCGAGGAGGTCAAGCAGGACCTGGCCGTCAACAAGGCGGTGGACCTGCTCAAGGAGAAGGCGGAGGTGACCACCAAAACGGTGGAGGACACCGAGGCAAAGGACACCGAGGCGGAAAAGGCCGAGTAAGCGAATCAGCCCGTCCGCTTTCTGCCGCCCGGAGGATGAAACATCGCGACCGATACGGCGCTTGCCGCCGTATCGGTCATTTTCGAGAAGACCCGGCGCGGGCGTTTTGCAGCGCAACACCCTGCGGATGGCCCGCCGCGGCAATGATGGCAACACAGAGAGGAGACCCCCATGAGTAGTTTTGTCCCGTATGTCGTGGAGCAGACCGCCCGCGGCGAGCGCTCGTATGACATTTTCTCCCGCCTGCTCAATGACCGCATCGTCATGCTCTGCGGCGAGGTCAACGATTCGGTCGCCAGCGTGGTGGTGGCGCAGCTGCTGTTTCTGGAGGGGCAGGACCCCGAAAAGGACATCAGCCTCTATATCAACAGCCCGGGCGGGTCGATCTCGGCCGGCATGGCCATCCACGACACCATGCGGTATATCAAGTGCGATGTCTCCACCATCTGCATGGGGATGGCCGCCTCGATGGGGGCGTTTCTGCTGGCCAGCGGCACCAAGGGCAAGCGGCTGGCCCTGCCCAACGCCGAGATCATGATCCACCAGCCCCTCATCAGCGGGCTGCAGGGCCAGACCACCGACGTCAAAATTCACGCCGACCATCTGGTACACACCCGCGAGCGGCTCAACCGGCTGCTCAGCGAGTACACCGGCCAGCCGCTCGAGACCATCGCGGCCGACACCGAGCGGGACAACTTCCTCACCGCCCAGGCTGCGGCCGCCTACGGCCTGGTGGATCAGGTGATCGAGCATCGCTAAAGGCCGCTTATTGCGTTTTGAGCGGCAAGGCCGCCGTGTGCCCGATGCCGAAAGCGCGGCAAGACGATATTTTCAAGAGATAAGGTGCGATATGGCAAATCAGAATTCCGGCAAGGACCATAAAGAAAAAAACCTGATCTGCAGCTTCTGCGGCAAAAGCCAGGAGCATGTGGATCGGATGATCATCGGCCCGGGGGTCAACATCTGCAACGAGTGCATCGAGCTCTGCCACTCGCTGCTGGATGAGGACGCAAAGCCGGACAACGCCCCGCCCCAGCCCCAGCGCCGCCGGGGCCGCGGCCCGGCCGAGCCCGCCGCCCCGCTCGTCAACGTGCTGACCCCCGCCGAGATCAAGGCCGGGCTGGATCAGTATGTCATCGGGCAGGACGAGGCCAAAACCGTGCTGGCCGTCTCGGTCTACAACCACTATAAGCGGATCCTCAGCGGTCAGGGGGATGAGGTCGAGCTGCAAAAAAGCAACGTGCTGCTGCTCGGCCCCTCCGGCGTGGGCAAAACCCTGCTGGCCCAGACCCTCGCGCGGATGATCGGGGTGCCCTTCGCCATCGCGGACGCCACCACCCTCACCGAGGCGGGCTATGTGGGTGAGGATGTCGAGAACATCCTGCTCAAGCTGATCCAGGCCGCGGATTTCGATATCCAAAAGGCCGAGATCGGCATCATCTACATCGACGAGATCGACAAGATCACCCGCAAAAGCGAGAACCCCTCGATCACCCGGGACGTGGGCGGCGAGGGGGTGCAGCAGGCGCTGCTCAAGATTCTGGAGGGCACGGTCAGCAACGTGCCGCCCCAGGGCGGGCGCAAGCACCCCCAGCAGGAGTTCATCCAGATCAACACCAAAAACATCCTCTTCATCTGCGGCGGCGCGTTCGACGGGCTGGACAAGTACATCCAGCGCCGCACCGACACCTCGGCCCTCGGCTTCGGCAGCCAGCTCAAGGATGAGAGCAGCAAGGCCAAACAGGATCTGCTGCGTAGGGTCGAGCCGGAGGATCTGGTCAAGTTTGGCCTTATCCCCGAGCTCATCGGCCGCCTGCCGGTGGTCACCGTGCTGGACGCGCTGGACGAGGAGGCCCTGATCCGGGTGATGCAGGAGCCCAAAAACAGCCTCATCAAGCAGTATCAGGCCCTCCTGCAGATGGACAATGTCGAGCTCGAGTTCACCGACGAGGCGCTGCACGCCATCGCCCGCCGCACCATCCAGCGCAAGAGCGGCGCGCGCGGCCTGCGCAGCATCCTCGAGAGCATCCTCATGCCGGTGATGTACGAGATCCCGAGCGATGCTACCATCGTGCGGGTGGTGGTGGACGGTGCGGCAGCCGAGGGCGGCAAGCCCACCCTCGAGTACGGCGCGGTGCGCAAGCGGTACAAGAGCCAGACACCGGTGTCCTGACTCCGGGCCGCGGCGGCCCGCGCCGGGCTTGCCCCGGCAAAAGCTGCTGCGGCAAAAGGCCCGGCAAATTTCCCCAAATGCCCCATTGGATACCAGCACAAGAGCGGCGGGTGAGAACGCATGCGTTCGCTTCGCCGCCTTTTGCTGTAAAAAAGGCCCAAAAGGGGCAATGGAAGTCAAAGAGGGGCCCGCACACAAAAATTCCCAAGCCGGTATGGTTGATTCGTTCATTCTTTTTGTGTATAATAAACTTTCGATTTGATTTTCAGTAGTTTATCCAGAATATCCAAGCATGACTGTATTCCAGCCCCCGGCCGCGGCCCGGGGCTGCGATAGGGAGGGTTTGCAGTATGCCGAACCGTGTGACCGTAAAAATCGACCGCAATGTCCTGCGGGTGCCCACCATCGCGCTGCGCGGGCTGGTCGTTTTCCCCAACAACATCGTCCATTTTGAGGTCGGGCGCGATAAGTCGGTGGCCGCCGTCGAGTGGGCCATGACCAATACCAACTCGGTTTTTCTGGTGGCCCAGCGCGAGATGGACACCGAGGACCCCGAGGTGCCGGATCTCTACGAATACGGCGTGGTGGCCGAGGTCAAGCAGGTGCTGCGGGTCTCAGAGGACCTGGTCAAGGTGCTGGTCGAGGGCAAGTACCGCGCCCGGCTGCTCAGCCTCGACGCCAGCGGCAGCTTTTTGCAGGCGGCCATCAAGCCCGCCCCGCTGCGGGGGCTGAAGGCGGCCGAGTCGGTCGAGGTGGAGGCGCTGGTGCGCAACATCAAGGAGGCCTTTGAGGAGTATCTCTCGCTCAACCCGCGCCTGTCGAAGGATGTCGTCTACAACATCATCAGCAACTCAAGCCCGGTCTTCCTCAGCGAGTACATCCCCGCCAACATCCTGCTCAAATATCAGGACCGGCAGGCCGTTCTCGAGGAGAACACCCTCGTCAGCCGCCTGGAAAAGCTGCTGGAGCTGCTGCGCCGGGAGTACCAGGTGCTCAGCCTCGAGCGGGAGATCCACGAAAAGGTCAACGACCAGATGGACAAAAACCAGCGGGATTACTACCTGCGCGAGCAGATGCGCGCCATCGCCACCGAGCTGGACGAGGGCGAGGACGCCCGGGTCGAGGCCGAGGAGTACCGCCGCCGCATCGCCGAGCTCTCGCTGCCCGAGGAAGCCAGTGAGAAGCTGCTCAAGGAGGCGGACAGGCTCTTTCGCATGCAGGGCAGCAGCCAGGAGGCGGCGGTCATCCGCACCTATCTGGATACCTGCCTTGACCTGCCCTGGGGCAAGTACACGGTCGACCGGCTCAACATCCACCGGGCCCAGGCCATCCTCGACAAAGAGCATTACGGCCTCAAAAAGGTCAAGGACCGCATTTTGGAGATCCTGGCCGTGCGCCAGCTCAGCCCCGAGATCAAGGGCCAGATCATCTGCCTGGTGGGCCCTCCGGGGGTGGGCAAAACCTCGATCGCCCGCTCGATCGCCAGCTGCCTCGGGCGGGAGTACGCCCGCATGAGCCTGGGCGGCGTGCGGGATGAGGCCGAGATCCGCGGCCACCGCCGCACCTACATCGGGGCGCTTCCGGGCAAGATCATCAGCGCGGTGATCACCGCCAAGAGCGCCAATCCCCTCATCCTGCTGGACGAGATCGACAAGCTGGCCGGGGATTTC
>DKVN01000098.1:13721-17399 GCA_002491225.1 Faecalibacterium sp. UBA7177
CCATCCCCGCCCCCCTGCTCGACCGGATGGACGTGATCGAGCTGGCCAGCTATACCCGGGTGGAAAAGTTCAACATCGCCAAGCGGCACCTGTTGCCCAAGCAGCTCAAAAACAACGGGCTCGAGGGCAAGGTCAGCTTCCATTCGGCGGCCCTCTACGGCATCATCGACGGCTACACCCGCGAGGCCGGGGTGCGCAATCTTGAGCGCACCATCACCGAGGTGCTGCGCAAGTGCGCCCGTAAGATCGCCGCGGGCGAGTGCGAAAAGGTCACGGTCACCGCGGCCTCGCTCGAGGGGCTGCTCGGCCCGCGCCGGGTCAAGCCGGACTTCATCAACCGCACCAACGCGGTGGGCATTGCCAACGGCCTGGCCTGGACCAGCGTCGGCGGCGAGATGCTGCCCATCGAGGTGCAGGTGCTGCCGGGCGGCACCGGCAAGATCGAGCTCACCGGCTCGCTCGGCGACGTGATGAAGGAGAGCGCCAAGCTCGCCATCACCTACACCCGGGTCAATGCGGACAGGTACGGCATCGACCCCGCCGCCCTCAAGGACATCGACCTGCACATCCACGCCCCCGAGGGCGCCATCCCCAAGGACGGCCCCTCGGCCGGCGTCACCCTCACCACCGCGCTGGTCTCCTGCCTGTCCGGCCGGCCGGTGCGGGCCGACCTTGCCATGACCGGCGAGATCACCCTGCACGGCAACGTGCTGCCCATCGGCGGCCTGCGCGAAAAGAGCATGGCCGCCTACCGGGAGGGCATGAAAACCGTGCTGATCCCCCGTGGCAACGCAAGCGATTTGCAGGAGGTCGAGGAGGAGGTCAAGCAGGCGGTGCGGTTTGTGCCGGTGGACGACCTTGAGCAGGTGCTCAAAAACGCCCTGATGCCCGCGCCGCACAAGCCCAGGGCGGCGAAGCCCGCCCCGGACAGCGCCGCCCGCCGCAGCGACAAAAACGAGCGCCCGCCGGTGGCCGTGCCCGCCGAGGCTCCCGCCACCCAGCTGCCGCAGTAAGGCGCGGGCAGGGGCCGCCCGCGGCGGCCCGGGCTGGGCCAACAAACAACGCCAGCGGCCCCGGTCTTTGTCTCCGGGGCCGCTTTGCGGCTTTACACTTTGCCCCAACCGGCCGCGCAAGGAGGAACTTCATGAACTACAACAAGGCGGAATTTATCGCCTCCTACGGCCTTGCCAGCCAGCTGCCGGGCGGCGGGCGGCCCGAGATCGTCTTTTCCGGCCGCTCCAACGTGGGCAAATCCAGCCTCATCAACAAGCTCTGCAACCGCAAAAGCCTCGCGCGGGTCAGCGCCACGCCGGGCAAAACCGCCACCATCAACTTTTACGCGGTGGACGAGGCCTTTTTTGTCGACCTGCCCGGCTACGGCTACGCCAGGGTGGCGGCAGGGGAGCGCCGCCGCTGGGACGCGTTGATCGACCGCTACTTTGCCGCTCCCCGCCCGCGGGCGCTGCTGGTGCAGCTGCTCGACTGCCGCCACGCCCCCAGCGCGGACGACCGCCAGATGCTTGAGTATCTGCGCTACCACAAGGTGGCCTTTGCGGTGGCCCTGACCAAGGCGGACAAGCTCAAAAAAAGCCAGCAGGCCGCGACGGAGGAGGAATTTCGCACCCTCTGCGCCCCCTACGGCTGCCGCGCGGTAGTGCTGACCAGCGCCGAAAGCGGCCTTGGCATCCCGGCCCTGCAGCAGCTGCTCGATGACGCCGTGCAAAAGGCGCTGGCCGCGCAGGGTCAGGGTCAGGATCAGGATCAGGGCCAGCCCGGCGGGGAGGCAGCGGATGGCGTATAACGGCTTTGCCTGGTTTTACGATGAGTTCAACGGCGAGGCGGATTACGACGCCCTCTACCGCTATGTCGCCGCCCAATTCGAGGCCCACGGCATCCGGGAGGGCATCGTGGCCGACCTCGGCTGCGGCACCGGCGACCTCACCCTCATGCTCACCCAGGCCGGGTATGATATGATCGGGGTCGACCAGTCCGAGGAGATGTTGGCCGTTTTGCAGGAAAAGGCGGCCGAGCTCGGCCTTTCGGGCCAGCTGCTGCTCTTGCATCAGGACCTTCTCTCGCTCGACCTCTACGGCACCATCCGGGCGGCCGTCTCCACCTTCGACACCCTCAACCACATCGGCCCGGCCGACCGCTTTTTCGAGGCGGTGCGCAGGGCGGGCTTTTTCATGGAGGAGGGCGGTGTTTTTATCTTCGACCTCAACACCCCCTATAAGCACCGCGAGGTGCTGGGCGAGCGCGAAATCACCCTCGAGGTGCCGGACGCCGTCTGCCGTTGGCAGAACCACTACGACCCCGCCGCACAGCGGGTGGACATCGCACTGGACATCCTCGATGAGGACACCGGCGAGCACTGGCGCGAGCGGTTTTCCGAGTACAGCTATACCCTCGACCAGGTGCAAAGGGCGCTGGACGAGGCGGGCTTTGCGCTCGAGAGCGTGCTGGACGGCGAGCGGTTCGCCCCCCTTGCGCCCCACAGCCAGCGGTATATTATCACAGCGGTCAAACGCTATACCCAAACAGGACGGTGAAACGATGCCAATGCCAACAAAAGATAATATGATCCGCGCCCTCTCGGCCAACGGCGGGGTGGTGTTCTGCGGGCTGGACTCCACCGAAATGGTGCGCGAGGCCGAGCGCATCCACAAGACCAGCGCGGTCACCAGCGCGGCGCTGGGCCGTCTGCTGACCGCCGCCTCGATGATGGGCATGATGCTCAAAACCGAGGATGCCTCGATTACCCTGCGCCTCGCGGGCGGCGGCCCGGCCGGGACGGTGCTGGCGGTGGCAAACGGGGACGGCTGCGCCCGCGGCTACGTGCAAAACCCGGTGGTCGAGCTGCCCCTGCGGCCGGACGGCAAGCTGGACGTCGGCGGCGCGGTGGGCAAGCAGGGCACCCTGAGCGTCGTGCGCGACCTCGGCATGAAGGAGCCGTATGTCGGCCAGATCCCGCTCGCTTCGGGCGAGGTGGCCGAGGACATCACCGCCTATTACGCCGTCAGCGAGCAGATCCCCACCGTCTGTGCGCTGGGGGTGCTGGTCAACCCCGACCTCACGATCGCCTGCGCGGGCGGGTATCTCATCCAGCTGCTGCCCGGCGCCACCGAGGCCGAGATCAGCCAGATCGAGCAGAACATCGGCAAAATGTCCAGCGTGACCGCCCTGCTCAGCGCGGGCAAGGGCCCCGAGGAGATCATGCAGCTGGCGATGGACGGGTTTGATGCCCAGCTGCTGGACAGCCGCAGGGTGGGCTACCGGTGCGACTGCAGCCTTGCCCGGGTCGAGCGGGCGCTCGCCAGCCTCGGCCGGGCCGAGCTGGAAGAGATGGCCGCCGAGCAGGAGGAGGCCGAGGTTTGCTGCCAGTTCTGCGATAAAAAGTACCGGGTGCCGCTCAAAAAGCTGCTGGCCCAGCTGTAGGCAAAACGCGGGCGTTTTGCGGCCTGCCCATAGGCAAAAAAGTGCGCCGGGGCGGCGGTTTCCCGCCGCCCCCAATGCCGCAAAAAGGCGGCCGGTTTGCCAAACCGAAAAAAATCCTGAAAACGGAATTTTATGGGCAAATCGGCTTGACAAATCCCATCCGATACGGTAAAATAGTCACTGTCGCCCGAGAGTGCGGGCCAGCAAAACTCTCAAATCTGCGGCTTTAGCTCATCTGGTAGA
>DKVN01000098.1:17720-17858 GCA_002491225.1 Faecalibacterium sp. UBA7177
GTTCGAGCCTCGTAAGCCGCTCCATTTTTTGGGAGTTTAGCTCAGCTGGGAGAGCATCTGCCTTACAAGCAGAGGGTCACAGGTTCGAGTCCTGTAACTCCCACCACTCTTCAAGTGGCCCGGTAGTTCAGTTGGTTA
>DKVN01000098.1:18225-20768 GCA_002491225.1 Faecalibacterium sp. UBA7177
TTCGAGCCTCATCCGGGTCGCCATTTTATGCCTCTGTAGCTCAGTTGGTAGAGCAGGGGACTGAAAATCCCCGTGTCATTGGTTCGATTCCGATCGGAGGCACCAATGCGGCTTTAGCTCATCTGGTAGAGCGCCACCTTGCCAAGGTGGAGGTAGCGAGTTCGAGCCTCGTAAGCCGCTCCAGCGAAGAAACCGGTTTTGCAACAAAAGCCGGTTTTTTCATAAGGTTCCGTAGCCAAGTGGTAAGGCAGAGGTCTGCAAAACCTTTATGCGGCGGTTCAAATCCGCCCGGAACCTCCAGCGTATCGAAACACCGGGCCCGTGCTGTGTTGTCAGCAGCGTGTCCGGTGTTTCGATTTTTTTGCCCACGAGCGCCGCGGGCCGAACGGGCCGCGGGCGCATCTCATCATAAGCAGGCTGCACGGAAAGGCGGCAGCAAGGAGGCCCAGAGCATGAAGATTCTGGTTGTGGACGCGCAGGGCGGCGGCATCGGCAGGCAGCTGGTCGCGGCGCTCAAAACAGCCCTGCCCGATGCCGAGATCACCGCCGTGGGCACCAACAGCATGGCGACCGGCGCGATGCGCAAGGAGGGGGCGGATCACGCCGCGACCGGCGAAAACGCCGTAATCGTCGGGGCGCGCAGCGCCGACCTCATCGTCGGCCCCATCGGCATCGTCATCGCCGATTCGCTCTATGGCGAGATCACCCCCGCCATGGCCGCCGCCATCGGCCAGAGCCGGGCCAAGCGGGTGCTGCTGCCGGTGAGCCACTGCGACAACATCATTGCCGGGGTCACCGAGGGCTCGGTCGCCTCCCTTTTGCAGGACGCGGTCAAAAAGATCTGCGCGCTCTGCGAGGATCCTGCCAGCGGCGGGTGCCGGTAAAAACAGCGGTTCATCAAGCGTTTTTGCATGGATTTGACTTTTTGGCAAAATCGTGGTATAAAATATCAGTGTGGTCGGCACGAAGCCGACCCTTGGGCGCTGAAGCGCCTTCCTCCCTCAGCGTGCCAAAGCATCTTTCGGGCGTGCGCAGGGATGCTCTAAAATGTTTTTAAGACCCCGCGAGGAATCAGTGTGCTACGAAGGCGCACGGCTTTTCGGCAGAAAGGCTGTGCGCTCTTTTTTTGCGCAGCAAACCTCGCGGCAAAGAGGGGAGGGCCGCCACTTATGAACAACGCACAAACCGCGTTCCAGCAGGAGCGCAGGGTCAGGGCGCAAAAACGTGCCGCGATCCTGCTGCTTGCCCTTGCCGTCCTGCTCTGCGCGTTTGCCTGCCTCTTCGCGGGCTCCTCTCGGATGAGCGTTTCGGACTGCCTCGCGGCGCTGGCCCGCGCCGGCACCCCCGCCAACAACCGCATCCTCTGGAACATCCGCATCCCCCGTGTCCTCGCCGCCCTCATCGCGGGGGCGGGGCTCTCGGTCTCGGGGCTCATCATGCAAACCACCCTCAACAACCCCATGGCCTCCCCCTCAACGCTGGGGGTCTCCAACGCGGCGGTGTTTGGGGCCAACCTCTCGATCATCGCCTTTGCGGGCGGGTTTCTCTCCACCGGCAACAACCTCGCCAACTACGCGGCGGGCGCAAACCCCTACGCCACCTCGCTCATGGCCTTTCTCTTTGCCACCCTCTCGATCCTGCTCATCCTGGGCCTGTGCAGGCTGCGGCAGTTTTCGCCGGGGGTGGTGGTGCTGGCCGGCATCGCCGTCGGCTCGATCTGGACAGCGGGCACCACCCTCTTGCAGTTTTACGCCACCGATGTGGGGCTCTCCGCCGCGGTCATCTGGAACTTCGGCGATCTGGGCCGGGCCACCTACCGCACCGACCTCATCATGCTGGCGGTGGTGGCCGCGGGCAGCGCTTTCTTTGGGGCAATGTCCTGGCAGTACAACGCGCTGCTCAGCGGGGACGCCGCCGCCAAAACCATGGGGGTGCCGGTCGGGCGGCTGCTCTTTGCCTCGATGCTGCTGGCCTCGATGATCACCGCGGTCTGCGTCTCCTTTTTGGGGGTCATCGGCTTTGTGGGCATCATCTGCCCCCACCTCACCAAGCGGCTGCTCGGGCAGGATCACCGCTTTGCCATCCCCGCCAGCCTTTTGAGCGGCAGCCTGCTGCTGCTGCTGGCCGATACCCTCTCCCGCAGCCTGGGCGGCGGCTCGGCCCTGCCGGTGGGGGCGGTCACCACCCTGCTGGGCGCGCCCTTTTTTGTGGCGATCATCTTCTCCAAAAGGGGGGATCAGGATGCTGCGCATTGAGGGGCTGGGCTTTCGCTATAGCCGCCGCTCGCCGCCCATCCTGCAGGGGGTCGATCTCACACTGCAGGCGGGCGAGGTCGGCATCCTGCTGGGCAAAAACGGCGCGGGCAAAACCACCCTGTTCAAAAACATCCTCGGCATCTGCACCCCCACCGCCGGGCGGATGACCCTCGACGGCCAGGATCTTGTGCGGATGCCCCGGCGCGAGCGGGCTGGGCGGATCGCCTATGTGCCCCAGAACATCCAGTTTGGCGACCTCAGCGTCTTTGACTCGGTGCTGATGGGCCG